>JANPHP010000394.1:0-39391 GCA_031424495.1 Bacteroidota bacterium | reverse complement strand
GTTTTTTGGGATTTGCAAGGCTCTGGAAGAGCTGCTGCAAATCCCAAAAAACGTAGCGGAGAAATCTTGCGCCTATCGATACACCTCCTACTAAATTGCACTTCTGGTGCAGTGCTCTTAGCGGAAATCGCAAATGGGAGTAGTTAAGCGAGACTTGTATCTGGCGGCGCTAGATTTCTCCGCTACGTGATCGGCTCGCTTCGCTCCCTCGATCACTCCGGTCGAAATGACAAATTTTTTGGCCTGCTGAAGACCATGCCGATTAACATACAAGATTATCAACCAAAACTTGCCAGATTAAAATCACAAAACATCAACCCGAAAAAAGCAAAAAACGCCTCCAGCAGTGCCACCAGAATATACAAAACCACCGCAATATTATGCCAAGCTGCAATGCGTTGACTGCGCACGATTCCAGCCGCCAACAAAGGAAACAGCGAAAATGTCCATCCGCAGACCATGCCATAAACACCTGTACATTCACTCTTGAAGTCGTAAATATTGGTGATGCCCATTCCTTCCAGCACAACAAATCCCAAAACCAGAACATTAATCCCCAATGCACTCCACATCAATGCAATGCGTACACTTGGGTGTTGCTGGTGATTGATCATTATTTCCATACTATCAACAATTACCTACTCCGCAATAAGGTATTGAAAAAACATCGCGATCATCGCCAAGAGCTCTAGTGGCAGCAAAATACCCAACGAAATAAGTGAAATTGGCGGCTGATCAGAAATGACATCTGCATCCATCGAACAGGACATGAGCATCAGCAGCAGGGAAAACACAAATCCCTGCGCATAAAATTGATTCGTGGGCTTGCCAGCCGTGAAAAAAGCAAGCATTGGCGGAAACAAATAGGCCAAGATCAGCACGAACTGGATTGCAATACTCGCCCAAAAATAAATTTGGATGCGCTGCCGAGCATGCGCATTGGCGTCATAACTCCGGCTAAACGGAGCGTGCGCTACGGGGTGGAGACTGGTATTTTGCATGGCTCAATTCAGGGTATAAGTGGCTTCCATTCCCAAACCGGACTGGTCAAAGGCCCGGCAGCGCAAACGCGGCGAGTAGAGCAATAGCTGCGTGGAATCATCGGCCCCGCCATCAAATCTGCCCAGAAAACCCGCCATCGGTTGCTGACTCCGGGCATAGCCCGGCGTATAGCTGATCCACTCCATCGGTACCCGATTGCCTGAGCGGCCCGTGTCAATGAGCGCGATGCTCGCGCCGCGCTCACCCGCCAAATATTCCCGCGCCAAGCTGCGCGCCTGCGCTTCGCTCTCCAATCCTGAAAAATCGAGCACCACAAACCGCACCGCGGTGTCGCCATGCTGCAACTCGCCACGCAATTGCGTGGCGCCCATGCGCAGCTCCTCGCTCAATTGCGTGATCGGATGCCGCGACAAAAAGCTGCGCCCGCCGGCTGCACAACTCGTGTAAGTGAATGGATAAGCCGTTTGCGCCGCCGCAATCTCGGCAGCTTGCAGAGGCTCGCCCTTGAGGCTCACCAAATCCGCCGCATTGTCTTGCAGCATCGCCATCGCCGCTGGATTGCGCGCACTCACTTGCTGCGGCAAGTCATAATCTTGCATGCGCAGAGTGAACGATGCAGCCGGCATGTCGTGCGTGATGGGCACGGAGGCGAGCAGGCCCAAGCCCGCGACGAGCGCGAGCAGGCCCGGCAGCTTGCGCTGCATGAGCAAGGCGCCCGCGCCCGATGCGGTACACAGAACGCTCAAAATGAGGCGATTGGGCAAGGTGAAATGGTCGCCGAGCAGCAGGGCGCCGAGGCCCCACAAGATCGCGGGAGCAAGCAAAAGCAAATATTCGAGAGACTTTTTCATGATTGAAGGATCAGCAGGATGAGGTGGAATTTGTAATAACGGCGTTTGAAAATGGGCAGACTGGCGAGCAAACCGAGGCTTCGCTGGAAGATGGACAAGGCAAACAATCGGATGTGATATTGTTTTTTCATGGATCAATTCAAGCACGGTGAATATCGGTCAGCAGCGCCTCGCGGCTCAGGCTGCGGGCGGCGAGGGACTCGCCGGCGTCGCGTGCGGGCAGGGACTCGGCTTCTTCGCAGCCATCGAGCACCATTTTCCAAGCCCACTCAAATTGCGCCATGCTGGCACGGCGCATGGCTTTGAAGCTCCACCCTGCGGCCCGAAAAAGCCGGGCATGGTTGAACCAAACCATGTCGAGGGCAGGCTCCATGAACAGGCGTGCAAAGGCGTAGGCCATCCGCCGCCGCAGGGGTCCGCGCCCCTCTAGGAGGGTGCGGATCGCCTTGGCTTGAAAGCGGATATGGTTGGCCTCGTCGAGCAGGATCTGTTTACAAATGGTCGTAAGGATCGGGGATTGGGTGGCTTGGCTCAGCGCTGTATAATAAGGTACGGCGATGAGCTCGGCAGAAAGCAAGATGGTGATCGCATGGCGCAGCCCGACGCCATGCCGCACAAATCGGAAGAGTTTGTCTGAAAAGTGGGAAGTGACCTTGGGGATGTCTTCGAGGGCCATGAAGCGGCCTAGCAGGCGCGCATGGCGGTTTTCCTCAAAAATGAACCACTCCATCGCGTCTTGGTAGGCGCGGTCGCCACCCTTTTGCACGTAACGGGCGATTTTGGATTTGAGGTTTTGGGCCTCGCCGCTCTCCCCGAGCTGAAACTGCCGCACGGAGTCGCCGACGACCTGTTTCAAGTCGGCCGGGAGCCGCTCAAAGGTGTTCCAATCGATCTGAATCTGGCGGTCGAGGTAGTTTCTGTACCAATCCGCCCAAGCTGCAAAACTGTCATTTGTTTTCATATTCCAGAAAGTGCTTTGTACTACAAAGTAAATAAGCAAAAAAATATCAGCTCCATCCGCCGCCTCTGATGATGCGCTCCAAGGCATCCAAATGGTCCTTGAAAGCTTGTTTGCCAGCGGCAGTGGCCTTGTAACTCGTGTGCGGCTTCTTGCCGATGAACTTTTTGCCGACCTCGATATACCCGCATTCCTCAAGCTTGGTGGTATGGCTCGCGAGGTTGCCATCGGTGAGGTCGAGTCGCTCCTTAAGGGTATTAAAATCGATATCTTCGGCCACCATCAACAATGACATGATTGCCAGGCGGATGCGGTTCTCAAAAACCTTATTGATATGATCGAGGTGCTCTTTCACCGTTCATATTTGAAATACATCACCCCTCCATAAACAATATGGCCGATGCCAAAACCCAATGCCCAAAAGATGAGCGAATGCTGCCACCAAAGGGTGCAAGCCAAGCCCAAAATGAGTTCTGTGAATGCAAGATAGCGGATTTCAGGAAGCGTGAATTTGCTGGCATTGAGCAAGGCGAGTCCATAAAATAGCAGCATGGCCGCCGGGATGATCTCCAATTCGCCGTGGTAGAGGAGGATAAGGCAGAATGCGCCACCCACCAGCAGGGGAATGAGCAGATTGATCATCAAGAGCTTGCCTGAGGGCGACCAGATGGGAATGCTCTTTTTGCGCGCCATGCGCAGGGAGAACACTGTCGCCAGGGCCAATGCACAGACCATGACCAAGCCGGCATCGATCGCAAAAAACCAGTAGAGTTCATGGACGGTGTGTCGGATGGGCACGCCGGTAAAGTCCTGCGATTTCCCGAGGTAAAACCAAGCGACAATGGCACCGATCAGGGCGCACAAGCCTGCGCTGAGACCCGAGAGGCCGCTGAGCGAGAGAAACTTGGAGTGGCGCTCCATCATCCCCCTGATTTCCGAAATGTCCCTGAGGTGTTCCTTGAGATCGTCCATATTCAAAGCACTTTGCAATACAAAGCAAACTTACGGAGGGATTCGAGAAAAGATACAGGGGAATGAAAATATTCTCTGAGGGGCGATTCAGAATGTGGCGGCCGCTTAGCTACTCGCATCGATTGGATTCTGTGAAAAGCAAGGTGGCCAAATGAGAACCGCAGACAGCGATGAGACAGCATCGCCAGAGGACGCGGAGCGTATGACTGACTCTGCGTCCTTTGCGAACTTTGCGGTTCACTTTTTCAGGAGTACATTTTCACAAAGCTTGATGGCAGCGAGCATAGTTGCATCACTGAGAATGCACCCATCAGCAGCCCGAACCTGAAAATCCATTTGCTATTCCTTCATGACCTTCAAGGTAGTCCGCTGCCCAGATGACTCCATGACCGTCACAAAATAGAGACCGCTCCCAAACGCAGTCATCATGACCGTTTCAGGCAGGTGGTCATAGCTGAGGATTACCTCTCCAAAGCTATTGCTGATGACCGTTTTCACGACTTTGGCCCTGGCATCTCGAATTGCAAAGTGTACTTCGTCTCGGCTGGGCACGGGGTAGGCCTCGATGCGCGACAAGATATGCCTTCCATCATCGGCCGCCAATTCCCCGACAAAGAGGTTTCCCCTGAGTGTGTCGGCGAAAATATTTCCCGGCGCAGTAGGCCAAACCACTACCACGTTGATGCCCCCGCTGTATCTATTAGCAGTGGTACTGTCCAGAAAAGTAACAAAAGTATCGGTTTGCGGGGGCATGCTCAGCGAAAGCATGGGCCCCAATTGAAATGTGTCCAATGTGGTACGCAACCTAAAATAGAGGGTATCGACGAAGGGTGTGCTCGTGAGATTCATGATGTGAAACGAGTAGCGCACAGTGTCATTGAAGACCTGTGAGCTCGGGATCGGCGAGCTTGTGAGGCTGTCTGCCCATTCAATAGTGAGCGCAGACTGCGCACGCACAGTGCCAAAGCCTAGAAAAATAACCAAGAGCAAAACGAAGAATCCTTTTCTTTTCCTTGAGATCATGGGGTGTCCATTTCAAATTATCGTCCAACATACGCTATTTCTCAAAAATTACGAAAACTTTTCTATATTTGATTACGCATCCAAAAGGAAAATATGGGAACGGTACTGCATAAAATCATTGGGTTGATGAGCAAGGAAGAGCAGCGCAACTTCAAGCTCTTTGCCCTGCGCTCACATGAGGAGGAAGATCGCAAAGACCTGCAGCTCTTTGACTACATGCGCAAGAACGACCATGAATTTCAGGACCGGAAGGCGCAGCGCCACCTCTATGGCAAGGATGCTCGCCCCAATACCTACCATCGCCTCTGCAATCGCCTGCTGCAAGAGGTCGGCAAAAGCATCGCCTTGCTCCACTGGGACAAGGACGAAATGATCGCTGCCCTCCATGACCTGTCCTTGGCGATGCTCTACCGCAAAAAGCTTCAATATGAGATCGCAGGCTACTACCTGAAAAAGGCTGAAAAGAAAATCGTGCAGCTCGACCTTCCGGAATTGTTGGATGTGATTTTGGGAGAATACATCAGCCTGTCCTTTGAGCTCACTAGCATCGACCCTGAACAATACATTCAGCGACGCGGCGAAAACCGCAAGCGCCTCAATCAACTCTGGGAAATCGACAATGTGCTCGCAATGGTGAATCACCGCCTCAGGCGCACCCAAAACCCGGGCACTGCCGATGAAAATACCATGCAGATTTTGCGCAATACTGTTGAGGAGTTTTCGCTAGATCCTACCATCATGGCCGATCCTAAATTTAGGTTCAAGATGTATGATGGCGTGAGCAAAATCTTGCTTGATCAGCGGGACTATGCCGCGCTCGAAATCTACCTGATCGAAACCTATGACAATTTTGTACAGCAGTCACTCTTTCACCGCACCAATCATGATATCAAACTACAAATGCTCACCTACATCATCAATACGCTTTTCAAAAATGGCAAGATTGATGAATCGTTGGCTTATGTGGAGCGCCTAAACGTCGCAATGGATCAATTTGGCCAATTTTTGCGTTCGAAATATGAGTTCTTTTATTACAATAGCCTATTTCTCAATTACTCCAGCCGTGACCTCACGGCCGGCATCAAAGTGCTGGAAAGCATGCTCGCCAACGAGGCCATTTCAAGCGTGCCTCAACACTTCATCTTCATTTGTCTGAACCTCGCAATCTTGGAATATGGATTGCGCAAATACAAGTCTGCGCTCAAGCACCTCCTGAAGCTGCAACTCTCAGACGCCCTCCATGCCGCCGACGAAAGTTTGCGCCTGCGCATTGAGATTTTTGAATTTGCATTGCGGCTTGATCTCAAGGAATATGAGACGCTCGCCTACCGCATTCCGCAATGCAAGCACGACCATATTGAATTATTGGCCTCGCCGACCATCGAGAAGGAGGCGGGCATGCTACAGATTTTGGAGAGCATCAACAACAGCCTCTACATCAAGCCGAATGCAAATCTAAAGGAGGAAATCGAAGCATTTCTCTCCAAACACCCGTCCAGCGACAGCGAATTTTTCAAATACGACGAGTTCTTGCGCGTGAGCAGATGAGCGAAGCGTGAATGCGTGAGGCGGGCGCTCGCGCGTCAGCCAACAGGCTCAGGAGAATGCCTCAATTCACCACAAATCGCTTCACCCAGCGGCCACCATTTCCTGATGCACGGGCAAAATAGCTGCCGGGACCGAGCTGCTTTTGCAGCAGTTGTCGGTGGCTTGCAGCAAACGGCGCTGTCTTTTCAGAATGCACGATGCGCCCCATAATATCGATGATTTCAACCATGAGCCCATTGGCGGCTGCGCCTTCAAACTGCAGTTCAAAATTGCCATTGTTGGGGTTGGGCACGATTTGCATCGACAGATAGGTCGGCCGGCCGGGTTGCGTATAGGCTAGCACGTCATCTTTCAGACTCACGCCCCAAAGCCCGCGACCAAATGTGGCGGCCACAATCTGATTGCTGCCAGCATCCATCTCCAACTCACTCACGACCACATTGGGCAGGTCGGCGGCATACAATTCCCAAGTGCTGAGGGTGTCATTGAAATAATATACACCCAAATCTTGCCCGACGTAAATTGGGTTGTGTGCATGCAAGCCATCGTGCAAGACACAATTGGTTTGCACATTGGGTAGGTTGTAACTCACATTGCTCCAAGTCGAGCCCGCATCCGTCGTTTTGAAAACCTTGATGCCGGGAATGAAGCCACCCACCGTCACCCAAGCCGTGCTAGGCGCATCGGCATCTACCGCAATATAGGTGAGGTAAAGCGAATCGGGCAGCCCCAGACTGCGGTCGGTCCAGGTCGTGCCGCCATCCGTCGTCACCCACATCGCGCTCGGCTCACCATAGCTGTAGTAAAAGCGCTTAGCGACATAAATATAATTGGGGTCACTCTTGGCAACGGCAAGCGCCGAGCTGATATTGGGCTGACCCAAGCCACTATTCACAGGAAAGTTGGAGATCGGATTCCATGACAGGCCGCCGTCTAAGCTCTTGTGTACATTGCCATAAGCGGCATACATAATATCGGGATTTGTTGGGTCGAGCAGGTAAGGTGTCGTCCATTCTCCAGCCTCGCCCGTTACATTCACCCCAAACGATGACAAGCCACCATCATTGCTCCCTGAGAGATAGCCATATTGTGAGGAGCCATACAAAGTGAGCGGATCACTGGGATGCAAAATGCATTCCATGCCATCACCTCCAAAAATATTGTGCCAAATACTCCCATCATAAAAATACGTGCCGTTGTCTTGCGCACCAGCTATGAGATTGCCGGGAGCAGCTGGCGAGGTGCTGCAGCGGTAAAAGGAAGTCGTCTGCATGCCAGCACTCAGCTTCTCCCAAGTGGTAGGCCATACATAACCCGGCAGGTTGTTGACATCGTCCCAAGAGCCAATTTGTATCTGATTGGTGGCGTACAAACCGCCATCGTTGCAGACATAATATTTGCCACTCAGCGGATTGTGGGCAAATTGATGCTGATCGGCGTGGAGCGAAGAGCCATTGCTATTGTACCAAAGCGAGCAGCCATTCCAGTTGACGCCGCCGTCGGTAGATGCCCACATATTGATGCCACCTGTATAGATGGTATTGCGGTCGGCGGCGTCGACGATGATCGCCAAATCATACCAGCCCTGACCACCTCCACCAAAGCCGTCGCCCCACTCCAAAATATTGGGGCTCGTGCTCTGCTGAACCCAGCTCGTACCCGCATCTGTGGAGCGGTACAAGGCTGCAAAGCCAGCATCCATGCCCGCACAGAGGGCATAAACATAATTATGATCGGTTGGCGAGACCGCAAGCTCGATGCGCTGCACGACACCACGGGCGGGAATGCCTGTAGGCAATACCGTCCAAGTCGCTCCAAAATCCGTCGATTTCATGATGCTCGCCGAGCCTTGTTGCAGCGTCGCGCGGTAACCCGTCGATGCATAAATCACCTGTGGATCGACAGGGTCGCGCTCCATGTCCCAAATGATGCTGTCATGCACTTGCGTCCAGCTCACGCCCGCATCTGCCGATTTCCAGATGCCATGCGTGCCTGCAGCCACCAAGTCAAGCGAGTTGCTGGGATGAATCAATACCTTGCAAGTGAGCGAAAAATCATAATCCGTCTGCTGCAAAGCAAGTCCGGTCGGATTCCAAGTCTGCCCGCCGTCCGTCGTTTTGTACACACCGAGTCCATAATGCGTATGCCGCTTGCGGTTGTCGAGCGACAGCCCGGCTCCAAAATAGGCCATGTCGCCCACAGAGATGTAAATCTCATCGGTGTTGACAGGGTTCACGCAGATGTCGCTGATGCGCAATATCGGCAGATTGTCGGTGAGCGGCGTCCATGACTGCCCGTTGTCGACCGTCTTCCAGACACCGCCTTGCGCCACACCCACCCAATAAGTGCTCGCGATGGTCGGGTGAAAGGCGATGCAATTGATGCGCCCGATGCCGGGCTCCCAATAAGAATTGTCAGGAATCGCATAATCATTGGGGCCCAATGGATACCAGCTAGTGGTGCTGGCCATTTTGGACATGGCAGTTTTCTGCGCGGCGACCGCCTCGGCGGCCTCGGCATAGACGCCCCTGTCGAAGAGGCTGCCGTCGGGGTTCATGCGCTGCGTTTCAAAATCTTCCCAGCGCTTGAGCCATTTCCAGCCTTTGGGCTTTTGCGGACCCGCTTGCACACTCCACTCATGCAGGCGGCGCTGAAATTCAGGAAAAGTCGGCGCCGAGGCACCTTTTTGGGTTTCCAAAAAGGTCTGTGACATGCCCAGAGACATCCACAACAACCCAATCACAAGCGCAATCCAAGACTTCATTTCACGCATAAGTAGAATGTATCAATCTCTACAAAGCTGCAAAGGAATGAGCAATATGGCAATGGAAGGATGATCGCAGAGCCGACAGATGTGCCAATGCGCCTATTCGTGGGTGATGTGCGTGCGGATTTGATCTCGTAGGCACGCGGTGCATCGCGTGCCTACGAGATCAACAACCATCAAAACATCCCGCAACAAACCCATAACCACGCAGAAACGCAGATTCACCACCCAAAATTCAACAGCATGCTCAGTTCTCCAAATTCTGTAAATTCTGCTCATTGTATGGGGGGAATGCCGTATTTTGCAGTTCAATTGCAAGACTAAACATGAAGCGTCACGTTTCCATTCTTCCATTGTTGCTGATTTTGCTTGCGCTGAGCGCCTGCAAGCCACAAGTGCGCACACAAGATGCAGTCGCCTACAACGATGCGATTGTAGATGTGCAAGCCAGGGTCGTGGATCGTTTTGACGGATTTGTCGATGCCGTGGACCGCTCAGACAGCTTGGGGGCAGTCGCAGCGCTGCAAGTCGCGCTCGACACTGCCCAAGCCGCAACCAAAAAGCTGGAGGCCATGCCCGATTTTGATGGGAATACTGCCTTGCGCGACGCCTCCAAGGCGCTCGTACAGTGGTATGCAAAAGGCTTGGACAAGGATTTCAGGCAAGAATTGCCCGTTTTGGTGAGCCACTTTGCTACCCTGCAACAACTGGAACAAGCAGACAGCGTGCGGGAGGCATTTTCGGTGGAGGAGGATCATCTTTTTGAGCTGCTTGAAAAAGCGCAAAAAGAATTTGCAGCTACCTACAAGTTTGATGTGGTCGTCGGTCCTCAAAACCCTTTGTAGTCGTGAAAATCCATCGCCTGCGGCTCACCTGCTCCGACATCAGCTCGATGACGGCATTTTACGAGGGATTGCTGGGATTTGAGTTGGTATCGCGCACTGCGGAGCAGGTTGCGTTTCGATGCGGCGCATCGGTCTTGGAGTTTGTACAAGGCGAACCCGCCTATTACCACTTTGCATTCAACATTCCGCCAGACCTGCTGGAGCAAGCCTCCGATTGGCTCGTGGCGCATGACATATCCTTGCAGCCGTTTGAAGGCAATCGTGTAGTGCCCTTCCCCAATTGGGATGCGCGAGCCGTCTACTTTTACGATCCTGCTGGCAATATCCTGGAATTCATCGCCCGCAACCGCATTCCCCAAAGCGACAAGACTGCCTTTGGGATTGCAGATGTGATCGGCATCTCAGAAATCGGCTTCGCCTCTTTTGCCCACGACAAGACTGTTGCAGCCTTGCGTGACTTGGGCATTCCGGCATTTGGAGGCTCGACGGCGATATTTAGCGCATTGGGCGATGACGATGGGCTGTTTATTTTGGTGGATGCAGCCCACAAAGCTTGGATCCCCAATATGGAACCTGCGCTGCCATTTCCTTTTGAAACAATCTTGGGCATTGCAGAGGAAACGGTGCATCTGCGCTGGGACAACGTGCATCTGCATGCAGAATCCGCGTCCTAAATTTGCTCGCGGCTGCAGCTGAATCCCTTAAAATTTCCCAAAAATTCGGTTTGATTTATTTAATTTGCTTTCCAATTGAAGCTACATGAAAGTCCTGACCATTTTCCTCTTCGCATTTATCATGCTCTTCGGAGCTGCAACATTGCAAGCCGATGTCGCCACAGCAGGTGAGCAAGATGTCTTTATCGAGCTGCTGAATGCAAAGGATTTCCCGAGCTTCAAATTCTACATCCAATACCAGACCTATACATACAACATGGGCTACCATCCAAATGGTACCATGAAAGTATACCTGGAGCCCGGGAAGCACATCAAAACAGGTGATCGCGGCTCCGCCTCCCTCATCTATGCAGAAGGAAAAGGCCGCGAATATGTCTCCAAGGTAAATGCCGGCGGATCCATTATCGACCATACCGATGACGTGGATTATGTGCTGGACCGTATCAAGATCGTCAAGCTCGATAAAAAAGTATTGAAATTCACGGTCGTGGAGCGCCAACTCATCGGCGCCGATGGCAAGGTGTTGAAGACAATCCAAAAAGGTTCGCTGGCCGAGCAGAGTTGGTTCATGTACCTGCTGCCAATCGTCTGCATCGGCGGATTGGTGGCCTTCTTTTTCTTCCGCAAAAAGGCGGCCGTCGCCTGATGCGCTACACCGCGGGCATGATCGCGCAGAGCGCCCTCCCACACACTCGGGGCTTGGACTGCGCATGAAAGCCTGGTTTGCGACCGCGTTGCTTTTGCTGCTCATTCATCCTTGCTTGCAGGCAGACATCGCGCTGCCGCAGGCGCAAGACCGCCGCATCGATACTTCGGGTCCGGGAATTCTTCAGTGCATCCAATTGATGAATGGCGACGACTATCCTGAATTTCGGTTTTCTATTTGGGCTTTTGACCACACGCAATCCTCCCCAATCTTTGGATCTGATTTGCTGATCCCAGGCCGCTACGTTTCCATCGGAAATCAAGGCTGGAGCTACCAAGTTGTTGGTAACCGAGGGGAGGAGCACTTTGTGTCTGACGAGATCCCTTGCAGTGTGGAATATGCCGACTTGGAAGTGATACGCTATCGTTTGCACAGGGTAACAATCCTCAATATTCAGGATGGCAAGCTTAGCTTGGAGGTCGACAGCAATTCCCTCATGGACCTCAAAGGCCGCGAAGTGCAAGGCACTGTGAGGGGCAGCCTATCTCCCATCGGTTGGTTGGGCGGCTTGGCATTGCCGCTATTCGCGCTGATTTGCGGCGTGATTGCTTTCCTGCGCCGCAATCCCCAAGCCGACTAAGCCATGCTCCTGATCTACCTTGGCCTTACGATTTTGCTGGAATTGCCCATCTTTTTGCTGTTTTGGCACAAGCAGGGCTGGTGGCAGGCCATTGTGTTTTGCATCCTGCTGAATGGCTTCACCAATCCCCTCATCAACCTCGCCATCATCAACTGGGACACCAATGTCTACTTGCTAGAGATCGGCGTGTGGCTCACGGAGGCGCTTGCGGCGATGCTCATTTTTCGGGCGCAGCTTGGCAAATCCCTGCTCTTTTCCTTTTGTGCGAATGCATTCAGCTATGGCGTGGGAGTGTTGTTGTTTTGGGTCGGATGGCTTTCTTGAGAAACTTCGGCATCAACCCGGCGCAGCAAAATGAAAAATCCCAACAAACCCAGCAAGCCAAAAATCAGGTAAAAAATGGTCTGCACGGCATGGTTGAGCGTCGCTGTCGCGAGGCCCACACTATAGGTATAGCCGAGCGCAATCATGAGGTGGGTGATGAGGTAATGATAGGCCCCCATCGCACCGGCAGGCAGGGGCAGCGTGCGCGCCAGGCTGCCAAACACAAACACATAATAGGCGACCACAAACACCTGGTCACCGCCAAGGTCTAGGGCGAGCAGGGTACACAGCGGCGCGACATAATAGCCCATCCAGATCAGCACAGTGTGCAGGGCAAACTCCAGCGGACGCCGCGCACGCGCAGCGCTCCACATCCCCGCCCATAATTCGCGGCCCCAGCCCCTGAGCCGTTCCACCATTGGCCGCTTATTTTTGCCAGCGCCCCCCCACACAAACCAGCCCAGCAAAATCAAACCCACCAAAACCACAGCCGCCAAGACACCCATCCGCCAAGTCCACATAAGCCCTATCGGTCTGGACATAAATTCAGCCCAGAAATCAAGCACGATCTCTCCAGCCAAGCCCATGGTGAGCAGCAAAAGCAAGACAAATGTGAGCAGGTCCACGACGCGTTCAGCGACGACGGTGCCGCCGAGCGCCATCAGGGGCACCTTGGTCAGCCGGGCCAAGCTGGCACAGCGCCCCAATTCGCCGATGCGGGGAATGCCGAGGTTGCTCAGGTAGCCCGTCATCATCGCCACAAAACAGGCCATGATGCCGGCCTCGTGCCCCGCACTTTGGATGAGCAATTGCCAGCGCCGCGCGCGGCTCAGGTGCCCTAGCAAGGTGAGCAAGACCGACAGCACGATCCAGGCCCAGTTGGCCTTGGCGATGTCTTGCCAGATCAGCTGCAAATCTACACCCCCAAAAGCCAGCACCGTGAGCAGCACGCCCACGACGAGGAGTAAGACAAACTGTAACCATCGAAGACGGATCTGTGTGCCAGACATGCATTCTGCTTTGCGCCCAATTTACTGATTCTGGTGAATCGCAGCGGGGAAGCATAGATTTTTTGCAATTACACTTGCCATTCGGCCAGTTTTTTATCAATTTCGTTCAGGATCACGGGTTCCCAATTTTTCGGCCCGACTTTTGTAGTCCCCTTGTGGCGCGCGCTTAAGTGCAGTCGTCAAAAAACTTCAAGGAAAGTCAATCGTATGAAAAAACACATTCTCTTCTTCGCCCTCTTGCTGGCTTGTGTCATGGGTCAGGCGCAAGCCCCCAATTTCTTCACAAAAGCCGACGCTTTTTTTGCCAAAAACATCAACAGCGGCATGGTCGACTATGCTGGCATCAAAGCCAACGCTGCCGAGCTGAAAGATCTGGTCTCGATGATCGGCACCTACAAGCTGAGCGCAGCCGACGCGGCCACCCAAAAAGCATTTTTGATCGATGCCTACAACATCTTGGTGATCAAAAATGTCGTCGATCACTATCCGATCGCCAAACCGACCGATGTCACCGGCTTTTTTGACGCCGTCAAATTCAACTTGGCAGGTACTCAAATCACCCTGAGCGACATCGAAAACAAGAAAATTCGTGCCGTGTACAAAGATCCACGCACCCACTTTGCCCTTGTCTGCGCCGCTAAAAGCTGCCCACCGATCGCCAATTACGCATTCACCCCCACCAACGTGGAGGCCAAACTGGAAGCCATCACCAAGGCGGCCCTCAACAACACCAATTTCATCAAGGTGAATACCGGCACCAAGACCGTGCAGTTTTCACAAATCCTGGATTGGTACAAAGACGACTTCCTCGCCGAGGCCAAGACTGTCTTGGACTACGTGAACAAGTACCGCATCACGGCCATCCCCGCCAACTTTACCCAGAGCTTCTACGATTACAACTGGGCGCTCAACGGAAAAAAGTAAGCGCAGGTCCGGGGGTCGCAGTTGTAGCACCTCCTACAAATGCCAATACAAAACCGCCCGTCCCTGCTCCTGTCAAAGAGGAGGGTCGGGCGGTTGTCATTTCGCCCAAACCCAAGGCAGACCCTGCGCCGCAACCCAAGCCGGTGCCGCCGCAACCTGCGGTCGTGGTGCAAGACACGCCCCGCGCCGACACGGTGCACAGTACCAAGTTTCAGATTCCCAAAAGTGGCGAGGCCAATCCTATCATGCTGCCGCCCCTCGACACGGCGACCGTGATCGAGGAGATGCCGAAGCAAGGGCCTGAAAAAGCCGACTCGGTGACAGCGGCTCTGCATGAGCCTCCACAAGGCGAAGTCCACGCGATCACGCAGCTGGACAGTGTTGCGATCGTGCCTTCAAGAGGTTATCGCCTACAACTATTTACCCCTTCATCGATGCTGCTTTGGGGACAAGCGGAGGCCAAAATCTACCAGCAAGTCTATAGCCAAACGCATTATTTTGATGCACAAGGCCACCCACAGCCACAAAATGGCCGCAGCACTTATTACACAGGCATCGCCAGCCTCATGCTCGGTTTTAAGCCTTGGTTCAATTTTGGGGCCGAAGTTTGGTTGCGCTCCGTGCGCCTTGATGCCGAAAACAGCTCGCCTTTTCAGGTTTTAAGCTTCCAATCTGGCCCCAATAGCCGCTCGGCTTTGAGTGCTATCGGCCCCAAGCTCAAGTTTCAACCCTTCAAACGCCTCAACGGATTTGCAGTGCAAACCTCCCTGCTCATTCCCGTCGGCAAGGATATGGAGGCCAATAACCGCGCCCAACCCTATCTGGCGACAGAAAACCTGCAATGGTGGACGCAGTGCTACTATACGCATCGATTGAGTCAGCGCTGGCAGTTGTTTGGGGAGGTCGATGCCTACGCCGCAATCAATACCGGCGGCCGTGAGCAGACCCAAGCGAGTTCGTTCGCACTACCCACATCCCTGTACATCAATTATTTCCCAACGAGCCGCATCACCGTCTATGCATTCAACCAAGTATGGCCCACCATCAGCACGGTATGGTTCCAAGCTGGCGTCGGTGGGAAAATGCGCATCAGTCAGAGGCTGGACCTTGACTTCATGTATGGCCGATTTCTGGCAGGCATCAATGTTGCAGGTCAGGCCAATGCATTCAACCTCGGCATCAGGTGTGTAAAATGGTAGGCCCGTTTCAAAGTTGCGTCACACATTTGCATTGTGCCACACCCAAAAACAACAACACTTTACAATCGTCTGTGATTCAATCACTGTCCTAGATTTAGCATAAAAGAGGCGCGGCAGCATTTCAGAATCTCGACATTTTTTCCCAACTTTCCGCCAAAGGAGAAGAGTACAGCCGTGTCAAAACTCTCAACGCTTCGAGATCAGCCTGTTTTTGCAAATGCCACCGGTGAATCCGCAAGTGAACTCCGTTTTTGGTTGCATTGGGCGGCGCATGAGCCCTTTTTGTTGCGGCTATGCATCGGCTGGGTAGGAGGAAATGCCGCAGAGGCGCGCGAATTGCTAAGCAGCGCCATGCTCAAAGCCTGGGAAGGCGCCCTCAAGAGCCAAGAGGAAATCGGCAACTACCGCGCATGGCTGGCCAAAATCGTGCGCCATCACTCAATCGACTTGCAGCGCCGCCAAAATCGTGATCCGCAGGTCAAAATCGATCCTGAGTTGCTTGCGCCCATCGCCGAGCAAGCCCGCATCACCCACCAAGCATCCCCCGAAAACAATCTGCTCAAGGAGGAAAGCTACACGCAACTCCTCGCCCGCATGGACGGCCTGCCGCTGCGCTTGCGCGAGGTGATGATGCTGCGCGCCTATCAAAACATGAGCTACAAGGAGATTGGGCAGCAGCTGCAGATCACCACTGAAAATGCACGCAAACGGGTGCAAATGGCCCGCTCATTCCTCAAAAACAGCGGTACGCACACACAAGTCCAGCTAGGAAATACCGCGCCAGCGCAGGAAAGGGAGGCAACCGAGGCCATTTTGCTGGATGATCGTGCACCGACACATGCCAGTCAACGCTATGCAATGCCCGTCGCGTTTGAGTGGGAGGGGCGGCAATTTGAATGGCCAGTTTTGCATGAATTCAGGCCGATGCGGCTCGCCCAAAAGGCTGAGACCTTGCGCAAATATCTGGAGCGCCATCCTGGCGGTTGGAAAAAGGAATTGGAACTCGCCCGGCTCTGCTGGGCACTCGGCGATGCCCGTGAGGCAATCGCTCGCATGGCGGCAGCATGGGAGCGACAGCCACATGTGCCCGAACTTGCACTCGCCTACATCCGATTTTTGCAGGCTGTGGGTGAGCATGAGCGCGTCGCTGCCGTAGCGCATGAAGCAGCAGAAGCCACAGATGGCGGTCCATGGCAGGACTTGTTGTCGGGCCATATCGCTGTGGCAGAGGGCGATATGGAGCGGGCCGCTTGGCATTGGAAAGCCTGCCTGCCGCTCGGCGGCGGAATCCAACTTGCAAAAACATGGCTCGCGATCGGGCGGCGGAGCGAAGCTTTAGAATTGCTGCAAATCCATATCGCGAGCCATCCCATGGACCGCGAGGCGTTTTTGTGGGTGGCAATCGCAGCGGCGCGCAGCCCGCAGGGCTTGCAGTTTGCGCAACTCGCGCAGCGCAGATTTCCGGCGGATCCTTATGCGCTTGCTTGCGAGTGCGTCGAGCGCTGGCGGCAGCCGGGCTACTGCCTCGGCTTGGAGGACCGCGCAGCGGCCTTGCAAGTCGCCAAAATGGCGCCCGACAGCTATCTGGCCATGGCGACCATGGCCGCATTTGCCCACCATGCAGGGCTGACCTTGAAGGCTGCACAGGTGGTCAGCGATTTCCTGCACATGCATCCGCAGCATCGTCAAGCGCTTGCATTTGCCGCTCGGCTCGCACAACTGCAAGGTCGCGAGGTCCAAGCGGCCCAGCTGAAGTCCTTGGCCGATAAGCTGATTGCTGGGGATGCGATTTCCATCCCATCGCTCGATCTGCCAATCAGCTTTTTGGATTGAGGCAATTCGATTATAGTCGTTACAATCAGGTTTTCGGGAAACAAAACTCCAAAATCTTGTCCTTATACAAACTGATTGAGGGGAGTTTGACCAATTATTCGCAATGAAGCTTTCGTGCGCCGCGGCGTACTTGGTATTCGTGTGTGTGCCGCAAGCGATAGGCTTTGCCCATCGCTGATTGCTCCTGCCCTTACAGGGCTATTGAACTGTCCAACAGCCCTGTAAGGGTGAAAGCTATCAGCCTAGGGCAAAGCCCTAGGCTAGAACGGCAACCAAACCCCGAAAGCCCTGCAAGGGCGCCAGCAAACCGTCCCGCACAGAACTTGATCATTGTCCATCATTTTCTCCAAATCCGCTCAATTTCAGTTTGCGTACACAATGCCTCTAGGCTCCAAATTTGGGGTAGGACAGAATTTTTCAAAATTGAGTTTTGGCCCCTACAGTCTAATGCCAATGATTCTATTTTGCCATATTTCGAAAACTCGACTGTAAAGGTATTAACTTGCTGATCAGTTCATAAACCCTCTAAATTGATGGCAAAATCTGTGAGTCCCGACAAGGGCAAAAGCATCGACAGCTACCGCGACGAGAAGATCGGCTCAGCGTGGCAACGCACAGCATTCGACCAAATTTGCGGCATCATCGCCGAGGTGCATCCCACCGCAAAATCCAGCATTAAGTGGGCTCAGCCCGTTTGGGAGTCGACCGAGGGACCCATGATTTTTTTCCGGAGTGCAGCCAAACACGTCACGCTGGGCTTCTGGCGCGGCGCCGAATTTCAGGACCCCACAGGCGTATTGGAAGGCGAAGCCGATCGTATGAAACACCTCAAAATCAAGAGCTTGGAGCAAATGGATACCGAACTCATCACAGGCTTCGTGCAGCAAGCGGTGGCCCTCAATCTCCAAAAAGGAGATCCGACCAAGGGCAAATAGGCCACTGTGACCGTGCAATGTAGCCGAGCAATTGAGCGCGGATGTGATCAGAATATTCCAAAAATTGCGTGCTATGCCTGAATGGAAAATTTATCTTATTGCTTGCTTGTGCATGGTTGCGCTCACGGGCCTGCGGGCGCAACTGCCCGCAGACACAGCCGCGCCGCCGCCCGCACCCGTGCTCGATGGCCCTCAATTTGGCATCCGATTCGGCTACCAATTGCAGTTCCCAAGTAAAAACTATGTTGGCGCTCAAAACTTCGTCTTTTTTGAGGCGGGCCACCACATCGGCTACGGCGCCTACCTCAACCTGCCGGCAGGCAACGGCGTTCAATTTTCGCCCTATTTCGGATTGGAGCACGTCTTTTGGCCCAAGAGCGAGGGTTACTCCCAGGCTTGCGACGTCGACAGCTTTCCGACTTTCATGTCTGTGAAGGACTCCGTCCCGGGCCGGGACTTTCGTATGTTCAATCTGGCATTTGAGCCTGCATTTAAGTTTTACCTGCGCAAAATGGGCATTTTTCTCAAACTGCAGCCCATGTTTGGCTTCAACATCCAGCGCAAGGTCGAGCAGTACAACCACACCTGCGGTGTTCCCATCTCGCAGCAATATGTCGACTACACCCAAACTGACCTGCGCCATATGAGCAAATTCACCTTCTCGGCAGGCGTCGGCATCGTCAAGGAAGTGAAACTGCCCAATGGCGGCGGCCTCGCGCTCGAGCCCGGTGTCAAACTCATGTTCAGCCGGCTGCTACAAGTGCAAGAAGCCAATGCAAACGGCGTCGACTTTACGCTGTATCCTTGGGGATTTTATCTGAATCTGAGTTTTTTCAGGTGAATGGGTTGATGTCTGATGGGAGTGGCGGGCAGCGCACACAAGGGTAATGCCTTTGAGCACTCTGCGGTTAAATCATTCAAGCAACACGCTCAATTAAGTTTCGAATTCTCCCCAAAATTTGATATGATTGGTTCCATGAACCCCAAAGAGAGCTTGGCGGAACAAAAATTGGAATTGATGCAGATGCTGCATGCGATCGAAAGTGAGCGCGTATTGCAGCTCGTCAGAAGGTATCTGGCAGATCTAGTTGCCGCCGAGCCATCGACAAACAACTGGACCTCGTTAGACCAGATGGCGCTGGAGCAGGCAGCGAAGGATCTGGATGCCGGAAAAGGCATCCCATGGGAAGAGTTTCGGCATCGGTACTCCCAATATGATGCATGATTCAATACAGTCATCCCCGTCCCCAAGCAAGGCTCAGAAACGGGGATGACTATTTAGAGGCAGTACCGTCGCTTACGCGTTCACGCCGTGCGCGCGCAGCAGTTCGATCAGGCCGCCTTTGTAACCTTGGCCCACAGCCTTGAATTTCCACTCGCCATTGCGGCGGTAGAGCTCGGCCACCACCAGTGACGTCTCAATGGAGAAGTCCTCGCTGAGGTCATAGCGGATGATTTCCTGGCTATTTGCTTTGTCCACGATGCGCATGTAGGCATTGCGCACCTGCCCAAAAGTTTGGCGGCGCTGCTCCGCTTCATGGATACTCACCGTGAAGATCACCTTCTCCACACGTGCTTCCACCGCAGCCAGGCTCACCAAGATCGTCTCATCATCGCCATCGCCATCACCCGTGAGATTGTCTCCCGTGTGTTCCACAGCGCCATCCGGCGATTTCAGATTGTTGTAAAACACAAAATGGTTGTCGCTCAGCACCTTGCCATTGCCATCCGTGAGAAAAACCATCACGTCCAGGTCAAAAGCCGCACCGGCAAAGCTTTGGGTATCCCAGCCCAAGCCAGCGAGCAGGTGATTGATGCCAGGTGACTCGGCATTGAGGCTTACATTTTGGCCTTTTTGAAGATTAATCGCCATTGTATTAAAATTTGAAGTGTTTTTGAATTCCAAACGATGCGCGAAGTTACGAAAAGCGCTTGAAAATGTATTTTCCAAGACTCCCTGCACGCGAATTCGGGCACAAAATATTACAACATTCGGCCATCCGTCACCTTACCCAAAACCGGAACTGTACAGCGCTCCTTGCTGCGCATTCACCATCATTAATTAACTTGCGCCATGGTCAAGGAATTTCTCACAGAAGCGGTCGTTGACAGCCTAGAGGCTGCCCTTGCTGCCGAGGCCGCAGGGGCAGATCGCTTGGAGCTCTGCGCCGCGCTCGAGCTCGGCGGAATCACCCCCGGCATGGGGCTCATGCGCGCCGTGTGTACACGCGTGCAGATTCCCGTGTTTGTGCTCATCCGCTCGCGCGGCGGCAGCTTTGAATGCAGTCCCTTGGAGTTTGAGACCTTGATGTTGGAGGGGCAGGCGGCCCTCACCGCAGGCGTATCGGGCATTGTGGCCGGCATCCTCACCGCCGAGGGGCGCATCGATGTGCCCCGCATGCAGGAGCTTGTCAGGGCCGTGCATCCACTGCCCGTGACCTTTCACAGGGCCTTTGACCGGGCGCGCGACCGCGACGAGGCCGTTGCCGACCTGCTCGCGACAGGCTGCCAACGCCTGCTCAGCAGCGGCATGACCGCCGACGCCCTTGCCGGGGCAGCCACCTTGCAGTGGCTGCGCACCCAGACCGCCGGCCAACTCATCGTGATGCCCGGCGGCGGCATCACCGCCGACAACATCACCGCCATCGCAGACGCGACAGAGGCCGTCGAGTTTCACTTCTCCGCCATCCAAAAGACCGACGACGGCAAGTGGTTGCCCTCTCCCGAAAAGGTGAGCGCCATCTGCAAAATCCTGCACGACCGCATAGAATCCACAAAATAAAAGATAGACATGGGAGCACTCAGCGACGCTGACTACGCAAAAATCAAGGCCTACTGTGCCCAAGGCGACAACCTCGCCGACAACGAGCAATACCCCGAAGCCCTGGAGAAATATTGGGCTGCCTACGACCTGATTCCAGACCCCAAAGAGGACTGGGAGGCCACGCTGTGGGTGCTCGTCGCCATCGGCGATGCCAACTTCCTCAACCAAGATTTTGTAGCCGGCCGCGACAATCTCAGCAATGCCATGCATTGTCCCGGTGCAATCGGCAATCCCTTCATCCACATGCGCCTCGGGCAGTGCCAATTTGAGCTCGGCAACCTCGACAAGGCCGCCGATGAATTCACACGCGCCTACGCACTGAAAGAAGATGAAATCTTTGACCAGGAAGACGACAAGTATTTGGCCTTCCTCAAGACCCGCATCTCGCTGAATTGAGCGCCTTGTGATCAAAAGGAAAGCTGGAAACGGCGCATCCTGATCGCCCACCGATTCGCTACACACATTGCGGCCCTGCTTTTGGGGCTCGGCAATGTGTGTAGCAAATCATCGATTTGTCTCGCATTGCACATCGCTCAACTTTATCGTTTTAGATTGAAAATTATTCACTAATTTTCCTCCAAGGTCTATGCGTATGCCCGTCCAGAAAACGACACAGGAATACAAAGGCGCATTTGCGCTGCTCACATTGCTCTTCTTTATGTGGGGCTTTATCACCGTGACCAATGACCTGTTGGTGACAACTTTCAAGAGCATTTTTGCATTGACAGCCTTGGAGTCGAGCTTGGTGCAATTCGCGTTTTTTGGGGCCTATTTCGTCATTTCGCTCATTTATTACCTGGTCTCGCTGGTATTTGGGGACCCGATCAACCGCATCGGCTACAAGTCGGGCATGGTGATCGGGCTCACCGTCGCAAGCATCGGTTGCGCACTCTTTTATCCTGCAGCCCAATTGGCCTCCTATCCCTTTTTCCTCTTGGCGTTGTTTGTCTTGGCTTCGGGTGTGACCATCTTGCAGATCGCCGCCAATCCCTACGCCACCATCATGGGCCGTCCAGAGTCGGCCTCGGGTCGCCTCAACCTCGCCCAGGGCTTCAATTCACTCGGCACCACCCTCGGCCCACTCGTGGGCGCGATCTTGATTTTCAAAGTATTCTCCAGCGGTCAGCAGAGCACGACCGCTGTCGCATCCGCCTACCTCGTCTATGCGCTCTTGTTTTTCCTCTGCGCTGCACTCGTCGCCTTCTCAGCCATGCCACCCTTCAAAAACGAAGAGAAAGTGGAAAAAGGCTTGGGTGCCTTGCGCTACCCACACTTGGTGCTGGGCGTGATTGCAATCTTTGTCTATGTCGGTGCCGAGGTTTCTGTAGGTACCTTTCTGCTCGACTTTTTGAAGGATGAAAATGTCCTCAACATCCCCAAAGAATCTGGCCCGCGCCTGCTTTCCTTTTATTGGGGCGGATTGATGATCGGCCGCTTGCTCGGGGCCATTTCCCTGAGCACCACGCTCGACAAGCAGACGAAATCGATCTATATGGCCCTCGTATCGGTAGGCTGCTTCTTTTTCATCTACTTCATCACCGGCGTCGGCACTGCCGAGGGCGCATTTACCTACAAGACCTTTCCATTGCACGAATTGGCGATCTACATGGGCCTGCTCGTCGTGCAATACTTGGGGCTGCTCATCGGCCGTGACAAGCCTGGCATGAGTGTCGCGATCTTTTCCGTGGTCATCATCGGCCTTTTGCTCATCGGCGCCTTTGGCAGCGGATCCATCGCTGCTTGGGCCGTGATCGGTGCGGGCCTCTTCAACTCCATCATGTGGAGCAATATTTTTTCGCTTTCGATCAAGGGTTTGGGCCCCTACACCAGCCAAGGCAGCTCCTTGCTTATCATGGCCGTCGTCGGCGGTGCCTTGATACCGCCCATGCAGGCCGCCCTCGCAGATGGTTTAAAATCGGCAGCGATCGCACACAGTTTCCAACTGTCCTATTTGGTACCCGCACTGTGCTACCTCTACCTTGCGTTTTTTGGTTGGCAGGGTGCGCGGAAACAACTTCAGGACCAAAATCCATTCTCCTAAATGAAAAAACGACTCGTCATCGGCGCAGACATCGGCGGTACCAATACGGCATTGGGCTTGGTTACCGAGCGTGGAGAGATCGTCTCCGAAATGAAGTTTTCCACGCGGGCATTTGACCAGCCACAGGGGCTCGTGCAGGCCCTGACAGACGAGATCAAGAGCCGCCTTGTCGAAGTCGGCCACGACGGCGACCTCTGCGGAATGGGCCTCGGCGCGCCCAATGGCAACTTTTACACCGGCATGGTAGAGCAGGCCCCCAACCTCGTTTGGACGGGCAATGTGGACTTGCGCGGCATGTTCCATACATCGCTGAATGTGCCTGTCGTGCTCACCAACGATGCCAATGCAGCCGCCATCGGCGAGATGATCTACGGTGGAGCCAAGGGCATGCGCAACTTTGTCGTGATCACCATCGGCACAGGCCTCGGTAGCGGCATCGTCGTGAACGGCGAGGTCCTCTATGGCCATACCGGCTTTGCGGGCGAGCTCGGGCATACGATCACCGTGCCGGGCGGCCGCCTCTGCACCTGCGGTCGCCGCGGTTGCCTAGAGGCTTATGTCTCAGCGCGTGGCATCAAACAGACCGCCATGGAGCACCTCACCGCCTACAAGGGGCCGAGCAGCCTGCGCGAGACGCCATTCGAAAACCTGAGTCCCAAGCAGATCGCACTCGCCGCCGCCAATGGTGACACCATCGCGCTCGGCATATTTGCCTACACAGGCGAGATCCTCGGTCGCCACCTCGCCGACACCGTCGCCTACCTGAGCCCCGAAGCCATCTTCCTATATGGCGGCATCGCCAGTGCAGGCGACGTCTTGCTCGCCCCGGTGCGCAAGGCCCTCGACGCAAACGTGCTGCCGATCTTCAAAGGCCGCACCCGCGTAGAGCTCTCGCTCTTGCACGGCAAGAGCGCATCGATCTTGGGGGCGGCGGCACTGGCTTGGAAGACTTTTTGTGTGAAGTGACGGGGGGGCGAGGGTTGCTTTTTTGAAAACAATAGCCGCTTGACGTGAACTGCCGATTAGATTGGAAATTAAAAACCAGACTCAATGGCTTGGATTTTCATGTTGGCAATTGAATGCGGCACTTCAGAAAGCGACACGATCGCCTGCAAAGCGCATTTCGAACATTTTAAAGTCCAAAACGCAGATTCATATTGGGCGTTTGAAGTCGATCTCCATCGGCTTGAAGATGAAGGAGCCTTGGTGCATTGGATCGTTGTTTATTCAAAACAGCTTCCTTGGCGAGGTGTACAAGACTCCGCTGATGCTGCAATCTTGAGTCGCGCTGGAAATGTCTTGCTTGCGCACTTGAAATCTTTCACACAATTCAGATTTGCAATTGTCGGAGTCGAATCGCTAGAAGCAATTCAATATTCGGCATTGAATGAACGACTGTTGATAGATCCCAGATTTTTAGCTGCCTTTGCAGGCTTGGTGATATCCAACGACATTTTTGCTAAAATCAACGATAAGCAGCCATTCGCCCGTTTTTCGGATCAGCATGTTTGGATTCCCTATCTTGGAGAAAAGGTAGCAAGCAGCCAATTGTAAGCAACTTAGCAATTGAACCCGGGTGAAATGGCAGTCTTCGGGGCTATTTTGCCTTGGAGTTACTGCAAGCGACTTTGGTGGAGGCAGGTACAACGGTGACAAATTGAAATTCCTCTGCAGATTCCCTAATTTCCATCCCATGTCTGAAAAAGAAATCCTTGAAACCCTCAAGCGCGACATTCTGCAGCTGCTGCGAGAGGTGAAAGATGTGGCAAAATTGCAACGGGTGCTGGAGCTGCTGCGTGGGTCTGCGCCTACGCCGCAGGTGCTTTTGGACCTTATTGATCGTGGACGGGCAGAATCCGCAGCTGGGCTTTGCAGGCCAGTTGAAGAACTGTTCGAGGAAATGAAAAATTGGTGAGCTGCGAAAAATTAGAATTCCTTCCCCCATTTACCACTCAGTCCCAGGATTTCGCTCATGCCAATCGACGAGGTGGGCAACGATTTTGGCCATCTTGTCGGCATCAAATTTGTCGCGGTAGAAACATTTGAAGATTTCTCCCTTCAATGCTGCCTCTGACAAGTTGGGATTTTGCTGGCGCAGGCGATTCTTGAGCGCAAGCCGCCCCATCTCGAACATTTCGATCGCCATTTGGCCGCGCTCCTCGGGGCTACGCTCACGCAGCATCTGGTTTTGAATCTTGCGAATGTGATCTGGGGTGTTGGTATGTATCATTGCGGAATGTCATAAGTCTTCAGTCTCTACGGCACGGCAATTGGCATTGATTCCAACCTTTCCATGCGCCATTAGCATCAAAACTTCACTCAATTTACAGAAAAAATGAATTGAATGCGCGTCTGGACCCTTCCCAACTGGGGTAATCAGCATCTTGAATGAAAAGTAGGTTTTGCTTATCTTTGGTTCTATGAAAGTCGCAGAAAACTTTTTGACGCAAAAGCTCGAGACCTTGCAGATTCTCATGGCGCTGCAAGATCCTGCAAAATTGCAACGGGTGAGGGCGGTGTTGGAGGAAACCGAGCCTACGCCTCAGGTTCTTTTGGATCGTATCGACCGTGGTCGCGCGGAATCCAAGGCTGGCCTTGGTATGCCGTTAGAAGAATTTCTCGAGGAAATTAAAGACCTGTGAGTTACAAAGTGATCGTTTTGCCGGGAGCAAAAGTAGAATTTAACCAAATACATGGCTACCTGAAGGAGCGATTCGGGAAGAAATCCGCTGCACGATTCAAGACTACCTTTACCAAGATTCTCAAGTCGCTCAGGCACACGCCACGCATGTATGAAGCAATCCCTGAACGCCAAAATACGCACAAGTGTTCAGCAATGTCTCCTACGCTTGTGTTATATTAAGTGCTTGAGAAGGAAAAGCGCGTTGAGATACTGACCCTGTATGATGGTCGGTATGAACATGACTGAAAGTCATCCCCCCCCAAAAAACACTCCCCTTGCCATTCCCTTCAAATCCAGCATCTTTGTAAGATGCCTACAATCTCGCCATTTTACCGTTGGATGCTCTGCGCGCTTGCGGCTGTGCTGCTGCTCGATGCTTGCGCGGAGCGAACCCCGCAGGGGGAGCAAACAATCGCCGATCCTGTAACGCTTGTCGATCCCTTCATCGGCACGGGCGGCCATGGGCATACCTACCCCGGGGCGACTGTGCCCTTTGGCATGGTGCAACTGAGCCCCGATACCCGCAAGGATGGGTGGGATGGCTGCTCGGGTTACCATTTCAGCGACAGCGTGATCCTGGGTTTCTCACACACGCACCTGAGCGGTACGGGCGTGAGTGACTATGGGGACGTGCTTTTTATGCCGATGGTGGATGAGGCTTGGTCGGATTTGGGGATGTATGGCGAACGCGGCTACCCATCGCGTTTCAAAAAATCAACCGAAAAGGCTGGAGCAGGCTGGTACAGTGTGCATTTGGAGCAGGGGAATGTCGATGTGGAGCTCACAGCGACGACACGTTGCGGATTGCACCGCTATACATTCACGCAGGATTCTGGGCTCGTGCTCATTGACCTGAACCACCGCGACAGGTTGCTGGGGAACGAGCTGAATGTCGTGAGTGCCACCGAGGTCGAGGGCTACCGCGCCTCGACGGCTTGGGCACGGGATCAACGGGTGTATTTTGTAGCGCAATTTTCGGCACCAATCAGCAGCCATGATGCGCGCTCGGCCCCTTCAAATGCAGACCAAACGCCAGTCCCCACCCGCTTCATGCTGCATTTCGCGTCCCTCAAAGGCAAGCAACTCCTCGTGCGCATCGGCATCTCGGCCGTGAGCATCGCCAACGCCCGCCAAAACCTCGCAGCCGAAATCCCCGGTTGGGATTTTGATGCCGTGAAAAAATCCGCCATCGATACTTGGGCGCAGCAGCTCCACAAGATCGAGATCGCGGGCGGCACACCTGAGCAGCAAAAGATATTTTACACCGCCCTCTACCATACCAGCATCGTCCCCAACCTGTTCAGCGATGTGAATGGCGAATACAGGGGCATGGACGGCAAGACCCATAGCGCAGGCAAGGACCAGCAATACACGGTCTTTTCCCTCTGGGATACCTACCGCGCCGCGCATCCGCTCTACACCATCATCGATTCCAAACGCAACAGCGCCTTCATCCGCAGCTTTTTGCGCATGTACCAAGACGGCGGCCGCCTCCCGGTCTGGGAACTCGCGGGCAATGAAACCGATTGCATGATCGGCTACCACAGCGTCGCGGTCATCGCCGACGCCTACATGAAGGGGCAGCGCGACTTCGATGCCGCACTCGCGCTCCAGGCCATGGTGCACAGCGCCGACCTGGACCATTTTGGCCTGAAATACTACAAGGAGCAAGGCTTCATTGGCGCGGGCGACGAGTCTGAGAGCGTCTCCAAAACCCTCGAATATGCTTATGACGACTGGTGCATCGCCGAGATGGCCTACGCCATGGGCCAAGACAGCATCGCCAGCCGCTTTTACAAGCGCGCACAGAACTACAAAAACCTCTATGATGTCGAAACCGGCTTCTTCCGCGCCAGGATAAATGGGTGCTGGCAAGAGCCATTCGACCCCCGCGAGGTCAATTTTAACTTCACCGAGGCCAATGCCTGGCAATACAGCCTCGCCGTGCCCCAAGACATCGAGGGCCTCCGCGAACGCAAGGGCGGCGCCAATAAGCTGCAACAGCATCTCGACAGGCTTTTTACAGCAGAAACTGCCACTACAGGCCGCGAACAAGCCGACATCACTGGCCTCATCGGGCAGTATGCCCACGGCAACGAACCGAGCCACCACATGGCTTGGCTTTACAATTTCACCAACACACCCCACAAGACGACTGAGCGGGTACACCAGATCCTCAACGAGATGTACCATACTGCCCCCGACGGCTTGAGTGGCAACGAGGATTGTGGGCAAATGAGCGCTTGGTATGTCATGAGCGCCATGGGCATCTATGCCGTGACACCTGGCCGGCCTGAATACAACCTCTGCGCCCCGCTATTCCCCTATATCAAAATCAATCTGGAAAATGGCAAGACCTTTGAAATCGTCGCCAAGGGGGTGGATGCGGGCAAAACCAAGATCCAATCGGCGCGGCTGAATGGCAAGACGCTGGAAAGCCTCGTCATCGACCACCAGACCATCATGGACGGCGGCAAGCTGGAATATGAAATGGGTGAATTTGCCTACATCAAAGAGAATATGGTCTCTTGGGCAGGCCCCAAACCGCGTATGCCCAAAAGCCGCATCGCTGGGCCAGAGATACCGACCGTGCCCTATTTTGATCGGCCTCATGCAGGGGGCGCTTACCCTTCAGAAACCTTTTTAGGCCTGTTGCAAATGCTGCTCGTCTCGCCGGGGAATCAAGTCTATTACACCACCGATGGCAGTGTACCCACGGTCAACTCCCGACTAGCCAACAATTTCGAATTCAACCTGACTGAAAGCACCGTCATCGATGCCATCAGCGTCGACAAAAGCGGCAACCAAAGTCCGGTGTTGCACGCAGAGTTCCACTTAATCGATCCCACCCGCAAGATCCAAGTGCTGACCAAATATGAAAACCAATATGCCGCTGGCGGAGACAAGGCCCTCATCGACGGCCTGACCGGTGGCCCCAACTTCAGGACAGGGCGCTGGCAGGGCTACCAAGGCGACATGCAGGTCGTGGTCGACCTCGGCAGCAAAAAGCACGTCTCCGATGTGACCATCGGCTTCCTGCAAGACATCAATTCATGGATCTGGATGCCCAAAAACGTGAATGTCGAATTGTCAGATGATGGCCGTTCATGGGAATGGCTGGGCGATGCCCAATCAGCGATTCGCGACACCACCGAAGGCGCCCAAGTCGACCATCTGAAGGTGCATGCCACCAAGCCCCTCCCCTGCCAATACATCAGAGTCACCGCCACCAACTACGGCATCTGCCCCCCCTGGCACCTAGGCGCCGGCGGCAAAGCCTGGCTATTCGCAGACGAGATCGTGGTGGATGCGCACTGAAACACGAACTCGTCCCGCATCCGATACGGGACATCGTTATCGATGCGACGCCTCTGGCGGCGGCGGCGGCAAACACCCGTTTCGATACCGTTGGAAATATTCGTTTCCATCGTGGAGACGCGATTAATCGCGTCTCTACGACATACTTCGGCGCAGGATGCGCCGATCAACCCCGTGCGAAATACAGCCGCCGGCGGCGGCATGCGATCCAACATTCCTCCCAATGTCATTGAAAATATTTGTTTGTTTCATTTGTAGGGACGCGAGCATCGCGTCAATACAATTCAATCAAACATTGCGTCCCCACAAAACAAACAAATCCTAAATGTCGATTTATTGCGCTGCCGCCTCCGCAGGAGCCTTGCTCGCCCTGATCCAAGCCCTGCCTGCCGTGAACAGGTACATGATCACTCCGATCACAATGTACAAGTCCGCGACGTTAAAAATACCTGTCTTGGCCCAATCCCAGTCTTGATTGAAGATGTCGAGGTTCATGAACATAAAATCCACCACTTTACCTGCAAGCATGCGGTCAATGATATTGCCGACACCGCCAGCGGTGATCAGCGCAAAGACGATGGCCTCGGGGGCCCTCACCTTGTCATTGCGCAAGAAATAGACCATCACCCCGATCAGCAGCAATCCCGGCAGGATCGTGAGACCGATCAGGCGCACGGCAGGCGACCAATTGGAACCCATGCTCAAAAATGCCCCATCGTTGTAGATATGCGTCCACGTGAAAAAGGCATCCCCATCAAAGGGGCACTTCCCGGTCGAAGTATAGTCGTAGCCGGGGTACTCAGCATTGCAGTAAGGGCCAAAATTCACGTCGGCCCAGTGCTTGGTGTACTGGTCGAGGCCCACACCCAAGACGATGATGAGAATAAAGAGGAGGTATTTTTTGCCTTTTTGCATCGTGGGCGAAGGTCGCTGGTTTTGGTGGAATTTGCAATGGGGCGGCCGAATGCCCTGGGGCAATCGCATGAAACTTGCGAGCGGTCCCACACCTAGGGTGCGGGAGCCGTACGCTCATCCGGCACTAGGCTCTGGCGACCGTTGATACAGACAAATCATGCGAATTAACCGTCAAAAATAGCCTCTCTCGCCAGAGGCTCGGGTCGGATAGCCCTGCGGCCGGGGGCCGCGGGCCGCGATTTGTTTTCATGCGATTGCCCTTCCGAATGCTCTGCATCCCCGCCCCCACCTCATTCCACCAAAAGCCGCGACATCACAACTCCTGCATCCGTCTGCAAGCGACAGATATACAATCCCTTGCACAAGTCGGGCAAGACAAAGCTCGCCCCAGCAGGATTTATTGCAAACTCACGACCGCTCATGTCGATCAAACTCACGGCTACCAATGCATCCGCATCAACTGTTTGCAGTTGAACTTGCTGGCCCGAATGCGCTGGATTTGGATAAATTTTGAATTGTAACGCATTTGGATCGCTCATACTCACCGATGGCGTGCCGCCCACGTAGCGCGACAGCGCCATGTACAGGGGCCCGCAGACGCCATTTGCGCAGGTGCGGGTGTAGCCGCCGAGGTAGATTTTGCCGTCGCTGGTGAGTGCAAGTCCGCTGGAGCTGCTGTTGTTGTTTTGGTTGAAGATATTCATGAACAGGCCGTTGGGGGCGAATGCATTGTCGCGCACACCACTTGGCGTGAGGGCGAGCAGCGCAAAATGGACGGTGTCTCCCGAGCCTTGGTTGCCCGTGGCGAGGATGCGCCCATCGGGCAGGAGTGCACCGGTGAGGCAATATTCCATCTCATTGTTCAGCTCCAAATCGTTGATGGACCAGCCGGCATTGCCAAAAGCGGGGTCGACCATGCCCGTGTTGAGCACCTTGACGATGCTGTAATCATAGTCCACGCCGTCGTAGGTGTTGCCGATCACGACGTAGTCGTTTTGGGCCGTGACTTGGATGCGTCGGCCTTCGTCGAGGTTGGTGGCCCCGCTGCTGTAGAGGCCGACGCCGCCCGTGGCAAAGCCGCCGTCGAGGCTGCCATTGCTGTTGAAGCGAGCGATCATCACATTCCAAAATACAGGGATGGAGCTGCCATTGTTGGCTTTGTATTTCTTGCCTGCGATGAGCACCTTGCCCGCCTTGTCAAAATCCAAGTCGATCACTTCAAACCAATGGTCGGTATTGTTGGTGGCAAAAAACGCTACTCCGTCACCGTCCCAAGAGGCGTCGAGCACCCCGCTAGTATTCATCCGCACCACAAAAGCATTGTCGAGCCACTCCAAGCCCGCCATGTAGATCTTGCCGTTGCCGTCGACGCCGATGTCGCCGGCAATGTAAAAATCGGTGATTCCGCTGTTGAATTTCTTCACGCCACCTGTGCCAAATCCGTTTTCCCATCCGCCATTGGCTTGGATCGCGGCAGCATAGACGTAGGTATTGGTGCCGCCGATGTCGGTGGTGGTGCTGCCGCAGATGTAAAGCGTGCCATTGTGCAAGACCATGCCGTCGATGTCGGTGCGGCGCTCGGCGACCTGCACGGTGAACTGGCCAGCGGTGCCATAGCTCGCGTCGAGCGAACCATCGGGATTGTAGCGCTTGATGTAGGCATAGCTGTCGCCAAATGGATTGCAGCTAACGAGCACCTTGCCGTCGGGCTGCACGATGATATTTTCGCCGAGGCGGCTGCCGTCGGCGACTAGCTTGCCATCAGTATCCCAGCCAGGATCTAGTGCGCAGGCTAACTGCGCGTTTACAGAGTGAGAAAGGAGTGTGAGAGCGAGTAGGAAGATGAGGGAGTAGCCTTTTTTCATTGCGAATCCGAATTGCGATTGATCTTGGAGATAATTTATCGCGGACACCAATGAGATCAAAATTTGGAGGTCGAATGGCTCAAAACGCTGCTTCAACTGCAATTCATTCCCCCGCCATCACTCATAGCTCCAATGCACGGACCTGATCTTTTTGAGGCTGCCATTCTCCTTGCGAAACCATTCCTCGGTTGCGATTCGGCTTTGGGTATCGTAGGAAAATGTCTTGTAGGTATTTGGCCCTTGCGTCACGTTGTCGGTGATTTCATCCCGCACCAACCGTTGCTGCTTGTCATAGGTTCGGGTGGTCTTGGTCCACCGACTGCCGCCCTTGCTCCCAATTCGATCCATTCGTTCGGTCAACAGCATGTCCTTGTAGGTGTATGCGCAAACGAGTAATGTGTCCGTTTCGTCGCCCATCCTTTCGAGCGCGATGTCTTGAATGATTTTGCCCTGCGAATCATAACTCAACAGGTGTTCTACATAGTCCTCTTCATCGCCTGCCAGGCTCTCGATGATCCTGATGCAACGACCGCTAGCGTCATAAAACGAACGCTCTTTGCTTGCCACTTCGCCGCGGATATCAAAATAGGTGGTCGTCAATGGCAAATGCGCTGAATTGAGGATGCTCAGCTCGGAACAATACATGGGGCCGTCGAAGACATTGCGAATCGCTCGATATTGCAGCAACTCCTCGCTGCTATTGGGTAGCCCATCCCGCTTGAATTGCATGATGGCCTTTGCGAAATCAGCATCGCCAGAAAGCCGCCATTCCCGAGTCGGCATCCACGTTTCGATGCGGTCCTCAAAATAGCGCAGCTCTTTGAAATGCACGATATCCGTGCGCCAAAGCACTTCCCATTCCTGAGTAGGTTTTCCATTTGTGTCCCAAGCATAAGCCTGCATTTCGAAATGCGTGTCACTGAGGCACCATTTCTTGAAGGTGATATGTCCTTGTGCGTCAAAGGTTTTAAGCTCCTCCAGTTGGTTGGCTTCGTTGTAGGCGCGCGCGATGCCTTGGGCTAGGCAGATTTGCATTGTCGCGGTCCAAAAAAGGATCCCCAAAATCAGTTTCAGCTTCATAGAGGCCAATTAAGCTGTCGCAATTTATTGTTTTTGAGGCAGCTCCCCAAAAACAACACGCGCTGCGCTTTCAGCTAGCTTAACGTTTCTCCACGATGGTATTGCGAACCCAGCTCGTGCCTTCGATTTGCAGGAGATAAAGGCCTGCCGCCAGCTCCTCCATCGAAAGGTTGCCCATGGCTTTGCCACCAAACACTTGCGCCTCCTGCACTTGCAATTTGCGGCCTGTGATGTCCCAAAGACTCACGGCAATTGCATCTGCAATGCCTAGCCCAGCGACTTCAAAATGCACCAGGCTTGTCGCCGGATTGGGCCAAACCCGCACCTGCTCACCTGCAAGCGCCCCATCGACTCCAACACAAAGGCTCACGATGATCGTGTCGCTGCCCGTGCAGCCCTGGCCATCGATCACCTGTACCCAATAGGTGCCGGGTTGCGTGACGGCGAGGGTGCTGCTGGTCGATCCGTCTGACCAAGCATAGCTGCCGCCCGTGACACCTGTCTGCAAGAGGATCAATCCACCGACGCAAATCACGGTATCGGTGCCAAGGTCGATGGTCGGGCCCGCAGCAGCGAGCACCTGCATCGTATCGCTGACCATACCCGCGCAGGCAGTGCCGGTGACAGATACCCAATACGTTCCCGGCTGCCAGGCGGTGAAACTGGAGAGGTCGCTGCCGTCTTGCCAGAGGTAGCTGGCATAGCCCGTACCCGCTTGCAGGGTCAAGACTTGACCTTCGCACATTGTTTGGTCAGGGCCGATATTGACACTGAGTGCATTGGGGCTGAGCTGCACCACGATCGAGTCGTTGGGGTCGCAGGTGCTGCCGCCGCCGACTTGCACGCCATATACACCGGCTGTACTTACTTGTATGGTCTGGGTGGATGCGCCTGTAGTCCAGAGGTAACTTGCATAACCCGCGCCCGCATTGAGCGTGAGGCTAGCGCCGGGGCAGAGGCTCTGGTCGGGGCCGAGATACACCGTCGGACCGCTGGGCTGCACGACGATGCTCACTTGGTCGGTGCCCGAGCCGCAAGGCGCCGACTCCAAGATCGAGAGGCTGGCATTGCCAGGCCCGGTAAATTGCAAAGTCGCCGTGCTGTCGGTACTCGCGATAAGCTGCGCATTCCCCGAAACCGACCATGAGACCGTGCCACCACCGCTGCAACTATTTGCTGCTCGCCGGTAAACAACGCCTTGCTGAAAAGCGCAGACCGTGTCGGGACCACTGATCTCGGGGTAGGTGGTCGAGAATAGGCTGGTATTGATATTGTTGAGGCCGAAGCTTGCGTTGAGGCCGATATTGGGGCCCAGCATGACAAAATTGCAAGCGATGCCGAGGGCATTTGGATTGTTGATTACGCCAAACTGATTGCGACCGTAGCGCGAGAGGTAAATCTTGCCGTCGGGTGCCAATTGCAGGGCTCCCCATGGGCTATCGGCATTGTTGGCGATGAGCATCATGGAGCTGATCACTGCGGCAGGCGAACCCGCGTCGAGATCAATCTGGTACAGCTCAGCTGGCCTACTGCCTCCACCACCGGCATTGGCAAAATAGAGCCGCTTGCTGTCAGGCGAAAATTCGATGCCATAGCCGCCGCCTATGAGCGAACTCGTGATGAGGATGGGGTTGCTGGGCTGCCCCGTGCTGTTGTCAAAATCAAAAATTTCGACGCGCCCCATGAACGATTCATTGGTGACCAAAGCCAGCCGCTTACCGTCTGGCGAGATTTTCATCCCACCCTGCGCCAAACCGAAATTGCCCACGTGAGCGCTGCCCACATGCGTCACTACAGGTGGCTGCAGGCCTGTGGGCGTGATGCGGTAGGCAAAAAAGGCATCGCTTTGGTATTGGTGCGCGACGACCCAGACGTCGCGGCCATTGCAATGGTTGGTGGACGTGAGTTTCTCGGTCGGCTGCCGCATGAGCGTGTCGCACTTGATCACGACATTGCCCATGCCCCCAGCGAGATTCATATCGATCGTAGAGACATAAAGATTGCTGTCATACGGCGCCCCGACGGGGATGGGCATTGTGAAGAGATAGTAATCTTTGCTACTCCCCGGCTTCGGAACGGCGAGCGCGCCTTGGGTCGAACTCGCATTGGCCTTCAGCCCCTGGCCATTGGGCATGATCGTGTGGCTGCGGTTCCATACGCTTGATCCATCGGTGTAAAACAGCAGATTTCCCAGCGGGTCACACATCGTCGCCACAGACTCAAACCCATTGAAAGCTTGCGCAGCATCAAACAAGGGTGCGGGAGCGCCGCCCGCAAATGAGACACCGGCATGGGAGCCAAAGTACCAGCGATTGTACCGCAAGCTGTTGCAAGCACCTACTGCCACAAATTGCGTGAGCGATGTATCGTTGCAATTTGTGCCGTATTGCACCAGCGAAATCGTGTGCCCACCCACCGCATTAAAAGTGTAGCTCCAATTAAAAGTGCTGCTCGCCGCCACCCCGTCAAACAACCACTGAAAACTTGTGCCCGGTCCTGTGCTTGTGTTGGTGAATGTGACCGTGGTGCCCGGCGCAACATTGCTCGCCGAGGCTGTGAAGCTGGCATTTTGCAGACAACTCACCCACACCGTGTCGATGGCATAGTCGGTGCAACTCGGGTCGCCATTGCTGGCCGTGAGCACGATTTCATAAACGCCCGCAGCGGTAAATATGTGGCTGGGATTGGCTGCGGTGCTGAAAGTCTGCCCATTTTTTTCCCACAGATAGGTGCTTGCGCCCGTCGTGGCATTGCCCATGGCCACACTCTGCCCGATCAGCGCCTGTGTCGGATTGGGATTGAAGGCCGCCGCAACTGGATTGGTGCAGGGCGAATTGCAACCTAGGCTCGTGAGCAGGCTGGCCCGGGTGGACGTGAGCGCAAGGGTCATCCGGTTTTTTTGGCCGAGAGTGAATGCGCTTTGGCAAGTTTGGTAGCCGTAATCCATGTAGTTCATGAGCATATCGGGCTGGTCGCCTTGCCCGCCATTGCCGATCGGGCGAAAAGGATTGTTGGCGCTGAGGTCGTCGTCGTCGGTCGTGCAGGTATTGGGCGGCGATGCGCAGTTGGCTGCTGCTGAGCTGCCATCTGGCGGCGTGTCGCAGACGCGGTCCCCATCGGTGAGGCAATCGCCGTTGGCACAGCCGCCGGTAAAGGTGTGGTAGAGACCGAGGTAATGCCCAGCCTCGTGTACCATCACCTTGCTGTTGTCGGGTGTGCTGCCAAACCACCGCGCTTCGCAGACGATGCCGTCCTGCGGTGTGCCATGTGAACTCGGGAAATAGGCGTAGCCAGCCACGCTAGGGCCAGTCGCTTGACTCGTGACCTCGGCGACGAGCCAGATATTGAGGTATTTGGTGGGGTCCCAGCGGCTCAGGTTTTTGAGCGGCTGGTCTTGCGTCTCCATGGTCATATTGGTCAGCGCATTTTGCACCCGCAAGATGCCCGATGTGCCTGCACCTGTAGGGTCTTGGCTGGCGAGGCAAAACTGGATCTCGGTGTCCACGCCCGTGAGCGGGTCATAAAAGCCTGTATTGGCGAAGGCTGCATTGAGGTCGGCCATGCCTTGCTGCACGACCAAGTTGGAGATGTTTTCGGGGCCGCCATTGTGCACGATGTGCACCACTACTGGGATGGTGCTCACACTGCCGATGCGCTGGGCACCGCCCTGCGCGACGATGTCGGCGATCTGTCGATCGAGTTGCTGCTGTCGCAGCTGGGCTTTGGGATCGGTGGCTGCGAGGCGTTGCCACATTTCATCCGTGCCGCAGGGCACAGGTTCTTGCGAGAAAAGAGCGGTAGAGACGAGAAGGAACAGAAGCAAGTAGACAAATCGGGAGCATATCCGCATAACAACGAACTGAGCCATTGAGGCTGGTCCCCAAAATGTCGTAGTTTCTAGGCTGTTTGGTTTGTGGGCTTGCGTGAATGGTCTGTTTTGGCGGATGAGTGGGATCCGGATTGATGCGATTCAATGCCGATCCTAGCCCATCCGCCCAAAGCTTAACAAGGATACCCGTGCTCGCAAACTCCCTGGCGCCTTTTGGGAATTCAACATTTGCAACGCCCATTTGGCTGAACAAACGCTGCATTCACAGTCCCAAACAGTCCACGACCGCTGCGCCGCCGATCTTGTTGAGCTCGGCTTCGCCTACTTCATTGATTTCCGCGGTTGTGCGCAGGTAGCCATTTCCCTTGCCCGATCCTGGGAAAATGATGTAGACGATGTCCTTCTTTGCCCCGCCGTTGCGCGGGCTGGTGTTGGGGATGCCGAGCTGCTGTGCGAGGTAGATGGAGCCCTCGCCGGCCTCGTCTTTGGGGCCGCCATCGGCAAAAATCGCGTAGCTGTGCTTGCCGTTGGCGGTATTGGCGACGTAGGCCATGTCGCCGAGCTTGATTTTCCCAGCGTCGAGGATGCCTTTGGGCAGCGCGATGTAGGGGATGGTCTCGGAATCCACGTATTTCTTGGGATTGGTAGCTGCCAGGGTTTTGTCGGCGAGGGATGTCGGTGAGACATAACAACCGGGCTTGGGGTCGCCTGCTTTTTGGAGAATGGGTTGCTTGGTATGGCATCGGTGACGATGCCATACCAATTGCCGGGTTTGCCAGCATTGGCGGTGTAGTCGAGGCCTTTGTTGTCGGGGCAATAGGCATTGGGGGAGCCGTCGGCATCGATGGCCATGCCCGCCGTGAAGCAGATTGTCTTGCTGCTGTCCAGTTTCCAGATTTGGTCGCCACCGATGGTTGCGACCAATTTTTTGCTGCAATTGAGTGCCCCCAAGACCGGCGCAGCGACCTCGGGCGAATCGATCGCCACCGTGGCTGTCGTTTCAGGCGATACAACAGCTGCTGCAGGCGGCGGAGCCGGGGCGGCGGGGTCTTGCTTGGGCGTGTTGCAGGCGAATGCGAGCAGCAAGATTGCGGGCAGAAACAACATTCTACTTTTCATAGCTGGAGGATTGAGATTCAAGATGACCCTTACAAGACGTTGGAAAGGTTAAAAATCCATAAGCCTGCACGGGATCAATTAAAATTTTGAATCGAAAAATCCACGTATCATTGCGAACCTTCCTCAAGCAGGTAGGCGGATTTCAGTCAATCACGTGGGTAGCATTCGCTCATTCCCCCAACTCAAAATCGACGTTGCGGTAGAGGTCTACCATTGGGATTGAGAATCCCAGCGATTGAAAAAGGACCTCCTCGGCGAGGTCGCTGAACCGACGAAACTCAAGTATGCCTTCTTCATTCTTGTAATAGACATCCACCTGTGGAGCATGCTGCTCGATCAGGACATATTCACGCAGGCTGGGCACGAGCAGATAGTTGTCAAACTTGCCGTTGTGGTCAAATGCCGTGGTGGACTCGCTCTGGACTTCAGCGACGAAAATCGCGTTTTTTGCGGTATCCTTGCGTCCCATGTGGTATTCGCTCTTGCCACAGATCACCCATACATCTGGACGCACGTGGGCGTTTGCCAGGTCAATGCGCAACCTTAAATCGGTGCCATGTACACGACATTCGCCCTTGCCGAGACGAACTCCAATTTCACGCGATAGATTTTGAATGATCGAGCTATGATTTTCACTGCCCCCTATCCTTTCGCGAATCTCACCATCAAAAAACTCTGCCAAGCCATCGATCGACTCCTCGTAGGCAAAGTATTCTGCTTCTGTGACGCCTGTCTTTTTTCCCGCCAAACCCATCTCGTAAAGTTAGGTCGATCGGCAAATTTCTCCAAACGAGTGGGAATTTCGAAACGAACCAATTCCCTCGATCCTTCATTGGCCTCCCCACCCACAGTCCCAAAATCCTGCCTATCTTTGTGGCATGCCACGCTTGAAGCTTCAGCTACCCGCAGTGTTGCCTTTTCAGTGCAGCCTGCCGATCCGCATCACCGACCTCAACTATGGGGCGCACCTTGGCAATGACAAGGTGCTCTCCCTCATGCACGAGGCCCGCGCCCAGTATTTTGCCCACTACGGCTACGCCGAAAACAATGCCGAGGGCACGAGCTTCATCATGGGCGATTGCGCGATCCTCTACAAAGCCGAAGGTTTCTATGGACAGGTGCTGCGCTGCGAACTCGGCGCCGGCGACTACACCCGCGCTGGCTTTGACATCTACTACCGCTTCACGATCGAGGGCGAAGAAAAACTTCTGGTCGAGGCCAAAACTGCCCTGGTCTGCTTCAACTATGATAACCGCAAGGTGCAACCTGTGCCCGATGCATTGCGGTTGAGGCTGGGCGATGCCTGGGAAATGTCGGCCCTGACGGCCGAGATGCAAGCCGACAAGCAACAAGCCTGAGATGAAACGAATTTTGCAGCGCATCTGGAGCATCTGGTTTTACATCCTCTTTGTAGGATTTTTTGCGATGATCTTCCCGCTGCATTGGATCTTACTTAAGTCCAAAGCCAAGTGGGCCCACAACCTGAGCCACCGCCTGAACATGGTTTGGGGCTATGTGATCATGTATCCAGCGGGGGTCTGGGTCGTCACCGAGGGTCGCAAAAAC
>JANPHP010000393.1:0-11143 GCA_031424495.1 Bacteroidota bacterium | reverse complement strand
TCTCACGAGGGTGAGGGATCGGGATACTGTCTGATTTGGGCTGCTAGGCTACGGTTGTAGGATCGATGGAGGTGTTTGACGCTATTGGTGTGGCGTGATCGGCGCGCAGAGCGGCTAGGCGCTGCAGCAAGGTCGGATGGGAATAGTTCAAAAATACATCGATCGGATGGGGCTCCAGGTTGCTCAGCGTTTCTACATGCAGGTTGATCAATGCATTTCCTAGGCTCCCTCCATCGTAGGTTTCGCGTGCGTATGCATCGGCTTCGTATTCGTTTTTGCGGGACAAGAGATTCATTCCGAGGCCGGTGAGCATGGAGATCGGCGTGAAAACGAAGGTGAATGCGATCAAGCTCAGGTGGATGCTCGGCACGGCGGCGCCCAAGGCTTCGGCGAGCACCGGCTCAAAGATGACCCGTGAAAGGATGAACAACATTCCCCCAATATTCAAAATGCTCAATATTGTCCCGAGCACGATATGCCTACGCTTGTAATGCCCAACTTCATGCGCCAAGACTGCCAAGATTTCTGGAAGCGTCATTTGTGCGATCAGCGTATCGTACAAGACGATGCTTTTCCGAGCGCCAAATCCTGCAAAAAACGCATTGGCCTTGCTGCTGCGGCGAGAACCGTCCATCACCATGATGTTGCTGAGTGGGAAACCAACCTTTTTGCTGTAAGATTCGATTGCATCGCGCAATTCGCCGGCCTGTAATGGCTCCAATTTGTTGAAAATAGGAACCAACCAAGCTGTGTACATGAATTGAATGAGCAGCGTAAGGCCAGAAACGCCCGCCCAAACCGGGAGCCAAAAGTCTTCTCTCCAGAATTCAACTGCCCGGATAAACAGGAATAACAATGCAGGCCCGAGCACGATGGCGATTACAAGTCCTTTGATTTTGTCCATGACCCACGTCTGCCAAGTCGTTTTGTTGAAGCCATATTTCGTCTCGATCACAAAAGTATTGTAGAGCGAAAATGGCATGCCAAGCAGGTCGCTAGCCAGCGCCAAGGTGCCAAAAAAGGCCAATGCAAGCCAGAATGGATCTGTGACATACAAGCGCAACCAAGCGTCGAGCATGCCCATCGCACCCGTGGCGAGCACGACCAATGACGCAGCAAAGCTGATCGTGGAGCCGATCAAACCAAAGCGCAGCTTTTCGCGCAGGTAGGCTTGTGAGCGCACATACCGCTCCTGATCATAAAAATCACGCAGCTTTTCCGGCAATTCTGGACGCATGCGTTGCAGGTTCAGGAACACCAAAATGCGGTCGGTGACGTAACCGAAGCACACAATGGCGATGATCAGGGCTAAGAGGGTGTGGGCAGACATGGCTTAAAGTTAATGAAAATGCGATATCTACATTCGCAGATGCTATCCTTTAGGCAACGGTTACCAGCGATGCTTGTTCAAGCATCGGCCTGAGAAAATTGGTTGCAACATAGTTGCATGTAAGATTTTTGTGTTTATATTTGGTTTTTGAATCTGGAGAATGCGTCGTTTTCGTACCTATATCGCTTGGATCATGCTATTCGCAACATTTGCGATTGCATTGCCACGCACGTGGGTACACGCCTGTTGCAACGATGCTGACGCGCCACGTGCGCAGAAGGATGCCGGTAGCCACACCCAAATCGACCATGAAAGCTGTCCGGTTTGTGACTATGCACCTGCAACTCCATTTACCGCTGTCTATCAACCACAATTGCTCGCGCCGATAGCTTTTACCGCGACAGCCTCTGGGCCTGTATGGTCATGTGCAGCAGCAGAAGTCAGCCGCAATTTCTTGCGCGGTCCACCGATTGCCTGATTCCCTCCTTTTTTGAATAGCTAACCAATGTCCATCGGCTACGCTATTCCACCTTACAATTCCACTTTTTTAAAAGGTTAATCGGCAATAGATATGTCTGCCAAACGAGTACAGTGGATGCTGTGCGTTGTCGGAGTTATACTCTGTCTTAACGTATACGCCCAGCCAAATGGCCGCCATTGCAACCATGCCATTTATGGTGTAGTCACCGACAGCGAGACCCTCGAGCCTCTGGTCTACGCCAAGGTTTTTTTCAAGCGCATCGGCGTCGGTGCGGTCACGGGCATGAATGGCGAGTTTCGCATTGAGGGGCTTTGCGACGGTCCAGACACGCTCACGGTATCCCACATCGGTTGCGGCATCCAGGAATATCGGGTGGTGATTGAGGAAAATACCCACTTTGACATCCAACTGCCCCATAGCCAAAGCCACATGGACACGGTGCACATCCACGACAAGCATCCCGATGCCAAACCCACGCAATCGGAGTCGTCGCTGAGCGGCAAAGACCTCGACAAGGCGGCCGGCAAGTCGCTCGGCGAGGCACTCAAGGACTTGTCGGGGGTGAATGCGCTCCAAACCGGGCCCAGCATTTTCAAACCCATGATCCACGGCATGCACAGCAACCGCATTGTGATCATGAACAATGGCGTGCGCCAAGAGAGTCAGCAATGGGGCAGCGAACATGCGCCTGAGATCGATCCCTTCACTGCTACCAAGCTCACCGTAGTCAAGGGCGCGAACGGCGTGCGTTACGGCCCGGATGCGATCGCAGGCGTGATCTTGGTGGAGCCGGGCGCACTGCCCGACTCGGCTGGCGTCACCGGCAGCTACAACCTCGTGGGCATGAGCAATGGTTGGCTGGGCGCGACTGCGGCCATCGTCGAGGGGCGTTTCAAACGCCTCATGCCGCTGGCTTGGCGCTTGCAGGGCACCTACAAGCGCGGCGGCAACGTGCACACACCCGACTACGTGCTCGCCAACACGGGCTTGAAAGAAATCAATTATTCGGCGGCGCTTGGCTGGACCCAAGAGCGCTATGGCGTCGAGGCTTATTACAGTCACTTCAGCAACGACATCGCGATTTTTGCAGGCTCACACATCGGCAATCTCACCGACTTGGAGACGGCGATTGCGAGCGACACGCCCTTGGTGCACGGCGTTTTCACCTATGCCATCGACCGGCCCTATCAGCACATCAACCACGACCTCGCCAAGGTCAAGGCTTGGATGGAAACGGGCCACATCGGCAACCTGAGTCTCACGGCGGCTTTCCAGCACAATCTGCGGCAAGAGTATGACAACCACCGCTCATCCGCCTCCAATGAGGGCGCACCGCAACTGAACTATGCCATCTCGACGACCTCTGCCGAGTTGCTCTGGGAGCACAATAAACTCCATGGCTGGAAGGGAATGGTGGGCATCACTGGGCAAAATCAGATCAATAAATACGATGGCTTTTTCTTCATCCCCAATTTCATCAACTACAATGTCGGCCCATTTCTGATCGAGCGGCTGGTGAAGTTGCGTTGGGAATTGGAGGCGGGTGTGCGCTATGATTATCGCTGGAATCAGGCCTTTTTTTGGCAGAACAACGAGATTGTTTCGCCGATCAAAACCTGGCAAAATATGAGCGGCAGCTTGGGCGGATTGGTGCGGGTAAATGAGCACCTGAGCCTACACGCCAATCTCGGCACAGCATGGCGTCCACCGACGATGAATGAGCTGTACAGCAGGGGCTTGCACCACGGTTCGGCGAGCTACGAGATCGGCGACAGCACGCTGAAACTGGAGCAAGCCTGGAACAGTGCCCTCTCACTGCAATACAAGGGCCACGGCAAATTCACCGGCGAATTGGGCGTGTATTACAACTTCATCAATGACTTCATCTATCAGGAGCCGGTGCAGCCCGCGACGCTCACGATACGCGGCGCATTCCCGACCTTTGTTTATCGGCAGGTGGATGCGCGTTTCATGGGTGTGGATGCTGCATTTTCCTGGAATTTTACCGATCATCTGCGGTGGCGCGGCAAGGCATCGATGGTGCGTGCGCAAAATCTCACCTTGGACTTGCCCTTGATTTTCATACCCTCCGACCGATTTGAAACCGGGCTGGGCTACGAATTTGTAGGTGGTAAATTGTTTCATGCGCCCTCGATCAGCCTGAGCGCCGTCTACACGCGGCACCAAAACCGCTATCCGGCCGGGGTAGATTATGCGCTGCCGCCGGCCGCGTATTTCTTGCTGAATGCAGAGGCAGCAACCACCGTCGTCCTCGGAAAATTCACCATGGACCTGAGCCTTGGCTGCTACAACATCACCAATACCCGCTACCGCGAATACATGAATCGCTTCAGGTATTATGCCGATGAAATGGGCCGCAATTATTCGTTGCGCCTCAAGATTCCGATTTCATTTTCCCCCAAAAAAGAAAACTAAAAACGCATTGAATATGAAAAAATCATCATTTCTTTCGCTATTTGCACTGTTGCTGACGGTCATATTCGCATCAAGCTGCAAGCCCGATGAGCCTGTAAATCCCAATGAGGAGGAGGTGATCACCAAAGTGACACTCACCATCGCCGACGCCACCACGGGTGCGCTCGTGCAAACGGCCGTTTATTCCGATCCTGACGGTGCCGGCGGCGCTGGCGCGGTTCGTTTTGACTCCTTGCGCTTGGATTCTGGCAAGGTCTACAACGTCTCCATCGCAATGTATGACGAGTCAGACGGCGGCAATATCAAAAATATTACGGACGAAGTGCGGGCCGAATCTGTAGATCATCTCTTTTGCTACACAGCGACTGGCGTGCAAGTGACGGTTGTAAAAACCGACAGCGACGGCACATTTCCCATCGGAATCACCACGAACTGGACGGCTGTCTCGCCTAGCACCGGTACGATGCGCGTGGAGCTACGTCATCAGCCCGACGGCACCAAAAACGGCACCTGCACCCCCGGATCGACCGATGTGCAGCTCGACTTTGTGGTGATTGTGAATTGATTGTTTGATCACTATTGATAATGTTGACGGCCGCCCTTGCACTGTGCTTGGGCGGTTGTTTTTTTTGGGGGGGGGATGCCAATAGGGGAAAGATGGAATAACAATCAGCAAATTCCATTGCACACCATTCCGAAAAGGGAATCTACACCAATCCCCGCTCCCGCAAAAATGCCATCCACGTATCATACTGATTGCCTTTGAGCACCCTCGGGAATTTGGCTTGGGCGCCTGCCCGGCCTAGCTGGGCTAGGTAGTCGATGAAGACTTGGTTGGGCAGCAGTTTCACAAACATGTGGGCGAGGGAATGCTGCCGCTCGACGGGGTAGTCATCGTTGAGCTTGCAGATCTCGGCGTCGAGTGTTTTTTGGATGAGGTCGGCATCTGCGGGCACGTCGCAGGCGATGTACCACTGATGGGCGAAGCGGCCTTCGTGGGCTAGTCCAGCGACGCCAAATTCGGAGAAGCTGAGGCCGAGCAGGTCGGCGGTGTTGGCGATGGCGTGGTTCATGTTGTCCACGCTCAGGTGCTCGCCCACGAGGCTCAAGAAGTGCTTGGTGCGGCCGTCGATGATGATGTCGGGCGGATCTTTTTGCACGAAACGTACGACGTCGCCGATGAGGTAGCGCCACGCGCCCGCACAAGTGCTCATCACCAGCGCATAAGGCTTGTTGAGCTCGACCTCGCCGACCGTGTAGGTCTTGGCGTAGTTGTCGATGAGCTGCCCGTCGGCATCAAAGTTGGTCTCGTCAAAGGGCAGGAATTCGTAAAAAATCCCATGGTCGGTGAGCAACTCCATGCCGGGGGCATCGGGGTGGCTCTGCAGCGCGATAAATCCCTCAGAAGCGAGGTAGGTTTCGATGAAGGCGACGTCGCGGCTGAAGTGCGTTTTCAATTTTTTGCGGTAGGGCTCGATGGCCACGCCGCCGTGGATATAGGCTTGGAAATTGGGCCAGATGTCGTGGATGCTGTCCACTTTGTAGCGGGCCTCGATGCGCTCCATGAGGATGTCTAGCCAAGCCGGCACGCCTGCGACGATGCCGATGTCCCATTTGGGCGCGTTTTGCACCATGAGCCGCAGGCGGCTCTCCCAGTTGGTGGAACCCGAGATGCGGCGACCCGGCTTTTGCAGGGTCTTCATCACACGTGGGATGTGCTTGGCGTGGATGCCACTCACGTCGCCCTTGTAGTGGATGCCATTGTATTGCAGGGTGGTGGAGCCTGATAGCGTGAGGACTTTTTTGCTCACGATCGTCGGACTCACTTTGAACCGCCTGAGCACGAGCAGCTGCCGCATGCTCGCTTGTTGCGTGGCCCTGATCAGGTCCTTGGTTACGGGGATGTTTTTGGAGGGCGCGCCAGATGTGCCGGAACTGAGGGCAAAATATTTGATTTTGCCAGGCCAGCAGACATCTTCCTCGCCCTGCTCGGAGCGCACCCACCACGGATGCATGGTGTCATAATTGCTCAGCGGCACAGTCGCTTGAAAAAGCTGCAGGGCCTGCGGGTCGGCAAGCATTTGCTCAAACTGGTAATACCTGCCAAAGGCGGTATCCTTGGCTTTGACCAGCAATTTGTTGAATGTGCGATCCTGGCTCAAAACAGGATTTTTGCGTAGTCGACGCGCTGCGTCGGCTATCGCCAAGCGTTTTCTGATCGTTTCCGACAAAGGAATCATGCCTATTTCTTCTTCCGTATGGAGTACAAATGCTCCGTTAAGACCGTCTAAAACTACGGATTTTTTTGTCTGTTGTGACAGTTGGCGCTTTCATTCTGACCGTCAATGCAATATTTTACAAGAATGACGTTTGAGGACTTGCAGACTAGGGCAGGAGGCTCTAAATTTAATGCATCACCCGTCTTAGACGATTTTTACATTCTATGCAGCGACTCCCTCGTCGACTTTTAGGGGCAATTTTGGCCCTCCTTGCTTGGGGAACTGTGCAAGCTCAAAGCGAGCACGCAGATTCCTCCAACATCCGCTTTATCCAAAACCAAGGCCAATGGGATGCAAATATCCTCTTCTTGGCCGATATCCCCTCTGGGCGCATTTTCTTGGAGCGCGACCGCCTCACGTATGCGTTTGGGAACACGAGCGACCTGCACGAGCGCATGTTCATGCGCTTGCCCCGGCAACCTGAGGACAGCATGATCGATTGTCATGCCTTCAGCGTGCGTTTTGCGGGGGCACAGGCGCCCGAGCAAGTCGCGGGTGAGGAGCGCGTGCCCGAGTACCACAACTATTTCATCGGCAACGATGAATCCAAGTGGGCTTCAGAGGTGCCTTTGTTCAAGGGCGTGCGCTACAAAAACCTGTATCCTGGCATCGATTTCGTGATTTATGCACGAGAGCATGCGCTCAAGTATGATTTCATCGTGCAACCGGGCGTGGATCCGAGTGCGATCAGGCTTGTGTACGAAGGTTTGGAAGACCTGCGCCTCACCGAAGGGGAGCTGGTCATGCAGACTTCGCTCTTTGATATCAAGGAGCAGCGCCCAGTTGCGTTCCAGCATGGTGCGGAGGTCGCCTGCAAGTTTGACCTGAAGGGCAAGTCGGTAGGCTTTCAATTTCCGGATGGATTTGCTGCGAATGAGCCACTTGTGATCGATCCGCTGCTTGTTTTCTCGACGTTTACGGGCTCCCACGCCGACAACTTTGGTTTCTCGGCGACCTACGACGGGGGCGGCAACCTGTATGCAGGCGGTATCGCCTATGGGCAGGGCTATCCGGTGACCACGGGCGCTTACCAAACGAGTTTTCATGGTGCGATCGACATCTCGATCACCAAGTTTGGACCCACAGGCAATCATATTTACTCTACCTTCTTGGGTGGCAGCAATCCTGACCAACCGCATAGCATGGTGGCAGACCCGTTTAACAACTTGGTCATTTTTGGCATGACGCGGTCGGGGGATTTTCCCACGACCAATAGTGCTTATGACCAAAACATGAATGGCAGCTCTGACATGTACATCGCCAAACTCAATCCCAGTGGATCGACCTTGATGGCGTCTACTTTCATAGGGGGAGACGGGTTTGATGCCTACAACATCAACAATAGCTACCAGCGCAGCAGCCTCAAATACAACTATGGCGACGATGCACGTGGGGAAATTGTGACGGATGACATCGGTTTTATCTATATCGCGGGCTGTACGCAATCGAGCAATTTTCCTACAACGCCAGGCGCTTTTCAATCCCAGACCGCCAGTGGGCAGGATGGTGTGGTCTTCAAAATGGACCCTTCGTTGAGTCAGCTCGTCTGGAGTACCCACTTGGGCGGCAACGGTGATGATGCAGCCTATTCGATCAGGGTTGCGCCAGATTACTCGGTTTTTGTAGCGGGTGGCACAGCCAGCGGCAACTTTCCGACGACAGGGGGCACGGTGACACCCAGCTACCAGGGCGGAATCGATGGCTTTGTTACGCATATCAATAGTGGAGGTACTGGTTTGATAGCATCGACCTTTATTGGCAACAGCAATTACAACCAGTGCTATTTTGTGGAAATGGATGCGGATGGCGACATCTATGTCATGGGACAAAAACTGGGTGCATTTCCCGTGACCCCAGGCACCGTAGGTAATGGAAATGGCGGACAATTCATCCAAAAGCTCAATCCTGCACTCAATTCAGTCATCTATTCCTTGGTCTTTGGCACCTCCAACAACGACATCAATCTAGCACCCACGGCGTTTTTGGTGGATGTCTGCGAATATGTCTACGTTTCTGGATGGGGTGGAGCAACCAATTTCTCTGGAAGCACATCTGGCTTGCCGACCTCGCCCAATGGCTTGCAGCACGCTACAGATGGTAGCGATCTCTATTTGATCGTGTTTCAAACCAATGGCGTGGCCATGGATTACGCCACTTTCATGGGCGGACCGCAAAGCCACGAGCACGTCGATGGGGGCACGAGCCGCTTCAGCAAACATGCCGAGGTCTACCAAGCCGTATGCGCAGGGTGTTGGAGCAATTCAGATTTCCCGACGACTCCTGGCGCATTCTCATCCCAAAACAATAGCTCGGGCTGCAACCTCGCCTGCTTCAAAATGGATTTGGAATTGCCGGGCATCGCGGCTGATTTTCAGCCTGTACCAGCGTTTGGGGGCTGTGCGCCGCATTCCATCCAATTTCTTAATCAAAGCACGGGTGGCGTGGGCTTCACTTGGAATTTTGGCGACCCATTGTCGGGTGCAGGCAACACGGCCAGCACCTACAACGCCAACCATACCTTTCAAAACCCGGGCACGTACACGATCATGCTGATCGCCAACGATCCCAACAGCTGCAACTTTGCAGATACAAGCTATCGGCAGATCACGGTCTATGCCTATCCGCAGTTGGCGCTGTCTCCCGATGCGAATTTTTGCGAAGGCCAAGGCATCACGCTCACAGCAAGCGGTGGGCAATACTACCAGTGGAGTCCTGCAATCGGCCTGAGCAGTACGACTACGGGGACGACCTTTGCCAATCCGCCGACCTCACAGACCTATACCGTGATTGTGAGCAATCCGGGTGGCTGTGCAGATACCGGGCAGGTGAGCATCACGATATTGCCTGTGCCTACGGCCACAGCCAGCGGCGGTGGTTTCATCTGTCCCGGAGATAGCCTGCAGTTGAACGCGGCGGGTGGCGTTTCCTATACTTGGAGCAGCCCCACCACGCTCGACAACCCCAATTCTGCAACGCCATGGGCGAGCCCTACACAGACGACGACCTATACCGTAACGGCCACAGCCGCCAATGGATGCACCGATAGTGACACCGTCACCGTTATGGTTTCCAATGTGCGGGCCATTCCCGGACCGAGTGTGGATCTCTGCATCGGCGATTTCACGCAACTCAATGGCAGTGGCGGCGGTACCTACTTGTGGTCGCCACCCATGGGCTTGTCTGCAACCACGATTCCCAATCCTGTGGCAACGCCGACGGTGACGACGACCTACTCGCTCACGGTCACCAATAACATTGGCTGCAAGCATACCGACAGCCTGCGCGTGGTAGTGCATCCCTTGCCGATCGTAGATTTGGGGCCAGATTTGGTGGTGATGTGCGAAAATGATTCCTCGCAGTTGCAGGCAATCGGCGCATTGACCTATACTTGGACGCCGGCCATTGCGCTGAGCAATCCCAATATCGGCAATCCACTTGCTTTCCCGACCAGCAGCGTTACCTATGTGGTCACGGGCACCGATCTTTATGGCTGCAAAGACAGCGACACCCTGCACATCGATGTATTGCCGGCACCTGAAGCGGTTGCTTGGGGAGGTACCATCCTGTGTGAAGACTCGACCGTTCAAGTCTTTTCTACGGGTGGTGGTACTTATTCTTGGGCGCCCAGCAATGTCGTCAGCAATCCAACAGCGCAAAATCCATTGGTGACGCTTACACAGACGACCGACCTGGTTGTGACGGTGCAGGGCGGCAATGGCTGCCGCGACCGCGACACCGTCCATCTTGCGGTGATCCCGACGCCCGTGGCCGATATCGTGGGTCCGCCGATGGTCTGCTTGAATGAGTTTACTACCATGATCGCTTCAGGAGGGGAGTCCTACCTCTGGAACACGGGTGCAACAACTCCTCGCATCAACGTCATTCCCCAAAATTCAGGCTTGTACACGGTCGTCACCTTTGTAGATGGTTGCCCGAGCAAGCCCGATAGTTTGTTCCTTGAAGTCGACAGCATATTGCCGATCGCTGCATTTTATGTCGATCCTGATAGTGGATTGCTGCCGCTGACCACCAACTTTTTCAACCAGAGTCAACTTGCTACGAGTTACGATTGGGATTTTGGAGATGGCAATGGTTCCAATGTATTTGGTCCAAGCCATACCTACCAAGATACTGGCCGATTTGAGGTGCGTTTGATCGTCTATACCGGTCATGGTTGCCGTGATACCGCCTACTCCAAGGTGATCGTCGGCGCTGACTTCACGATCTATGTCCCCAATGCATTCACCCCCAATGGTGATGGTCTCAATGACAATTTCTTTGTGAAATGGATCGGTGTAAAGGAGTTTCATGTGATGCTGTTTGACCGCTGGGGCATGATGATCTACGAATCCTTTGACCCCAATTTCCAGTGGGATGGTTCGTTGCACGGCTTGGATTCACAGGAGGGCGCCTATACCTATGTGATCGAGGCGCGTGGGCAGCTGAGCGAGAAGATGAAACGGGCTGGGACTGTGACTTTGTTGCGGTAGGGGGATGCGGGGGCGCATTACCAACATCCTTGATGCTGAATCTGCAGTTGTGGATGACAATTGTGCCTTTCCCTGCAAAAAAATCAATGATTTGATCTTGTAGGCACGCCATGCATGGCGTGCCTAC
>JANPHP010000392.1:0-21077 GCA_031424495.1 Bacteroidota bacterium | reverse complement strand
GCGATACCGAAGCAGGCCATGAACACAGCCATGAACATGGGGAAGAAGGCCACGAGCATTCCCATTGATTCAAGCGGGTCATCAACACAATACTAAGGTTACAATAGGATTATGCTCAATCGACTGATACAGTTTTCCCTGCACAACCGCATGTTTGTGGTTGCGACCGCAGCACTGTTGTTGGTGTATGGGGCATACACCTTTTTGCAACTGCCAGTCGATGTATTGCCCGACCTCAATCGCCCACAAGTCACGATTTTCTTGGAGGCCAATGGCATGGCCCCCGAGGAAATCGAGACGCAGGTGACGACACCCGTGGAGGTGGCCATCAATGGAGCGCCTGGGGTGGAGCGTGTGCGGAGTGCATCTTCCATTGGTATCGGGATGGTCTTTGTCGAGTTTGATTGGGAAACGGATGTCTTCAAGGCCCGACAATTGGTTGCGGAGAAGCTGCAAACCATCCAATTTCCCGCTGGAATTACGCCTGTGATGGGTCCTGTGAGCAGCATCATGGGCCAAATCATGATGATTGGCGTGTCGGGTGACACCACATCCCCTTTGGAATTGCGAAGCCTTGCAGACTTTACCATCCGCAGACGCCTCATGAGCATCAAGGGAGTCTCGCAGGTGATCCCCATCGGCGGGGAGCGCAAGCAATACCAAGTCTTGATTTCGACGGCGCGGCTCAAACAATTTGGCTTGTCGCTCAATGACTTGGATCAAGCACTCAGGCTCACGAATGGCAATACCACGGGTGGTTTTGTCAATCGTTATGGCAACGAGGTTTTGATCCGCAACATCGGGCGGGCAGAAAATCTCGATGACCTGAAGGCTACGGTTATCAGCAATCAAAAGGGATTGCCCGTCATGCTCAGTGATGTTGCCGAGGTAAAGTTCGGCGGTGCTGTCAAGCGCGGCGATGCCAGTATCAATGGCCGACCATCGGTGATTCTCACGGTGGAAAAGCAGCCCGGAGCTTCCACCGTAGAGCTTACCGATGCAGTCGAGAAGGCCGTGGCGGAGTTGCAGACCTCCCTCCCAGCAGACGTAAAGCTCAATACGAAGATTTTCCAGCAAAAGAGTTTTATCGTCAATGCCCTCACCAATGTCGAGGAGGCTTTGCGGGATGGCTTTGTCTTGGTGGTGATTATCCTTTTGCTCTTTCTTGCCAATTTTCGCACCACGTTGATTACGCTCACTGCTATTCCACTGTCGCTCGTTATCACTGCACTGATTTTTAAGGCATTTGGCATTTCCATCAATACATTGACCTTGGGTGGATTGGCCATCGCTATTGGAGAACTCGTGGACGATGCGATTGTGGACGTGGAGAATGTCCATCGGCGGCTCAGGGAAAATCGCAGCAAGGATCAGCCATTGCCGACGATGCAAGTGATCTATGAAGCAAGCAGCGAGGTGCGCAACTCCATCGTCTATGCCACGATCATTGTGGTCTTGGTATTCCTGCCGCTCTTCTACTTGCAGGGGATCGAGGGCAAGATATTTGCGCCCCTCGGTATCGCTTACATTACGTCGATTTTGGCCTCCTTGGCAGTGTCCTTGACGGTGACACCCGCACTTTGTAGTTACCTATTGGGATCGGAAAAAAAGCCATCCGACAAGATTGCCTTTTGGCCTAAGATCAAGCAGCTATTTTCCCCAAAGAAAGTCTCGGAAATAACGCCCATTGCAGATGCACAGCACCACGACACCAGGTTGGTAAGGTGGCTCAAACGTCAAGATCGCAAGCTCCTCCACTGGTCATTGGCCAACCCTATTCCTATCATTGCCGTTGCAATTGTGCTGATCTTGGGGAGTGTGAGCATCGTGCCGTTTTTTGGGACGGAATTTCTGCCTCCTTTCAACGAGGGTTCATTCACCATCAATTTGTCTGCTGCCCCAGGCACTTCATTGGATGAAAGCAACCGCATCGGCAAAGCTGCTGAACGGCTGATATTGCGTGTCCCCGAAGTGCAATTTGTGAGTCGCCGAACAGGCAGGGCAGAATTGGACGAGCATGTGGAGCCTGTGAGCAATTCAGAAATCGAGGTGGAATTGGAGCAAGACCCAGCGCGGGATCGCGCTACGATCTTGGCGGACATTCGGAATCAGCTTGCCCTATTAAAAGGCGTTTCAGTAAATATCGGCCAACCCATCTCCCACCGTCTGGATCACCTGCTTTCCGGGGTAAGGGCGCAAGTGGCCATCAAGCTCTTCGGAAATGACCTTGCGGAGTTGCGCCAAAATGCCCTGAAGGCATACGCCATCATTTCGAGCATTCCTGGCGTGGTGGATGCGCAGGTGGAAAAGCAGGTCTTGGTGCCACAGTTGCAAATCAAGTTAGACCGCCCAGCACTGCAACGCTATGGCCTCCAAGCGGGCAAAGTGGCCGAAGACCTTGAGATATTCTACAATGGCAAAGTCGAGGGACAAATATTTGAAGGGCAAAAATCCTACGATGTCTTGCTGCGCAGCACAGACGAAGGCCGATCCAACCTTGAAGCCATTCGCACTACCATGATCGACCTACCCGATGGTTCACAGGTTCCCCTGCATCAAATCGCAGCGATCACGTACAATCCGACCCAAAACAGCATCTACCATGAAAATACTCAGCGGCGCATCGTCCTCAGTTGCAATGTGCAGGGCCGCGATTTGGGAAGCACTGTCAAGGAAATCCAGCAACGGCTGGACAAAGAGCTCAATCTACCAAAGGGATACTACCTCAACTATGGTGGCCAATTTGAAAGCCAGCGATCAGCTTCGCGATTGATTTTGATATTGAGTATTTTTTCCTTGGTGGGTATTTTCATTGTGCTGTATGCCCATTTCAAATCAGGGCGCATCGTTGCGCAAGTCATGCTCAACATTCCGCTTGCGCTCATTGGGAGTGTCGTCGCAGTGGTACTTACAGGCGGCACATTTTCCATTGCAACCTTGGTGGGATTTGTGACCCTCACGGGCATCGCCTCGCGCAACGGCATCATGATGATTTCCCACTACATCCACCTGATCCAGCACGAAGGGGAAACTTTTGGAAAGGAAATGATCATCCGAGGTTCTGTCGAAAGATTGGTTCCCGTGATGATGACCGCAATGGTTGCTGGATTGGCATTGATACCGCTTACCCTCGATGCCACTGCGCCTGGCAAAGAAATTCTTTATCCCGTTGCGACGGTGATTTTGGGTGGTCTGATTTCATCGACCTTGCTAGATATTGTGGTGACACCTGTGGTATTTTCTGTTTTTGGGAGAAGGGCGATGGAACGAATCCTGATCGAAAAGAAAGCAAAGGAATCAACACAAGAAACGTAAGAAATACGTTTCTTGATTCTGAATTTTTTAGCAAGAACATTGGAGTTGAATCAAGAAATCGTTAGGATTTATTTCCTGCCGTGATTTATGTAAAATCAATGGAGAATTGTGCAAAATGATGCTTGCAACTACTATCGAAATTTAGGCTTCATCTTGAATAGCAGAAAATTCTTTGATCTGGCATTTTGAGTGAAATTTCGGGCGACAGCGAATCTGAAGGCTGGGCAACAGCGGTACTGAAGACATTTCTATTTTGTACAATTTTATGCATCACTCAAATTCCAACAATTGTGCGGCAGCTTGTCTGGCCTGCCTCCTTGAATGCGAAAGCTGTATCACGCATTGCATCGCCTTGAGCGATTCTGCCCACGAGAAGTGCATAGCACTTTGTCGCGACTGTGCAGACATTTGCGCCTTGTGCGCAAGGTTTGAGGCCCGAGGATCAGCTTACTGCGGAGCTTTGTGCAAGCTCTGCGCCGAAATCTGCAACGCCTGTTCAGCAGAATGCGGAAAGCACACGACGCATGAATGTTGCCAGAAATGTGCGGCTGCATGTACGGCTTGTGCTGAGGCATGTGCTGCATGATGCGATGATTTCTTTCTCCATCGGGTATGCATCAAAAGGCATGCCCGATGGTAAATTTTCAGTTAAATGATAAGGCAGAGCATGCAACCGTCTAAGTACGCATTAAATTCCGATTTATATAATTTTGATCACTCAGTCAATTTCTAGCGCCACATGTCAGAAAATGGCCGTCAAAAAATGACTCTTGTCATGACCCCCGATGATCTTGCGCAAGTACCTCGTTAGCAAGGAAATTCAAATTTGTAACTCAAGTTACGATCATGTTGAAAATCGCAGTAAATATCTGGATCACAAAAGCATCGGGAGAAAAAGCAGATTTCTCCGAGCAGAAATTGCGTGCCTCTTTGATTCGCTTGGATTTCACCCTCTCACAAGTCTCACCTCGCTTACAACAGCAGAAAAAGGAGCGTTGCTCGATGACAATGTCGTATTGTGTCAAGAAATGCATGAACATGAGGAACATTTGAATCGATTGGGAATTCCTGAGGAGAGAAAAAAAGTGATCATGGAAGAAAGTCTGCTTTGTGCCAAAAGCTGATTCACGATGGAAAACACTAAGCAAAACACCGATTACCATGCGATGGAAGCAGAGGCTGCGGCTTTGCTGCTGAAATCGGATTTGGAGAAAGGACTCACGTCCAAAGAAGTCAAAGCGAGGGTCGCACAATATGGCTTGAACAATATCGACAGTTCCAAGCAACGAAGTGCCTTCCTGATTTTTCTCGCCCAATTCAAAAGCCCCATCGTGTATCTGCTCGTGGTCGCTGCCGGACTCTCCTTTTATTTTAAGGAATGGTTGGATGGTGGTGCAATCTTGGTCGTCATACTCATCAACTCCGCAATTGGTTTTTACATGGAGTACCAGGCAGGCCGCTCCATGAATGCCCTCAAAAAACTCACGGTATTCCCCGCAAAAGTGATGCGCGACGGGAAGCTCGGGGAAATCGATTCAGCGGAAATCGTGCTAGGCGATATTGTATTTCTGGATGCAGGCGACATGGTACCCGCTGATGGTCGCATATTCAAAAGCAACCAACTGCTCGTGAATGAATCCGCCCTCACAGGAGAATCAATTCCAAGTGACAAGGTTGAAAGTATTGCACCAGCAGATGCATCTCTTGCCGACCGCAAAAATATGCTCTACAAGGGAACATTTAATGTAAAAGGAAATGCTTGGATGGTCGTGACAGCTACGTCGATGACCACCGAATTGGGGAAAATCGCAAGCATGGTGCATTCAGCAGACCAAGCCGTAACGCCCTTGGAAAAGAAGCTCCAAAGTTTCAGCAAGATTCTCATTCTTGTCACCGTTGGTTTGCTTGTATTGATCTTCGTGGCTGGCTTGGTCAATGGCAAGAATCCGCTGGAAATGCTTCAAACCGCGATTGCACTGGCTGTAGCAGCGATTCCCGAGGGCCTACCGATCGTTGCTACGATGGCATTGGCTCAGGGAATGATGAAAATGGCGAAGCACAAGGTGATTGTGAAAAAACTCTCCGCTGTGGAAACGCTTGGAGGAACCAACGTGATTTGCACAGACAAAACGGGTACACTCACGCAAAACAAAATCGAGGTCGCAGGCATATATACCTCGGTGGAAAGTGCTGATGCCGATGACAAAAAGAATGCTGAGATGATCCAAAAAGCTGCGATCCTTTGCAGCACGGCTGACCTTGCAATGAAGAATGGAAAATCCACTGAAATCGGGGATCCATTGGAGACTGGATTGTTGAATTTTGCAGTGAAAGAAGGGGCAGACATTGCGCAAGTGCGAAAAGACCATCCCAAACTCAAAGAGGAGCCTTTTTCTTCAGAAACAAAGGTGATGGCCACCTTGCATCCATCGGGAAATCAATTTGTGGTATTTGCAAAAGGAGCGACCGAAGAAATCTTGAAGTTATGTGACCGCATCTTGGAACCGACAGGTGAAAAGAAAATGGGCGAAAGCACCCACAAACATTGGCTACAAGAATCAGAGAAACTTTCTGCTTCGGGGTTGCGCGTGATTGCGGTGGCTTACAAAGTGGCTACAACAACGGAAACCAAGCTTACTGCTGAATTGGTATTTGCGGGATTGGTTGGCTTAAAAGATCCGCCCAGACCTGAAGTAAACGCTGCAATACGCGAATGCCACTTGGCTGGCATCACCGTCATCATGATCACAGGAGACCATCCAGCCGCCGCAAAAAATATTGCGCTACAGTTGGAAATCGTCGATGACGATTCCGCCGAAGTGATCACTGGAACAGAAATGCATGATCTAGAAGGTCTCACCAACAAGGAAAAGACCCGATGGGCAAATACACGCATATTTGCCCGCGTAAGCCCAAAACAAAAACTCGACCTTGTGACCTTGCTGCAAGCGCAAGGAAACGTGGTCGGAATGACGGGCGATGGGGTGAACGATGCCCCTGCACTCAAAAAGGCAGACATTGGAATCGCCATGGGCAAAGCTGGTACGCAAGTCGCGCAGGATGTTGCCGACATGGTGCTCAAAGATGATTCCTTCACGTCCATCGTCAAAGCCATTCGCCAAGGGAGGGTCATCGCCGAAAACATCAGAAAGTTCATCATCTACCTACTTTCCTGCAACCTCAGCGAGCTGATCGTCGTTTCGGCCACGGCTGTCTTAAACCTCCATTTTCAGTTGTTCCCCATCCAAATTCTATTTATCAACCTCGTCACTGACGTATTGCCCGCCCTTGCGCTAGGGGTGACAAGGGGCAATCCTGACATCATGAAAAGGGATCCTATTCGTGCAGAGGATCCGATCATCAATTCCAAGCGATGGTTGTCGATTGGCTTTTATGCGTTGATCATTTCTGCCGCGAGCATTGGTGCCGTCTTCCTGAGTCATATTTTGCTTCACAGCTCCGAGTCATGGAACCCTGAACTCTGCAACAATATCCTTTTCTTCACCCTCATCTATTCCCAATTGTTCCATGTTTTTAATATGGGGCAGTCGGGCACGAATTTCTTCAAGTCAGAAGTGTTTCGGAACAAATACGTTTGGGCTGCCATCGCATTTTGCCTACTCATTCTTCTGGGTGTTTATCTCATCGTGCCTGTACGAAGTATTCTATCTATCTATCCGATGTCGCTCTACGATTTGCTGATTTCAATATGCTCCGCTGCTGTGGGAACGCTCATCATTCAAGTTGCTAAAACATTTAAGATTGTAGGGCGATGAAAAACGCTGACAAAATAAATTCAATCGGAAGCAGATGATTAAATACCTCATCACCTGGGCACTCAAAAGCCGCGTAATCGTCCTGATCATCGCGGCCGGGATCACTTTGTACGGCATTTATGCAGTGAAGAATACACCTGTGGATGCCATTCCTGACCTCTCTGAAAACCAAGTCATCATCTTCACGGAGTGGATGGGGCGGAATCCACAAATCATCGAAGACCAAATCACATATCCCTTGGTGAGTAACCTCCAGGGGATTCCAAAAGTCAGGTCTATTCGTGCAAGCAGCATGTTTGGGATGAGTTTCGTATTTGTACTCTTTGAAGACGATGCCGAAATTTATTGGGCGCGCACCCGCGTATTGGAGCGCCTGAATTATGCGCAAAGGCTCCTGCCTGAGGGTGTGACGCCCACGCTTGGCCCCGATGGCACAGGCCTAGGACATGTGTTTTGGTACACCCTCGACGCACCTGGGTATGACCTTGGCGAATTGCGCGCACTGCAAGATTGGTATGTGCGCTTTGCCTTGCAAAAGGTGCAAGGTGTGAGCGAAGTTGCATCCTTTGGCGGCTTTCAAAAACAGTACCAAGTGGTGGTCGATCCCCAAAAGCTACGCTATTACAATATCCCCTTGATGGATGTGGCCAATAAGATCAAGGCCAACAACAACGATGTGGGTGGCAGAAAATTTGAGCAATCCGACATGGGCTACATCATCAGAGGCTTGGGTTATATCAAGGACATCAAGGAAATCGAAAACATTCCCCTCAAGACCATCAATGCCCTCCCAATCCGCATCAAAGACGTGGGCAGGGTGCAAATGGGTGGGGAATTGCGATTGGGGATAGTGGACGAAAACGGTTTGGGCGAAAAAGTGGGCGGCATCGTGATCATGCGTTACGGCGAAAATGCCAAGGATGTTATCGACCGCGTGAAGGAGGCGCTCCCCGATGTGGAAAGGGGACTCCCTGAAGGCGTGAAATTCAAAATTGCCTATGACCGTTCCGATTTGATAGAGGCTACATTGGCCACACTTTCAGAATCACTGATCGAGGAAATCATCGTTGTGGCCATCGTGCTGTTTATCTTTTTGCTGCATGTAAGAAGTTCCCTCATCGTGGTGATTACGATTCCTATCTCCGTGCTCATTGCTTTTATTTTGATGAGCTGGTTTGGGATCACCTCCAACATTATGTCGCTCGCAGGAGTCGCCCTTGCAGTGGGTGACTTGGTGGATGCAGGAATTGTAATGGTTGAAAATGCAATGAAATCCATCAGCGAGGAGGCGGAATCTGTATGACCAACGAAGAAAGAGAAAAGCGGATTGCTGATTCTTCCAAGCTCATTGGCAAGGCAGTGTTCAATTCCATTTTGGTGACATTGGTGTCGTTCAGCCCGATCTTGTTTCTCACTGGGCAGGAACATAAACTTTTTGCGCCATTGGTGCTCACCAAAAGCTTTGCAATGATCGGATCGGCTTTTGTTGCAATATTATTGGTGCCTGTCTTAATGTCTATTCTTCTCAAGGGAAAAGTCAGGCCCGAAAGCAAACACCCTGTTTCCAGGTTTTTTCTTTGGCTTTACAAGCCTGTCATCCTGCTTTGCTTGCGCTGGAAAAAAATCACGATCCTACTCAGTATTCTCCTCGTCGGTGGCAGTGTTCCGTTGGTACTCAATCTCGGTACTGAGTTTATGCCGCCCCTGGACGAAGGTTCGATTTTGTTTATGCCCGTCACGATGCCCGATATTTCCAATTCCGAAATCAAGCGCATCTTGCAGGTGCAAGACAAACTGCTCATGACCGTCCCCGAAGTACAAAACGTGCTCGGCAAGGCAGGTCGTGCCAACACAGCGACCGACAATGCCCCCGTAAGCATGATAGAAACCATCGTGCTACTCAAACCGAGCGCTGAGTGGCGAAAAGGGTTGACCAAGGATTCCATCATCGCGGAATTGAATGCAAAAATCCAGATTCCAGGCGTGATCAACGGATGGACGCAACCCATCATCAACCGGATCAATATGCTTTCGACTGGCATTCGGACAGATGTAGGTGTAAAAATCTACGGTCAAAACCTCGATACAATCAATGTGCTCGCGCAACAATTCCGAAAAGAATTGGAGGGTCTTGAAGGTGTAGCAGATTTGTATGTAGAGCCCATCACGGGCGGAAAATACATTGACATCAAAATCAAAAAAGAAGAAATAGGACGGTATGGCCTCACAGTGGACGAAGTGAACATGTTCATTGAGACGGCATTGGGAGGAATGAATGCGACCACCACCATCGAGGGCCGCCAACGGTTCACCGTCAATGTCAGGTTTGCGCAAGATTATCGCGACAAGCTCATCAAAATCAAGAACTTGCAACTCCAAACCATGGATTTTGGCCCTGTACCACTTTCTGCCGTTGCAGATATTGCGATTACAGAAGGGCCTCCTATGATCAACTCTGAAAATGCCATGTTGCGCGGTACGTTGCTGTTCAACGTGAGAGGCCGCGACATGGGCAGCACTGTGTCAGATGCCAAAAAGCGTTTGGAAAATGCTGTGACCAAGCTTCCCAAGGGCTATTACCTCGAGTGGAGCGGCCAATATGAGAACCAAGTGAGGGCACAAAAACGGTTGATGATGATCATCCCTATGGTACTCGTGATCATCATCGCAATTCTCTATTTTACATTTCACAGCTTCAGGGAAGTGCTGATTGTGCTTTCCGCTGTACCCGTCGCGCTCGTGGGTGGAGCCTATTCCATGTATTTTTTCGAGGTCAATTTCTCCGTTGCAGTCGCAGTGGGTTTTATCGCATTGTTTGGAGTGGCTGTGGAAACGGGTGTGCTCATGCTTGTGTACCTCAACAATTCACTCTTCATCAAAACCAGCAAACTCAAATCTGAAGGCAAGGCGACCACCAACAAAGACATCGAGGAAGCCATTTATGACGGTGCTGCGCTGCGTTTAAGGCCCAAGTTGATGACGGTCTTCGTAGATATCATTGGACTCATGCCCGTCCTTCTCGCAACTGGAACTGGGAGCGATGTGATGAAGCCGATCACGATACCCTTCGTATTTGGTTTGATCACCTCGACGCTATTTGTATTGATCGTTCTTCCTGTGTTGTATGCATTGGCGAGGGAGCGTGAGCTGAAAAGACAAGGGAAGGTTGTGGTGAAAGAATTTGAAAATGATTGATGATGAAGAATTGAGAATGAAGAATCGAAGGCTAATATATCGCAAGTTTATTTTGGGAATGATTTGTTTCCTGGTTTTTTCTTTGTTTTTGGGTCGGGTGCAGGCACAGGCTTGGTCACTTGACAGTATCCTCTATACAATTGAGATCCAGAATCCAGAGCTGAAAAGGTACGATGCAACGGTCAAGGCGATGGATGCTTATGCCGAAGGTGCCAAGGCCCTTGATCCGCCCCAGGTGGGTGCCGGGTTTTGGATGACCCCATACAACCCCATGATGTGGAAGCCAGAGGGCAATACAGGATTCCTTGGCATGGGCGCATTCATGATTTCTGCTCAGCAAATGGTCATGAATCCCAAAAAGCTTAACGCCAATGCCACCTACATGCAAAGCATGTCTGCGGTGGATGCAGAAATGCAAAAGGTGATGCGCAATGAACTTTTTGCGATGGCCAAAATGAGCTACTATGAATGGATGGTCATGAAACGCAAGTTGAAGGTGCTGGCAGACAGCGAAAACCTGCTAACCTACATGATCCAATCCACCGAGCTTCGTTATACCTATGGCATGGACAAACTGAACGCATTTTACAAGGCAAAAGCCATGTTGGCCGACATCCAAAGCATGAAAATCATGGCTATGCAGGAGGCCAATCAGAAAAGGATTGAATTGAATACGTTGATGAACCGAGACAAAGAGTTAGCTTTTGATATTGATACCGTGTTTGCAATTCCATCTTATGAAAACGAAAGCATCGATTCCACAGTAGTTGAAGCAAATCGAAGTGATTTTCGGGTCTTGGAAAAGTCTCGGCTTGTGCTGCAAGCCAAGCAACGGTTTGAACAATCCAAGGGTCTGCCTGATTTCGGGATCAAGTACGATCACATGTTTGCGTTTGGTGCACAGCCACAACAATTTAGCCTCATGGCGATGGTCACGATCCCGATTGTGCCTTGGTCCTCCAAAATGTACAAAGCCAATGTGAATGGATTGCATTTTGAATTGGATGCCCTCAAGATTCAGCAACAAGGATTGCTCAACCAAATTGTTGGCCAAGCAGAATCGCTCCAAAGTCAATTGAAAAGCAAAAAGCAACAATTGGATTTGACTGAAAAGGCGATTATTCCAGCCATGAATAGAAACTTTGATCTTGCCATGCTCGCTTATGAGCAAAACACAGAGGAGCTGTTTATGGTGCTCGATGCTTGGCAAAACCTCAAGATGGTGCAATTGAATTACCTAGACCAACTCATGGCATTGCTTTCCTTGCAAATAGAGTTTGAAAAACAATTGGAGATCAGATGATGAAAGTGCAAGTTCAGCTCCTCGCATTGCTACTGGCCATCTTCTCAGGAATTGGGTTCATTTCTTGTGGGAATAAAGTCCCAGAAATGGAAGCTGGAGCAGGGCATCATGGCGGCGGTGATAAAGTCGATGGTTTGCCACTGTTGCTCAAGCCGACCAATGCGTTCGTCCTCAGCACGGTAAAAACCACGCATCCAATGCAAATGGATATGCCCATGAAACTCCAGGCGACAGGCACGGTTGGCTATGACCTCAAGCAAACCAATACAGTTGCAGCAAGGGTAACAGGAAGAATCGACAAGCTCTATATTCGATACCGTTATCAGCCGGTGGCAAAGGGCCAAAAACTCGCGGAGATCTACAGCAAAGAGTTGCTTACCGAGCAGGAAAATTTCATCTACCTGCTTGAAAACGACCCGGAAAACCAATCAATTATTGCGGCCGCAGAAAAGCGCCTCCTTTTGCAGGGACTTGCACGCGATCAAGTCGAGTCGCTCAAGAAATCCCGCAAGCCGATGGCCACAATCCCTATCTACAGTCCCTATTCGGGCCACCTGCACGAACTTGCCAACGGTGCTCAATCATCATCCGAAAACATGACTTCCATGAATGCTGCTCAACCACAGGCACTCACAGTAAGAGAGGGCATGTATTTTGAGAAAGGGCAAACCATCTTCAATATTTATGACACGCAAAAGGTATGGGTGCTGCTGAATATTTACCCCGCAGATGCTGGGAAAATCAGGGAGGGACAAAAAATAGCTTTGGAATTTGATGGCATAGAAGCGCCTCCCCTGGAAGCAAATATTGACTTCATCGAGCCCGTATTGCGGGAGGGAAATTCCACCATCACGGCGAGGGTTTACCTAGACAATCCAGGCAAACAAATCAAGATTGGCACGCTCGTGAGGGCAACGATTGAGGCAAGCATAGAGCAAGGACTATTTGTTCCATCCACTGCCTTGATCAACCTTGGCGTTCAAGATGTGGTGATGATCAAGGAAAACGCAATCTTCAAGGCCAAGCGGGTGCAAAGGGGCATTGAAACAGACGGCTGGGTAAAAATCCTTACTGGCATTTCAGAGGACGATGAAATTGCAGAGAATGCACAACTCCTTATGGACAGCGAAAGTTTTATCAAATTGCAGGGAGGGAAAAATGAATAGGCGAATATTATGGCTTGGATTAACCATCTTCATTTCTGCTTGTGGAAAGAAGGATCAACCACCTAAAGTGGAGGAAATGGTCATGAAACCCGAGGAACTTCATCTCACTGACTTGCAGGTGCAGTTGGGCAATATTGTGACCGATACCGCATGCATACAAGAATTGGGGGAAGAATTTCAACTTACGGGAACCGTGACCGTCAATCAAAATTCAGTAGTTACGGTCAGCTCCAGGGTGATGGGCCGCATAGAAAGGCTCCATTTTAAGAACGAAGGTGAAACCATTCGCAAGGGACAACCCATTTACAGGATTTACAGTGAAGACCTCACGCTCGCCGCAAAGGAACTTGCCATGACCATTCAAAAAAGGAATTCATTTGGGGCAAACAATTCTGACCTAGACAAAATCATCGCGAGTGGGGAAAATAAATTGGCCCTTTATGGATTGACATCTACGCAAATCAAAACCATCGAAAATTCGGGAGAAGTACAGGACGTATTTGACATTCTCAGCCCGACCGCAGGCGTTTTGACGGCCATCGCCGTTAAGGAGGGGGAATACGTGATGGAAGGCGGTGGAATATTCGAGCTTGCAGACCTTTCCTCCCTCTGGATTGAAGCACAAGTCTATTCAGACGACCTCTCCGAAATCCAAGAAGCCATGACGGCAAGCCTCACTTTTCCAGAAATGCCAGGCTTGCGCACGCAGGGCAAAATCGTATTCGTGAATCCCGAATTGAACCGCTCTTCCAAGATCAATCTTGTGCGCATTGAATTTGACAACCGCAAAGGCGAATTGAAGCCTGGAATGCTGGCCAACATCACTGTGTTGAAAAACAAGATATTTACGCTGGCCTTACCCACAGATGCCATCATTCTAGACGCAAAAGGGGCATCCGTGTGGGTGAAAATTGGCCCAAATCAATTCAAGAATGCAATGGTGGAAACTGGATTAGAAACAGACGCATTCACTGCGATCAAAAGCGGCATCCAAAAAGGCGACGAGATTGCCATTTCTGGGGCCTACCTGCTCCGCAGTGAATTCATTTTCAAAAATGGAACAGGCGGGATGGAGGGGCATTCTCACGGACACTGATTGCGAATATGCATCTCCAACTCCTGCAACAATTCTGAAATAATCCTACGATTTACGTCGGTGTTTTTGACGATCAGGTGCGATACGCCTAGGCGCATCGAAATCCTCACAAAATCTTCGCTTTACATAAAGGTTTGAGGCGCAGAGGCGGATCGGCTCTATTGTGTGAAAACTTCTGAAGCGTTGCACTAGTTGTCCGGCGCACCCGCAGCTACCCATTTGTCAATCGTGTCCACATCCGACCGTGGCAAGGCAACGCTTCGGGGGGGCATCGGGACATAACCAGCTGCATGGGAAATGCAACCTTGTATTTTGCCGTTTTGCGCGTTTTCTTTCACCGTGGTGTAAGCATTCAGGTCAATGCCTCCTACCGCATTGCGCCCACGGTGGCAACCACTACAATTGTTGAGCATCATTGGTGCAATGTGTCGGCTGTAGGGGACTTCGCCGATTGTGTCGATCTCAATCACTGCACAATTACGGGTATTGGCGGCACCAGAGGCTACCCATTCCTTTACCTTTAAGATTTGAGCATCGATTGGTTGTGCATGGCCAATCGGCGGCATTCTTTTTGGGTCTGTGGAGTCCATGACCGCGACTACCCTACTGTCTGCAAACCTTCTGGGCTTTGCACCATGCAAAATGCCCTCATAAGTGGTGAGGTCGTAACCTTTAGAATAGTCCAGTGAATTGTGGCAACCCTTAGCGCTGCAATAGGTGACAAAAATTGGCAGCACTTCTCCTTCGAAACAAACATCCGGTTCGACGTGGTCCCAGGAACAACCAGCCAAGACCGCGATGGTCAAGAGCAATGCAAGCCGATATGGCCATTGCGCCGATTGCAATAAACGCCACATGCTGAGATTTTTGATGTTGGTCTTCATCGGCTACTGTTTAAACCGTGAATCATTCAAAAACTGTTCGTCAGAAAGTGCAATCAAAAAAGCGATCAAGTCTTCTTTTTCCCTTTCCGTAAGGTGCAGGGGCCGTATCAGCGTGCTCTTATTCGGGTGATCAAATCCGCCGCTGTTATAGTGTTCGACCACCTCTGCCAGCGATTGGATGCTCCCATCAAACATATACGGTGCGGTATAGCCAACATTTCGCAAGGAAGGCACCTTGAATTTTCCTAAATCGGTTGAGTCATTGGTGAATCGCATGCGGCCAATGTCGGGATAGACCGCATACAAGCCATTGTTTTCAAAGGCATACTCGGTGAAATTAAAGCCTCGGTGGCAACTTGAACAATTGGTTTTGCTGCTGAAAAACAATTCCATCCCGCGCTGCTGTGTCGTGGACATTGCCTCTCGACAGCCTTGTGTGGTGTATTGGTCATAATGGCTATTGCCGCTGAGGATCGTGCGCTCAAAGGTGCTGATGGCGCGTGTGACTACAAAGGGGTCTGGTAAGCGGCTGTAGGCAACTCGGCTCATCTGCACATACACGCTATCGGTTTGCAGCACTTGTGCAATGTCCACAAGATTGTGGCTGAATTCATTGGCCTCTTGGATGGGCACCAAGATTTGCCTTTCCAGCGTGGGTACACTTCCTTCACGGATGTAGTAGGGCTGGTAGGCGACGTTTGCGAGAGAGGGTGCATTACGGGTGCCCGGTCGGTCAAAAACACCTGGGCTGTTGGGCAAATGGTCAGCCATTGCATAGGCTGTCTTGTGGCAGCTGCCACAACTTACAGTGCCATCGATAGACAATACAGGATCGTAAAAAAGTTTCTTTCCCAGCCGCCAACGCGCTTCGGTAAACGCATTGTCGGCTGGGAAAGGCACGGGCGGAAAGCCCATCGGAACTTGCAGCAACTCGCCTGAATCGATGGGCGATGCACATGGCGGATCAATTTCACGGCAACCATGCAGCCACATCGAGACTGCGATCAGCGCAAGGAAATGAATTAGCTTCACCATCGGTCGATGCCCACAAGGTAATTGTTGCTCGCTAATCAATGCGCAACAACCAGACGCTTGGTAGCAACAATTTGCCCATCCTGTTGAAGTGCCACAAGGTAACAGCCTGCAACGTCGATGTTCAAGTCTGCAATGCCAGCAACGGGCTGTATCATCTTCAAGATACGACCAGTGTAGTCATAAACGATAAATGTGCTGCTGGCAGCTGCATTCACGACCAGCCTGGCATGCCCAGCAGTTGGGTTGGGTGCAATGCTGAAGGTCTCCACTTGCGGTGCAGTGACACCAGTGGCCATTGTGGCGGAGAAGACATAGTCTCTGAAATTTTGGAGCATCGTTCTTGCCATTCCTGATCCGCTGTGAACTGTGGGGCCTGTGGAAACATCAATGTTTCTAAGCGCCTTTTGGTAGTCTGCATAGATGTCGATCATCAAGTCTTGGCCCATCGTCATATCAGCAGTATTGACCGTGGCTTTGTAATAATTCGCGTCGTCCAGGCCTTGTACGTCCCAGGAATTGGAAAAGCTAGGCCCGCTGTTTCCGAGCATAGCGGCGAAAATATAGCCCGACGACCAGCCCCAGTGCATGGATGGGGAATGAAGTGCAAGCGGATCGCCTGGCGTGTAGGTTGTGGGATCTAGATGGTTGTAGGCAGACTGCACGCCGATGCCAAATTTCACACCTTCAAGGGTCGTGATCGGGAAGCTCCCCAGTGCTACCGTCGTGGCTTGGCCAGCATCTACAAACAGCCAAGTGTTGGGTACCATGGTCTCGACCCCACCGTCATGGATGAGGGTGATTTCTGAAACGAAGTATTGGCAGCGTGTCACATTAAATTCCACACCATTGTTGTTGGCGGCTGTGCTTCCATATTGAAAGGCATTGGCACCCAAAGTGTGGTTGATCGTGAGCATGACGTTTTGCTGGGCAAAGGTGAAAAGACCCGCCAAGAGGAGAATGGAAAAGAGGTAAAATTGCTTCATTGTCTTATTTTTAAGATGCACATGATTTAAACGAAGACTCTAAACTAGCGCTTTTACATCCCTTTCGCATGTCTTTTGGCGGCAAAAGGCTTGTCCAAGTAAGGGTGATTGAATTTTTGAGGAAGCATTTCGTTGCTCAAAAATGCTATCCAGAATGCAATTCGGTGTGGCTTAGTGCTTTATGCGAGGTGCTTTTGAACGAAGGATGCCTTGATCTCAAGTTATATAATTTTGACATGCGCCTTAGCCAATGCTCAGTTGAGCTACTTTGTCTATATTGTCGTCAAAAGTAGGTAGTTGTTCATGAAAAAACTTGGTCTAGGCTTGTTGTTCTTGCTATCGATGAATTTCTGTTTCGGCCAGACTGTGGCGGGAGACAGCTTGTTCAACGATACCACAGTCCACTCAATTTACATCAACTTCCCCCAGGGAAACTACTGGTCGCTCCTTGCAAACAACAAGGCCTTTGACGATGCAAATGACTCATCGACCTACATTCCTGCAACCGTTGTTGTCGATGGACAGTCCTTGGATTCAGTTGGGATTCAGTTCAAAGGAAACTCCTCGTATTACAATTATCCCTCCAATAAGAAGCCGTTCACACTTTCCTTCAACGAGTACATTGCAGGTCAAAAATTCAATGGGTTGAAAAGTGTCAACCTCAACAATCTCTACCAGGACCCTTCCTTCATGCGGGAGAAGATGTTTTTGGACTTTTGCAACCAACAGGGTATCAATGCACCTAGGGCAAATTATACACGGCTTTACATCAATGGAGATTATTGGGGCTTGTACATTGCTGTTGAACGCATCACCAAGACTTTTCTGAAAGACCGTTTTGGAGACAACAACTACAATCTTTTCAAAGGAGATGGGACTGGCGCGACTTGCGCCGATTTAAGGTATCATGGCACGATCAACACGTACTACAATTGCTATACGCTCAAGACCAATAACACAGCCAACGATTGGAGCGATCTCATCAACCTTACGGCTCAGATCAATAACCCTCCCCAGAACCAATTTAGGGATTCGGTTGAGTCTGTCCTAAATACCAATTCGTTTATCAGTGCGTGGGCGGCCTACAACCTTTTTGTGGACTTTGATTCCTATCCATACCGCTTTATTCACAATTACTACATCTACCATGATTCCGTTTCAGATAAGTTTCAGTGGATCGTATGGGATGTAAGCACCGCCTTTGGGATGGATGTCCCGATGACAATTGCGCAGATTGAAGCTATCAGTGTCTTGTATGTTACGCCGCTTTCATCTGCACGACCATTGGTGGATAGGATGCTCAGCGACAGCCTTTACAAGGACACGTACCTCAACTTCGTTTGCAGATATGCAAACAACGATTTTGTATCCTCCGTATTGAACCCTAAGATTGATACGCTTTACAATCGCATCAAAAGCTGGGTATATGCTGATTCCTTGAAAATGTACACCGATCAAAATTTTGACCAGAATATCGACAACGACATCAACGTAAGCAATATTGACTACCCCGGGCTGAAGCCTTTCATCGCCAATCGGAGCGCAAGCGTCCTCAGCGAACTTACGACGCTAGGCTACACGAGTTGTCCCTTGGCAACAGGTGTTGCTAGCGAATTCATTGGCAATCAATTTGCAGTGAATGCGTTTCCAAACCCATCAGTCGGAAATGTAAAAATCGGGATTTCTGGTTCACTATTGGAAAGCGCTGAACTGAAAATATTTGATGTCTATGGTCACGAGGTTATGGCGACAATGATCATGAGGACAGAATCAAATCTATCGCTCAATCTCCCAAAGGGAATTTATTTCTTGTGTGCGAGGAGTGGGGGCATTGTTGCAACCAAGAAGCTGCTAATCCAATAAGTAGCATGAATGACCCATTGCACGCGTTGATATCCCGATACCGAGCGGATTCTGACTCAGTTTACAATACGTGGTTTGTAAACAATGATGAACGGTTGAAAGCCTTTCGCTCTATCCGCAGGGGTGTACAACAGGTGGTGAGTGACATCAGGGATAAGAAATTCCCGAACGACTTTAAGGGAAGCTCGTTGGAGTTTGTATTGTCGTGCATTGCAGAGCAAAAGCAAGTTTTTGTAGGAGTTGCACACCCCTTTTATTGGAAGCCGAAATTGAGGATTCCAGACATTTATGAGAATGAAAGAAATAAAGATGCCTTTGGTCAGTTTTTGGAGAATTGCCTCCCTTACAACACCAAGGAAGATGCCATTTTAAAAGAAATTATCAAGCTGGATCAACGAAAGATCAAAGGGTTGGGCCCAGCTGTAGCCAGTATTTTGTATTTTTTGCATCCTACGCTCATTCCTCCGTTTAATACCGCAATCGTGAATGGCTTCAATGCTTTGTTCAGCGACAACAAGAAATTGGGCTCATGGACTGAATATCTGAAATTGCGTGAAACAATCATTGAAACCAATGAGAAATGCAAATCAGCTCTCTCCAATGACTTGGGTGCCATTGCTGGCTTGCTTTTTGAAATAGGCGCTAAAAAGATGATTGTCGGGACAGAGAAATTTATTTCGGAAGAAGACAGGATTAAATTTGAGCAGCAAGTTGCAAAACGTCGAAAGGAAGTTGAATCTGAACAGATGGAGATAGATTTGCATACGGAAATGCAATATCACCTTTTGAAAATTGGGCAAGCATTGGGGTATGATGTGATTAGTGCTTCCAATGACCGTTCCAAATCATACAAAGGAAATAACTTTTCATTCCTCAGCTTGGCTAGTTTCCCACAGGTGGACGTAAGCAAGGACACCTACAACACGATTGGATTGATCGATATTGTTTGGTTTGAAAAGGGCACAAACAAGCCGATATGTGCATTTGAAGTGGAAAAGAGCACTTCCATTTATTCAGGAATTTTACGACTGACGGATTTGTCCTACTCATTTACTGAAAGTGAGCAGCATCTGTATATTGTATTGCCAGACAAAAGGGAGAAAGAAGTTGTAATTCAACTTTCCAGGCCTTCGATTAAAAGAAGTCAGACAGCGATTCAATATATCTTATTCTCCGATCTAAGGGAGCATTGCGATGCACTTTGCAAATTTGGAGACAGTCATGGGATCCTCAAAAAAATTGCAAAAAATGTATCTTCCTAATTGAGAGGGAATTGCCCACAATGAAATTGTACAGCCAAGGCGAATTTGTAAGTTTTTTCCTACAAACTAGGTGCTGCGCTCCATCGACGGGATTTGGTTCTCCGTTTCACAACTATCACAGACGTTTATATAATTCTGACATCCAAGTCCAACAGGATACGCTAAATCGCAATTTAGCCACATTTTCCGAATCAATCCAAGGCTTTGTAACCATTGTTACCAACTCAAAGTGCTACACCTTCCTAGATTTGCACCTAGAATTGAGAAGTAGGAAATTCAATTTATAAGATATGAACATCACAAAGTTGATTCTTGCCGTACTGCTTGCACTTTGCACGACGGCCAACGCCCAAAACATGATCCCAATCCCGGATACGCTTGCTGGGCAGGATATCTACCTCTCGATCGCAGACAGCAACCATTCCTTCTTCCAAGGATTCAGCACGACGACGATCGCCTACAACGGTAGCTACCTTGGCCCGACGGTGATCCTAAACAAGGGCCAAAACGTGAACATGCATGTGACCAACTTGCTCGCCGACACCACGACAACCCATTGGCATGGCTTGCATGTTGCTCCCATAAACGATGGCAGCCCTCACAATCCGATCATGGCATCAGACACTTGGACACCCAACTTCACGGTCATGGACAATGCTGCGACCTATTGGTATCATCCGCATTTGCATGGGAAGACAATGAATCAAGTGGTCAAGGGCGCGGCCGGACTCATCATCGTTCGCGACGCTGTTGAGAGCGCCCTAGCGCTGCCACGCACCTATGGAGTCGATGACATTCCGCTCGTATGCCAGTTCCAGACTTTCAATAGCAATACCAAGCAGATCGTCCTAGATGACGAACTCGACAATACTTCTATGGTCAATGGCACCATCGACCCGGTGGTCGATGTCCCCGCACAAGTGGTGCGCCTGCGCCTGCTCAATGCGAGCAGCCATCGCGTCTTGCAATTTGGCTTCGATGACGGCAGGACATTTCAGCAGATCACAGGCGACGCAGGCTTGCTCGACGCACCCGTGCCACTCACCCGCGTGCGCCTTGGCAGCGGTGAGCGTGCCGAGATTTTGGTCGATTTCAGTGGCCAGGTCGGAAACACCTATCACATCCAGCAATTTGGCAATGAGCTACCCTCCGGCTACCCTGGCGGGCCAGCCATGATGGGAAATCCCATCGGCCCACTC
>JANPHP010000391.1:0-15171 GCA_031424495.1 Bacteroidota bacterium | reverse complement strand
CCTCTGCAAAGTCAAAGAATTCCTCAAGGATCCATCGCGGCTTTTGCTGGGGATCTGAGGGACTAGAAATCAAGAATGGACCGCTGTCGAGAGATGGCGCAGGGCAATCGCATGAAAATTGCGAGCGGCGGCCTCTGGCCGGAAGCTGATCCGACACGAGCCTCCGGCGAGAATTGAAATGGGAAAATAGTACGCATTAACCTGCGAAATTAGCTTCTCTCGCCAGAGGCTCGCGTCGGATAGCCCTGCGGCCAGAGGCCGCGGGCCGCAAATTGCTTTCATGCGATTGCCCTAAGAGATGGCGGCCTTTTTTGTGGGGGAATCCGAGCTTTTCGCCTTCCTTTTTTCGGTGATTTTCGTTTTGATTACCTTTAGTTGTATGCATCATCCATTGTTTTTTGCTGGAACTGCCATCGACCCGATTACGGGCATGATGATATTTCTTGCAATTGTGTTGCTACTTCATTCATTGATTGCGCTGATTCTAGCCGTTGCAGGTCGATTGTTTGTGCAGAAGCTAAAAAGGAACAAGGTTTCAAAAGTCATTTTTGGAACTCACTTCGTTATTGGAATCATCTACCTTTTGCCGATAGTGATGCAACCGGTTTTTCAAAACCAATTTATTGAAGATAATTTACTGATTCTTGTAATCGGTTATGGCCCGCTTTCAGTTCTAATTGCTTTCATCACAATCATTGTTTTCCGAACCAAAAAGGAAAAATAGCCAGGTTCATTGACACCAATCCAAGCGTTGGTCGCTTGTCGGTGATGGAGTTGCTAAATTCACATCCCTCCCATTCTGGTTTGATGTTCGGGAAAGCCCTCAGCACAACGGCTTGCAAAAACCGAATTTCAAATGGTTTGGCACTATCGAATGATTACCTTTAGTTGTATGCATCATCCATTGTTTTTTGCTGGAACTGCCATCGACCCGATTACGGGCATGGTGATGATTTTTGCAATTGTGTTGCTACTTCATTCACTCATTGCTCTGATTCTAGCCGTTGTGGCTCGATTGTTTGTGCAGAAGCTGAAAAGGAATAAGGTTTCAAAAGTCATTTTTGGAACTCACCTAGTTGTTGGAACTATCTACCTTTTCCCGATAGTTATGGAACCGCTTTTTCGGAACAAATTTATTAGAGACAATGAACTAATTCTTGTAATCGGTTATGGCCTGCTTTCAGTTCTCATTGTATTCATCACGATCATTGTTTTCCGAACCAAAAACGAAAAATAGCCAAGTTCATGGACACCAAGCCAAGCGTAGGTCGCTAGTTTGTAATGGAGTTGCTAAATTCACATCCCTCCCATTCTGGTTTGATGTTCGTGCAAGCCCTCGGCACAAGGGCTTGCAAAAACCGAATTTCAAATGGTTTGGCACTACAGTATGCTTACCTTTAGTTGTATGCACCATCCATTGTTTTTTGCTGGAACTGCCATCGACCCTAATACGGGCATGGCGATGTTTTTGATGATTGTGTTGCTACTTCATTCATTGATTGCTCTTGTCCTAGCCGTTGCAGGTCGAATCTTTGTGCAGAAGCTGAAAAGGAACAAGGTTTCAAAAGTCATTTTTGGAACTCACCTCGTTATTGGAATCATCTACCTTTTGCCGATAGTCATGCAACCGGTTTTTCGGAACAAATTTATTAGAGATAATTTGCTGATTCTTGTAATCGGTTATGGCCTGCTTTCAGTTCTACTTGTATTCATCACGATCGTTGTTTTCCGAACCAAAAACGAAAAATAGCCAGGTTCATGGACACCAATCCAAGCGTTGGTCCCTTGTTTGTGATGGAGCTGCCGGTTTCGCATACGCCCCTCAATCTACCTTGATCATCTCGCAAGCCGAGAGCAGCACCGCCGATAGGAGGATTCCAAAATTCAGAACTTACTACGGTCCATCGAATCACACATATATATATATAGTGTGTCACCTTCAAATATCCCCCTGCAATCCGTAAATTCGCAGCGAATCTCAAGGAAAAAGAATTCGCTATGAGCAACGCATTTTACCACGTCCCCGTTCCCAAAAACGAACCTGTGCTGAGCTATGCTCCGGGTAGCGCTGAGCGCAAAGCCCTGCAAGCCAAGTATGACGAGCTGATCGCCAAGCAACTGGACATCCCGATGTATATCGGTGGAAAGGAAGTGCGCACGGCTGATCGTGTGGCCATGCACCCGCCACACGCGCATGCCCATGTGCTCGGGCACTACTCGCGCGGCGACGCCTCGCATGTGCAGGCCGCGATCGACGCCGCACTGGGTGCACGCGCAAAGTGGGCGGCAATGCCTTGGGAGCAGCGCGCCGCCATCTTCCTCAAGGCCGCCGACTTGCTCGCCGGTCCCTACCGTGCCCGCATGAATGCTGCCACGATGCTCGCCCAAAGCAAAAATGCATTTCAGGCCGAGATCGACGCCGTCTGTGAACTCGCCGACTTCTGGCGCTTCAACGTGGCCTATATGACGCAGATCTACAAAGATCAGCCCGAGTCATTGCCCGGAGTCTGGAATCGCCTCGACTACAGGCCTTTGGAAGGATTTGTCTTTGCGCTCACGCCCTTCAACTTCACATCCATTGCTGCCAACCTGCCCGGCGCGCCGGCCATGATGGGCAATACCGTCGTCTGGAAACCAGCCGACTCGCAAATCTATTCTGCCCAAGTGATCATGGAGATCTACCAAGAGGCGGGCCTGCCCGATGGCGTCATCAACCTGGTCTATGTCGATGGCCCGATGGCCGGCGACATCATTTTCAACCATCCAGAATTTGCGGGCCTGCACTTCACGGGCAGCACGGGAGTGTTTCAGCACATCTGGAAAACGATCGGCAACAATATCAGCAAGTACAAATCCTACCCTCGCGTGGTCGGCGAGACGGGCGGCAAGGATTTTATCTTTGCCCACCACAGCGCCGACCCCAAGGCAGTGGCGACGGCGATTAGCCGTGGCGCATTTGAGTTTCAGGGCCAGAAATGCTCGGCTGCTTCGCGTGCCTACATTCCCCAGTCGATGTATGCAGAAGTGATCGCCCAAGTGACGGCAGATCTCAAGAGCTTCAAGATGGGCGACCCACGCGACCCGACCAACTTCATCAACGCTGTGATCGACGAGTGCTCCTTTGACAAGATCGCCAGCTACATCGACCGCGCGAAGGCGAGCAGCGATGCCAAGGTCATCTGTGGCGGCGGTTACGACAAAAGCAAAGGCTACTTCATCGAGCCGACGGTAATCGAGACCAGCAACCCGATGTTTCTCACGATGTGTGAGGAGATCTTTGGGCCAGTGATCACGGTCTATGCTTATGAGGATGCCAAGTGGGAGGAGACGATCGCCATTTTGGACAAGACCGGGCCTTATGCGCTCACGGGAGCCTTGTTTGCCAAGGATCGTTATGTCCTGGAGCATGCGAGCCGCTTGCTGGAAAATGCAGCGGGCAACTTTTACATCAACGACAAGCCGACCGGCGCTGTCGTGGGTCAGCAACCATTCGGCGGTGCAAGGGCATCGGGAACGAATGACAAGGCGGGTAGTTATCTGAATCTCCTGCGCTGGGTTTCGCCCCGCACGATCAAGGAGACCTTTGTCCCCGCGACCGACTACCGCTACCCTTTCCTGTTGCCAGACTGAATAATTGGGAATGAGAAATTAGAAATTAGGAATTGAATCCTGCTTGGATTCAGTTCCTAATTTCTAATTCCTATACCTTGCAGGACTTGAATTTGCAGGCGGCATTGATAGATCACTCGGCTTGGCCCCATAAGATCGTTTGGGAAGAATCTAGTCGGCGACTAAACTCCTAATTTCTCATTCCTCATTCGTAATTCTAAGCCCTAGGCCTGTTATTGCTGAATCTTGAATCCGCACTCTTCGAGCAATATGCGTGCTTGCGGATCGACTAGGCCTTGATCACAAACGAATGTAGCAAGGGCACCGCCAAGCTTTGTTTTGATGCGCCCATAGAGCCTGCGGTTGGAGGTGCGGTACCGAAATCGGTTCATGAATTTGTCTTTGGTACCTTGCGCGATTGCGAGGTCGCGCTTGCGCACGACTTCCATGGCGGCATCGACCGCCTTGCGACCTTTTTCTGGGGTGTCGATGATCTCTGGCAGCATGTCATAAAGCGTGCGCAAGCCGCTGGGGTCGAGCAGAATCGCTTGTGGCATCACGAGTGCCAAGGCGGCATTTTTAAAATCATGGCCCTCGCGCACCCACCAAACGGATTGTTTGCGGATCGCCGCAAAGCCGAAGCTGCGCCATAGGAGGCGATCGGGTGTGAGTGTGCTCAAAATGGCTTTTGCCTCAACAAGGGTGAGTTGTTTTTCAGCATCGTAGACCGCTTGCATCCATTTTTCCATCGAGATGGTCGTGGTCTTGCCATTGGGCTCCACGAGGATGCCATAGATCGACTGGGGCACGACTGCAGATTTCATCGCCTTGATGCGGGCGGTCTCTTCTCGCCAAGCGCTCTTGCCGAGGTTCACGACACTTTCGAATGTGACGATCTTGTCAGGGGCAAGGGCGTCAACTTCATCCTCTCCGATCACGATGCCGAGTAGACCTGGCTTGAGATCTTTGAATTCATTGTGCGCTTGGAACTGGGCGATGGTGTCTACAAAGAGCAGCTTGAAATTGTATTTGAAGGCCATCTGCTCGACTTCTTCGGTTTTGAAGTCGGGTGGCATGGTGACGTTGATGACACCAAGGTATTGCAAGGCAATGTTGAGCACGTGGTAGCGCAGTCCGGGTTTGGAGAGGATGCCGAAGTGGTCTCCCTTTGCGAGCCCGAGTCGCATCAGGTGGCCTGCTACACAGTGAGCTTGTGCATGCACATCTTTATAAGAGGTGGGCTGATAGCCCGTAGATGACCACAGCTGCATGCAGGGCTGCTCAGAATTTGCAGCCGGCAGCAGCCCTTCCCAAAAACGTATCATTGTCGGCGATTGCGCTTCCAAAACCATGAGGCTAAAATGATAATTCTCCGGCTTTTAGATTTAATTTGTGCCGTGCCCACAAAAATAGTGAAAGAATGCCCCCGTCAAGACGGAATCGATGTTGATAGCGTGGATAACGGACAATTCCGTAAACATTTGTTCAAAGTGGCCGTTTTTTGAAGCTGAGATGAAGCAAAATTACCCCCTCCATATATTTCTGTTCCTCACATCGGTGTTTACGACGATGTTGGCGGGGAGTGAGCTTGCTACTGGCAAGCCTTGGTTTTGGGGAGATGGCACCCTGGGACCCATCGACATCTTGAAAGGAATTCCCTTTTCATTTGCATTTCTATCATTCTTGACGGTTCATGAGTTTGGCCACTACTTCATGGCCGTCTATCACCGTGTGAAATGCAGCCTACCCTATTACATCCCGATGTTCATTCCGCTCCCGATGAGCAATATCGGCTCTTTTGGGGCGGTGATCCGCATCAGGGAGGTGCCGCCAAGTCGCCGCAAATATTTTGATATCGGGATCGCTGGTCCGCTTGCTGGCTTTGTGGTGGCCCTCGGAATGGTTTTGTATGGTTTCATGGCACTGCCGCCCATGGAGCAGACTGTGTTGGAAGTGCACCCTGGGTACATTGCTGAATATGGGGGAATACCCAGCCTGGAGCAAGTCTCGGGCAAGGAAACTACGCTGGTTTTTGGAGGCAGTCTTTTGTTTGAGGGATTGAAAATGATCTTTGAATCCGATCCCAATTTCCCGCCGGCGTTTGAGATGATGCATTACCCCTTCATTTTTGCCGGATTTTTGGGACTGTTTTTCACCGCGCTGAACTTGCTGCCCATCGGGCAACTGGACGGTGGGCATGTCGTGTATGGGCTGTTGGGTGCGCGGCGAGCGGGGCATATCGCACGTGTCGCTGTGCTGGGATTGTTGTTGGCGGGAGGCATCGGTATCATCGCTGGAGATACCTTTTCCGTGCCGGCAAGTGAGCCATTCTGGCAGTTCATGAGCTTGGTGGTCGCCACGCGCTTACTCTATATTGGTTTTTTGTTTGAGATTGTGCGGCGACTTTTCCCGCTGCGCAAGCTGGGTTTGCACCTGTGTTTGGTAGGTGCAATTGTGGCTGCTCAGCTATTGATAAGCCTGCTCTATGCGGGTGGCGAAATCAGATTGTTGTGGCTGCTTTATGCCTTCATGGCGGTGCGTTTTATCGGTGTGGATCACCCCATCGCACTCGATGATCAGGCGCTCACAATTCGCCAAAAACTGCTCGGCATCTTGGCGCTGCTGATCTTTGTGCTCTGTTTTTCATTTGCGCCCATCTCTTTGGGATGATACTTTATTTTTTTGCAAGTGATTGAATCCTAAATGTTTTCGCCACATGTGAAAGCGTGAAAAACTGCATAATTTTCAAAATCGCCCTTTTTGAAGCACTGCCTAAGCTTGGATATATGCAAGGACACATGGGCGTATATAAATCGTTAAATAAAAATTAAGCACCCAAACGTCTGTTTTTTAGACGCTTAATTTTTACCAATGAACCGCTGTTGAAAAGTCCGACGTTTTTATTGTTGGCTAGGGTGTAAACTTGTAATCCAGTCGCAACAATACTCTTCTGGTAAGACCTGTTTTAGGTTTGATAGCAGCTATCTGCAGACACGCAGGCACAGATGCTAAGGAGAACTGTCGACTTTAGGTTTTAGGAATCGACCTGCTGTATTTACTAGTATTATTAATTCGCCCTTATTGACCACATGGAGCTCTTACTGAAAGAAAACAAGGATCGTTTTGTACTTTTCCCCATCCAACACGATGCGATTTGGAAAATGTACAAGCAAGCGGAGGCCAGCTTCTGGACCGCGGAGGAAATCGACCTGGCACCAGATCTTGCAGACTGGGAAAAACTCGAAGACAACGAGCGTCATTTTATCAAACACGTGCTGGCTTTTTTTGCAGCTAGCGACGGCATCGTCAATGAAAACCTGGCCGAGCGTTTTATGAGCGAGGTGCAACTGCCCGAGGCTCGTTGCTTTTACGGCTTTCAGATTGCGATCGAAAATATTCACTCAGAAACGTATAGCCTCCTGATCGATACCTATATCAGGGATCCCAAGGAGAAGGATATGTTGTTTCACGCGCTGGACACTGTGCCATGCGTGGCCAAAAAGGCACAATGGGCAATGAAGTGGATCGGGAGCGATGCAACGTTTGCAGAGCGCTTGATTGCATTTGCCGCCGTGGAAGGCATTTTCTTCAGTGGTAGTTTCTGTTCGATATTTTGGCTCAAGAAGCGTGGCCTCATGCCCGGCTTGACCTTTAGCAATGAGCTCATCAGCCGTGATGAGGGTCTGCACTGTGATTTTGCTTGCTTGCTTTATGGCATGCTCTCCAACAAGATGGAGGAGTGGCGCGTGCGCGAAATCATCACCGAGGCCGTCTCTATTGAGAAGGAATTCGTCATGGATTCCTTGCCCGTGTCTTTGATCGGCATGAATGCCGCGCTCATGACCCAATACATTGAGTTTGTAGCCGACCGCCTGCTTGTGGCCTTGGGTTATAGCAAGGCCTATGGCACTGCCAATCCATTTGATTGGATGGATCTCATCTCTTTGCAGGGAAAGACCAATTTCTTTGAGAAGCGCGTCGCCGAGTACCAAAAGGCAGGCGTGATGGGCAAGAAGGAAGACCACGTTTTCAAGCTTGATGAGGACTTCTAATCCCTCATTCCCAGTTTAGCTCTTTCAAGAATCCCCGTATTAAAGTAAAATCACATGTTTGTTAAGAAAAGAAACGGCAAACGCGAAGCCGTAAAGTTTGACAAGATCACTGCGCGCGTGAAGAAGCTTGTCTATGGCTTGGACATGGACTATGTAGATCCCATCGACCTCACCAAAAAAGTCATCGAGGGCGTCTACGATGGTGTGGAAACCACCGATCTCGACAACCTTGCAGCCGAGACGGCCGCGTCGATGACCACCAAGCACCCTGACTACGCCATCTTGGCAGCTAGGATTGCGATCTCCAACCTGCACAAGGAGACTGACAAGTCTTTTTCGGCGACGATCGAGAAGCTTTTCAACTATGTCGATCCCAAGACGGGAGAGGCAGCTGGGCTCATCGGCCTAGACACATATAATATTGTGATGGACAATGCCGACTTGCTCGACAGCACCATCATTTATGACCGCGATTACAATTTTGATTACTTCGGATTCAAGACGCTGGAGCGCAGCTACCTCTTGAAGATGGAGGGTCATGTGGTCGAGCGCCCGCAGCACATGCTCATGCGTGTTGCAGTCGGCATCCACGGCCGCGACATGGAGGGTGCCATCGAGACCTATCACTTGATGAGCGAGAAGTGGTTCATCCACGCGACGCCTACCTTGTTCAATGCAGGTACACCCAAGCCACAATTGTCGAGCTGCTTTTTGCTCACCATGCAAGACGACAGCATCCCAGGCATTTTTGGAACGCTCAAGCAGTGTGCTGAGATTTCCCAAAGCGCTGGCGGCATCGGCCTGAGCATTCACAACATTCGCGCCACTGGATCATATATAAAAGGTACGAATGGTACGAGCAACGGCATCGTGCCGATGCTGCGCGTCTTCAATGATACCGCACGCTACGTGGATCAAGGTGGTGGCAAGCGCAAGGGTGCCTTTGCGATTTACATCGAGCCCTGGCATGCCGACGTGTTTGAGTTTTTGGATTTGAAGAAAAACCACGGCAAAGAAGAAAACCGCGCCCGTGATTTGTTCTTCGCGCTCTGGATTCCTGACTTGTTCATGAAGCGTGTGAAAGAAGGCGGCGATTGGTCCCTCTTCTGCCCCAATGAGGCTCCCGGACTCTGTGACTGCTGGGGTCCTGAGTTTGAGGCACTCTACCACAAGTATGAGGCCGAGGGCCGTGCCCGCAAAGTCGTCAAGGCCCAAGAGCTTTGGTTCAAGGTCATGGAGAGCCAAATCGAGACTGGCACACCTTATATGTTGTACAAGGATGCCTGCAACAGCAAGAGCAATCAGCAAAACCTTGGCACCATTCGCAGCAGCAACCTCTGCACAGAGATCGTCGAGTACACTGCTCCCGACGAGGTCGCCGTTTGCAACCTCGCCTCGATCGCCCTCAATCAGTTTGTGATCAACGGCAAGTTTGACCACGATAAGCTCTATCAAATCACCAAGGTGATCACGCGCAACCTGAACAAGGTGATCGACGTGAACTACTATCCCGTGCCTGAGGCCAAGAAGAGCAACATGCGCCATCGCCCCATCGGCATCGGCGTGCAGGGTTTGGCAGACGCATTCATTTTGATGCGCTATGCATTCGACAGCGATGAGGCGCGCGAGCTGAACCGTGAGATTTTTGAAACGATCTATTTTGGCGCCTTGGAGGCCTCTGCAGAGTTGGCTGAGCGCGACGGCACTTACGAGACCTTTGCCGGCTCACCATCGAGCAAAGGCATCTTGCAGTTTGACATGTGGGGCGTAGAGCCTAGCATGCGCTGGGATTGGTATACTCTCAAAGCAAAAATCCTGAAGTCTGGCTTGCGCAACAGCTTGCTCGTGGCACCGATGCCGACAGCAAGCACATCGCAAATCCTCGGCAACAATGAGTGCTTTGAGCCCTACACCTCCAATATCTACAGCCGCCGCGTGCTTTCTGGCGAGTTTGTGGTTGTAAACAAGCACCTGCTCAAAGACCTGATCTCCCTCGGAATCTGGAATGACAGCATGAAAAACAGGCTACTCCACGCCAACGGTTCAATTCAAGGTTTTGAGGATGTGCCGATGCATATCCGCGAGCTCTACAAGACCGCTTGGGAGATCAAGCAAAAGTCTGTGATCGAGATGTCTGCAGACCGTGGTGCATTTATCTGCCAAAGCCAAAGCATGAACATCTTCATGCAAGACGCCAATTTTGCCAAGCTCACCTCCATGCACTTCTATTCATGGGAAAAGGGGCTCAAGACAGGCATGTATTATCTACGCACCAAGGCGGCTGCTGACGCCATCAAGTTTACGGTCGACGCCGAGATGGTACGCGATCAAAAAGATCGCGACGCAGCCTACGCAGAGATCAGCTGCTCGCTCGACAATCCCGATGAGTGCCTCGCCTGCGGCTCATAAGCAATTTGATACCGAAATATATCGCATCCTGAATACGCAAGTGTTCAGGATGTTTTTTTTGTATCACAACAAGCCCAGCCTTGAAGCCTAGGCGGCCTGTGCCTGCGATCCTGAACTTCGGATTTGCCATGATAGGTGTGATACCGATTCATGTGAAAAAATGCAGCCTTTGTGTGGTCGTTTGAGGTGGCGCGTAGCGTTTAGCTTTGGCGCCAATCCTAAGGCCGCTTGCTCATGCCTCGATTGAAAGCATCGCTACCGCATGCTGTGCTGTTTTTTGTCTTATAATACAAGGAAAGAATGGGCAGGATATGCACATCCATAATTGCGTAAATCTCGTTGCCTTTGCAGCAAAGCTGACCATGTTAGAATCGGCTTAAAAATGCGTAGTTCTTACATTTTTTGGAAGATGGTAAGAACCAAACCGCTAATAAGCCGTTGGAGCCCACCAATCGGCGCTATGGATGTCATAGTCTTGTGTAGCTACCCTATTTGGTTCGTAAGGACAGTCCAAATCGCAAACACATTCAAAAATTAATGTATTGTGGTGTGATTTGCCGATTCGCCGAATAATACACTGCGCGCGTGCCTCAGGAAAGTGCAAAATGTAGTATTTGGAATAGGTAAGAAAATATCATTCGGGAGGAGATTTTGAAAAATTAACAAAGTAAGGCTGTAAGAAATAATTTTTCTACAAAAGCTCCAATAATCTTGCATTTACTCTGTCTTGCATGTATATTTGCTTCATCATTGAGAAATCGATGGAGGTTGTTTAGGTATTCAATCAACATTTTAAGTAAGTAAGATCATGAATTTATTGAAAAAGTCGTTTTTAATTGCCTTTGGCCTTTCGGCTGTGCTGTTTGGATGCACGCCCGATAAGGTAGGTCCTGTGGACAAGGGCGGTTCCAAAGATGTCGCTGGTGCATTTGATGACACGCACGTCACATTGGATACGGTTTGCGCACTCACAGACTCGATCTATTTTAGAAGTGCTGACGGTAGCTTCTTCGTAAACAAATGCGTTACCGAAGACTGGTTTTCTCCAGAGCTCACACCATGCGGCCCAGGTCAACCCAAGTGGGGATCATATGTGGCGTACAACGGCTATCAGTACACCCAGACAGACACGGTCCACTGGTTGGATGTCGACTTTTCCTTGGCTCCTGGTATTTTCAGCGACTTGAGCAGCTGGATCTTCACCACTGGCAACGGCATAGTCATCGACCCTAACACTGGTGCACCTACGGTTGGTACCGACTGGAGCCAACTTGTCTCCAATCCTTGCCGCAACCAATGGAAAGTTCAAATCCGCGTCGATGAACTGCCACAACCTGCATTTGACCTTGCTTGCAGGATGAGCGTGATCCGTCTGAGCTTCTTTGCCGACGAGATTGCCGGCACCCGCACCAGCCTATGGGCCATCAACCATCACTGGAATGAAACCAACAGCCCTTATCGGAGCAACAACGAGTTTGTCTTGCGCTACGCTCCATTTGGCTGCTTGGAGACTGTCGCTCCACCACAAACTTCTTCGCAGTGTGTCTTCCTGCCACTTGGCTGGACTGGCCAATTGCCTAGCTCTACGACCCTCGACGCTGGCGCCGGCGCAAGCTATCAGTGGTCTACCGGTGCAACTACTCGCTCTATCATTGTGAGCCCTACCGTTTCGACCAACTACACGGTGTCGATCAGCAACGGCGGCAACGTCACCATGATCAAAACCTTCAATGTAACTGTTCAAAACGTGCGCTGCGGCAATACCAACGGTAACAATCCTCAGCACAAGGTGACTGTGTGCCACCGCCCACCAGGAAACCCAACCAACGTGCAGAATATCTGCATCGACTGGAGCGGCGTGCCTGCTCACGTGAAGCGCTTCCGCGCCCCAGGTGCAAACCCGAACCAAGGACATGACTCGGGTTGCGAGATCGGTGTCTGCGGCGGGAATCCTTGCCAGTGATTTTGATATATTTGACTGAATGATAGAAAATGGGAGGGCTTAGCTCTCCCATTTTTTTTGTGCGCTATTACAGCAAAATCGAGCCCTTCAATTTGTGCAGAAGACAAGCCCAATATTACATGGACATAAAGCGTTTTATGTGTGACTTCTGCTTGCGCACATGTGCCAAGCATGTTAGAGAATGTCGGCAGATGTTGGGCATTTTCACCCCCTGCAGTGACCGCATTTAGCATCATTGCTGAGCTCAAAATCGTGTTTGCTGTATTCAACCTGGTGCAAAAACCTTCGTTTTGGATGAATAGTAGGCATTTCACCAATTATCGTTCATTTAGTCGATTTTTACTGGGTAAGATTGAATGCAGATTTCCAACATCGGAGACTGAAAAGCCAAGCGCTAGGCAAGTTGGGAAGAGCCTTTTTTTAAGTTTGCATTTGGCTTATAAGGCTGTTGGGTCCATTGGCAGTGTGTTTTTTTCCCAAAGATTATTTTGCCTTGAATTGTCCCCTTGAAAGCGCCATTTCATGGCTTAGGGCAAATGGATTTACAAATTCTGATGATCTGCATGACCTTCTTTCACACCTTGGCGGTGGGGATATGGTCTCTTTGGATTCTTGTGGGGTGATCAAGATTGGGTGTAAGTAATCGTTAGTCAGTGCTTTATCTGCATTTTCCATCACATGTTGGTGCCAAATTCTGCTCACAGTTCGCCATCGCGAGTGATGGCGGGCCTGGGATACAAACGACATCAAACAACGAAAATCGATCAAATTTGTCCATTTGCGAACGAAGATGGTCCCTGCTCGTGGTCCCCAAAATGACGGCGCTTTGAGTGATTGTATGGGTACACGTCATAATGAGATGCAAAAGATGTGGAAATCTTGCATGTATAAAATTTTCTTCTGAGATTTGTAAACTTCTTGGTGCCTATTGGCCAAGGAATGTTTTTCTCGATCAACAAAAACTAAAGGTTCTAGAGCATGAAAGTTTCTACAAAATCAATTGTCGCGGTCCTAGCCCTAGGCTTGGCGCTGTTTGGCTGTCGGCCAGACAAGGTGGACCCTCAGGGGCAGCGACAAGGTCAGCAGATCGAAGGTGCCTTCGATGACACCCACCCGACATTGGATACCATTTGTAAACTGCAAGATTCGATTCGATTTAGAAGTTCTGGCGACAACAGCTATAATGTCAATAATTGTGATGACGGAGATTGGTTCAATCCCCAAATCATCCCATGCGACACATCCTTGCCTCCAGTGCCTTGGGGTAGCTTTGTGATGTACAATGGTTACCAATATGTCACCAACCCAACTCCCGATACAATTCACTGGTTGGACGTGGATTTTAGCTTGAGCCCAGGTATCTTTTGCGACTTCAACAACTGGCTCTTTACCACCGACGGCTCGATCGGCATCGACCCCAATACAGGAACACCTACTACGGGTACCGACTGGAGTTCAGAAGTGTTGAATCCTTTGCGTAACCAATGGAAAATCGCCATCAGGATCTCTGATCTGCCCTACCCTTGCTTTGATATGGCAGTGCGTCTGAGCGCAGTTCGTTTGTCGTTTTTCGCACAGGAAATACCAGGTAGCCGCAACAATCTTTGGGCTATCTCGCCAGGGTGGAATATCCCAGGTAGTGCTTATGAGGCTTCCAACGAGTTCTCGATCCACTATTGTCCATTTGCTTGCTTGGAAACAACTCAGTGCAATACGCAGACCAATACGGTTTGCGAAAGAGTGTTCACGGGTGTGAGCTGCAACAACAACACGATCAGCAACCTCAATTCCAAGACACTTACCGCTGATGCCAGTGGCACCGCAAGCCCAACTTATCATTGGAGCAATGGGGCTACTACGCCGAGCATCACGGTCAACCCGACCGTGAATACATCTTATATCGTGACGATTACGGATGGTCCTTGCAATTACCGCATCACGACTTATAATGTGAATGTGACCAATCTTTCTTGCCAAGTGCCTGATCGCCGTGCAGATTTCTGCCCTCCTACCTTGGACGTTCGCCCAGGTCAGGTGTTCAACATTCGCAATTATGTGAGAATGAGGGACGCTTTGGCACCAGATTGGAACCACCTGCGCTTTACCTACACCCAAGTGGGTGCCAACGCGCCTACCAATACGCCTGATTGGAACTTGGCAGCATTCAACGCTGGTCAATCCGTGACCGTCACCACCAACGACCAATTGAGCGGCCGTGGCAACATTGCGCGTGGCGAGTACAGGGTCTTCATCTATCGCCTTGGCGAAACAACTTATGACGACTACATGACGATCAGGGTTCACCCATCGCGTACCTCGAACCTGCTCACGGCAGTGTGCACGACCAACGCATGTGGGTACATCCCGGGTGTGCGTGTGTGCAACGTACCTCCAGGAAATCCTAGCGGTGCAGCGACTGTCTGCGCAGGATATTCTGAGCTAAGCAACTACATCACAGGTGTTTGCGGCAGCAATGGCGGCAACCCAGGCAACTACCTTGGTGCTTGCGGCGCTAATCCTTGCGGCGGCAACTGATCACAAGATCATTGAGAAATAGAAGGGGAAGTCGGTTAGCCGGCTTCCCCTTTTCGCTTTTTTAGGGATATGGAATGCTGGACTCCATTGCGGAACGGCGGAAAGTTCTTGCCCTCTCCCGCTTTGTCTTGAAATGGATGGGCGACTTTGGCTTATCGAAAATACCAATCAAATCCTAAGTCTTGAAGCAGTGCATTCCGTAGCAAGCAGTAGCTGCTCTCGAATCATGCAGGACAAAGTCATCTCGTATACGCTGCGCCTCTTGGTGTTCGGGCCAACAATAATTCGACGAAATCTTAGCTGTAAATGGATCTGCGTGACCTTCTGACTTGGGACAAAAGTCGATATTATTGACATTTACTTACATGATAAAGATGGGCGCATAAAGTCGTGGCTGTACAATTGCAATCTAATTTTAATTCTAGTGGCTGTTTTTGACGGTCTTACATGCTGTGTGAAATCTTTTTCATACAAAACACATAAAAACCTTGCATGTCTAAAAAGCTCCTATTATCTTTGATTCATGTTCGGGAGGCACCTGCGTCCCGAGTGGTTTTATTCAGTCAACAATATCATTTTAGAGATCATGAAACATTTGAGGAA
>JANPHP010000390.1:0-5787 GCA_031424495.1 Bacteroidota bacterium | reverse complement strand
TGTGCCTCGCGCTTCATGCTGCGCACGAGGACTTGCGACTCCTTTTTGGTGGGGTATTCCTCTGTGAGCTTGTGCACACGAGCTTTGAAATAGGGCTCCTCTTGCACAAACTCGCCCACTTCAAAGCGCGCGCGGCCTTGGATCACGATGGTGATGGAGCCATCTGGCATGCGAATCAATTTGATGATGCGTGCCAATGTGCCAAAACGGAAGAGGTCTGCGGGCTCAGGATCCTCGATATGCATGTTGCGCTGGGCAATCACGCCGACCAATCGATCGGGACTTGCATAAGCCTCTTTGACCAAGGCTATCGATTTATCTCGACCTACCGTGATCGGAATCACGACCCCTGGATACAAAACCGTATTTTTCAAAGGCAGGATTCCCAAAAGCTCTGGCACTTGCTCGCCATGCATGCTTTTTTCCTCCGCCTCACTCATCATCGGAAAATCGGTATCAATAAAGGAACTATCGGCTAATATCATTTCTTGAAGGATCAAATTCTAAGCTTGGGGAGCGCCCCTGGGTGATCGATGCGACTTCGCAACAAAGGCAATGCCAGCGCGTGCAAATTCGACAAAAGCAGTCAAATCTCAAGACGAACTTGGCAAATGGGCAGTGCTACCTGACATTTTAGCAGCATCAAAAAGCCACCGAGGCAGATACCCCGGTGGCTTCTTGTAAACTTGGCGAAAATTAGAGCTTTGCGACGGGCGCTGCAGCTTTGATTTTTTCGCGATTCTCGCCTTCGACTGCACGAATCAAGTCGTAAGCAATCGGGCTAGCGATAAACATCGAAGAGTAGGTGCCGACACCGACACCGATCAACAAGGCAAACATGAATCCGCGGATCACGTCACCACCGAAAAGGAACATCACAAGGATGGTCAGCAACACAGTGGAAGATGTGATGATCGTGCGGCTAAAGGTTTGGTTGATCGAGTCATTGTAGATCTGGCCTAGCGGTGATGATTTCATCTCGCTGAGATTTTCCCTGATCCTGTCGAACACAATCACAGTATCGTTGATCGAGTAACCGATCACCGTAAGGATAGCCGCAATGAATGCCTGATCCACTTCCAAAGAGAATGGCAGCAATTCAAAATGGCCAAAGAAAGAGAAGATACCCATGACGATCGAAACGTCATGCACCAAAGAAGCAAGCGCGCCGAGCGAATACTGGTATCTCCTGAAGCGGAGCAAGATGTACAGACCAATTGCAAACAGTGAGAAGAACACTGAAAGCACGGCCGCACGCTTGATGTCGCTGGCCACAGATGGACCGACGATGGAACTCTCAACGATTTTTGGATTAGATCCTGGCGCTGCTTTTGCAAGCACTTCAGTGATCAACGCATTGACTTTCTCGCTGCCTTCGCCGGTGTTGGAGCCAAAGCTCGTCGTGATCAGCATCATGTCTGTGCCTGCAATCTCGCGAATCAAAGGCGCTTTGTCATCAAAAGCTGCAGTCAATGGCCCACGGATGGTCTCAGTGTTCACATCTGATGAGAACTCCACTTTCACTTGCGTACCGCCGTCAAACTCGACGCCAGTCTTAAAGCCAAAGGCAGCCACACTCACAAAGGAAAGTACGGTCAAAGCCGTGGAGACGATGTAAAACATCTTCTTACGTTGGGTCATTTTGATGTCCACCTTATTGAAAAGGTTCAAGGTGAGCTTGCTGCCAAAGGCGACGCCCTCTGCTTTCCGGTCACCAAACCACTCCAAAATGATGCGGGTGATGAACAAAGAACAGATCAAGGAAGTGACGATACCGATCATCAAGTTCACAGCGAAACCAGAGATTGGGCCGATACCAAACCAGAAGAGGATCAAACCGACGATGAAGGTGGTGATGTTGGAGTCCATCACCGTGCTGAATGCATTCTTGAAACCAGCAGCAACGGCGGCCTTGTAGGACTTGCCGAGCGCCTGCTCCTCACGAATACGCTCAAACACGAGCACGTTCGCATCCACGGCCATACCCATCGTGAGCACGACAGCCGCGAGGCCAGGCAGTGTAAAGACGATGTTCAAAGCGGCAGATACACCAAAGATGTAGAACAAGTTGATGATCAAGGCCACGTTGGCGACCATGCCGGAACCGCGGTAGTAAAACGCCATGAAGGCGATCACAGCCAAGAAGGCGACGATAAAGGAAACCAAACCTTTGTTCAGGTTGTCGGCACCCATGGTCGGACCGACTTGCGAGTCGCCAAGGATTTTTGCCCGCACTGGAAGTGCACCTGCTTTGAGCAAGTTTGCAAGGTCCTTCGCTTCATCGACGCTGAAGTTACCAGTGATCTGCGAGTTACCGCCAGAGATCACGCTTTGGATCGTGGGGTAGGTCTGCACGTAGTTGTCAAGCACAATCGCGACACATGAGCCGAGGTTTTCCTTGGTGATACGTGCCCAAACTTGACCACCTTCGGTGCTCATCTTCATGGACACCATCGCGTTGGTTGTACCAGGCTCGTAGTCTTGGCGGGCATCGGTGATGACGCCACCATCGAGGGGAGCCTTGTCGTCGCGGTCGGTGCGAATCGCAATCAGACCCAATTCGTCACGCAATGCAGGATCGAGGTCGGAATTTGGCTTGGCTTCCCAGAGGAATTTTTGGTTGAAGGGAATCACAGCCTTCACTTCGGGATCGTTGAGCCACTTGGACATGATACTCGTGTCTGCAAGCGAGACCAAACCCATCAAAGGACGGGTAGCAGACATGATCTGAGCTTCTTTGCGGAGGTCAAACAAACCCAAGAAAGGGTGATCCTTTTTGAATTTGACGACGTCTTGGTTTGCATCGGCAACGCCGGTGCTGTCGCCAGCAGAGTCGCTGCTTGCTGTTGCAGAATCTTTGTTGTTGAAGACATCGTTGATGCCGCCTTTGTTGCCAGCAGCCGTGTCAGTTGCAGCATTTGCAGCAGTGCTGCTGTCGCTTTTGGCACTGTCAGTTGCAGCAGTGTCCACAACGGCCACAGGCGCGGTGATGATACCAGCCTTGGTATCGGTAATGCGCTTCACGACTTTGTCGATCGCATTCAAAGTACCGACAGCCTCTTGATAAGGTACGGTTGCACGAAACTCCAACTTGGCAGTACCACCGATCAATTTCTTCACACGGGAGGCGTCTTTCACGCCAGGAAGCTCCAAAAGGATGCGTCCTGTGCCTTCTTGCAAAGAAAGGTTAGGTGATGCCACACCAAATTTGTCAATCCTGTTGCGGATAATCGTGTAGCTGTTGTTGATCGCAGCCTTGGTGCGGTCTTTGAGGCTCGCTTTGACTTCGTCATCCACGGTAGTTCCGGTCACCTTCAGCTCTTTGTTGGCGAAATAGTGCGCAAGCATGATCGATGGATCATTTTTGGTGGGTGTGCCGCCAGTCTTGCTGATTCTTGGTACCGGAATGCCTTTTTCCTCATAGACTTTGAAAAGGCTTTCATGGAATAGATCAACGAGGTCATCTTGGCTTGTCTCCTTGGCTTTGACGGCGTTGGTGAGTGCCAATTCGAAAACGTCCTTGTCTTGGGGATTGCTGAAGCCTGCAAAAACACGCAAGATGTCTTCGGTGCCGACTTCCATCGTCACAAAAAGACCGCCTTGCAAGTCCAAGCCGAGGGAGAATGCGTTGCGCTGCGCGAATTCGTAGGAATCTCTGAATCCTTCTTCGTGGCGCATGGCATCTGCCGCCTCAGGCGAGGAAGCATTGTTCAATTCGGCCTCCATGCTGAACGCACGGTAGGTCATGAACAGGTTAAAAACGCAGATTGCTGAGAATATGACCAGCAACGCGATAATAGTGTTCTTATTTCTCATTTCAGAATATGAAAGAAAATTTGATCAAATACGATAGATGGGGGTCTCGCAAGGGTATTGCCAGACCAAGAAGCAATTGAAAAAAAGCAAATCTTGGGGCTGAATGCTCAGGCTCCGGGGGCGCGGGGAGCGACCTCCATGAAGCAACGCAGACCAAAAGACTCGGTTGCGGGTGCATTCGCTGAAATCGGGGTGCTTGCTGCAAAGACTGGCGAAGACCATTCATAAGCAGTCGTAACAGCACTGCCACCGGCAGCCGTTACCAATTCTTGGATCACACGACCAGGTGCTACAGCTTCATACTGCGTGTCGCCATGGTCATGAGCGGTGGAATTGCGAACCTCTACATCGGCCAGGGTTTTGAAGTAGGCGGTGTACAAGCTCACCTTGCTGACCTTCCCAAGGAAGACCAACACGAAGCTTACCGCTACAAAACCTGCTATTCGATTAAACTGACGCATTCCGCTGCAAAAAGAATCACAAACTTACCATGAATACCATTTCCATCAAAGAGGTAACCCAATGATTTTTGAAGGCGATCATTTTTTTGCACCCGATAGCCGATCATTGACCTGGGTTCAGCATGGCATGCCCCGATTCACTCATCAACAGCGGATTGTACATTATTTACGATATTGGGCGGATGAAAAAGCAACTGATCCGCCTAGCAACCTCTATCGCACTGCTGAGTTGCCTGCGCTGCACGCCTAGCTCCTCCCCCATGACCAATGAAATGCCACCTCGTATGACCACCGAAGACCTCGCAATTGCTTCCAAACTCGCCATAGACTCGTCGGTGATCCTCCTGATTCGCACGCAGTGCCAAAACCCGCTGCGTGAATTTCCCGCCGATCCCAGCGCGCAACATGGTATGGAACGCGAGGATAGCAGCTTCGTTCCCTTGAAGGGGCTATTGGTAGAGGAAAGCAACAACAGGTCTTACGAGGTCGTGCTGGCGCTCAAGGATTCTCTCCTCGCCCATGGCTACATCATTTTCCTTGCTGAAAACTACTTCGGGATCGGTGATAAAAATGATCAGCTAGGCGTCCTCCAAACCAGGGATCAGTTCGCGATCCTGCAACACGTACAGACCAATGGCTACAATTACGACATCAGCCCAGATAGCATTATTTCCATCGTCAAAGGCTTTCATGCGCGGTATGACCTGCAATTGATTGGGGCTTCCTTTGATTGGTGCGAATTTGAGATCCATGGTGAAGTGGCTGATTGGACCAAGATGGCCGAGGAGGTCTATGCTGTCTGCCCTGACGTAGTCGATCAAGGCACTGGCTCGATTGAGGCGATGGTCGACGAGCTGAAACGTACCAAGCGGCTGTATTTTTGGTGGGATTGAGGCTGATGTGAGAAATGATTGCAGCAATGGGGCACATTCTGCATTGCCCATTCGCGTTGTTTTGCGAACTTAGCGGGCAGAAAATGGTGCCATGAATTATTGGTTGCTCAAAACCGAACCCGAAACTTTTTCCTACGACGATCTCTTGCGTGATGGGCAATCGCATTGGGACGGCGTGCGCAACTATGCAGCACGCAATCACCTGAAAGCCATGGCTGTCGGCGACCAAGCCTTCATTTATTACTCGGGCAAAGACAGGGCCATCGTGGGCGTGGCACGCATCGCAGCCGCCGCATACCAGGATCCGACCACCGACGACGAACGCTGGGTCGCGGTCGGCGTGCAACCCGCCTACTTGCTGCAAAAAGCCGTGGACCTTGATCAGATCAAGGTCGATCCTCAACTCGCTGACATGGTCTTGTTGCGCATTTCGCGCCTGTCGGTGCAGCCTGTGACCGCCGCCGAATTTGAGCATATCTTGCAATTGGGGGGCGGCGCACAACATGGATAATCAACCGACACAAAGGCTGGATCTTTTCCTGCCCGGGCAGCTGGACGTGACCCTGCTGCGCATCTGCCACCAAGTCATTGAGCACCATATCGACTTCCGAAATTCG
>JANPHP010000389.1:0-2153 GCA_031424495.1 Bacteroidota bacterium | reverse complement strand
TGGCATCGCGACCACTGGGAAAATACAAGCCCCCAATACCAACCCTGCGGATGGGTATATCGAAACCCTGCGCTCAGATGCAGATTTCAACTGGCCATTTACGGGCCGACCAGATAGCTTGGTCGGTTATTACAAATATTTGCTGGCAGGGAATGACCAAGGCAAAGTGCAGGTATACCTCCACGGAGACTATGATGTGCGCAACCCGCAAGATGCTGGATCGATACCCTATGTATATGGTGAGGCCAAGTTCCTCACCCCACATGCCACAGTATCGAACTGGACGCGCTTTTCCGTCCCATTTACCTATTCCAGCACATCAATACCCTCTTATGCACTCGTAGTGTGTACCGCAAGCTCAGAATCGGCCACGGCTGTCAATGGTAGCAAGATGTGGGTCGACGATGTGCAGGTCGTTTACAACCCTACGATTCACGCAGACGAAGCCTTGGATCCGAGGATTGGCAGCTTCTGGTCGGCAGACGATCTGGTCATCGACCTGAGCCGTTCGACATTGAACGCAGGTGCCAAAATGCAACTGCTAGACCTCAATGGCAAGCTGGAATTGGAAGCTGATTTGTCACAAGGCGGCGTCCATAGGATCCACACTGAACTGGCTGCTGGGATCTATGTGTTGCGCATCTTGGACGCGGATCGTGCTTACAGCGTGAAGCTGGCTAAGGTGGAGTAATGTGATGCTGGTCGCGAAAGCACGATCGTCAATCCAATTTACTGAGGGTTATTCTTGCGGATCAAATCGATCAGGTCGATGTCAAGCTCCGTGACGCGTGCGATCAAGTCATTCGCAAGACCTTCTGCGATCATTCTGAGTGCGAGGCGGTGGGCTTTGTCTTCTTCCCGCAATTGCTGCGTTTCTTCCTTCATGACCTCAATCTTTGCCAGGCGGATCTCTTCGCCAGTGAGATTGTCATATTCCAAAAGCTCGCTTGCGCGTCGCACGCCCGGATTACCACGATTGATGTGTGGATTTTCAGGGCTATGGATACTCTCATAAATCAAATCCAGCCAATCGCGGTAGTTTGCTGGAGTGCCTTCGCCCTTATAGTTGGGATTGAGAAATATCAGCTCATGATTGAAAATGCGCCGTTCAATTCCCTTAAGATTGCGTGGATTCAGTGATGAAATCAATACTTCATCCTCATAAAACTCGCCCGTTTTCTTGTTGAGCAGGTAAGGGGCTGTCATGACGATGATCGTGTAAACGGTCCTCCCCACGGCATAGTTTTTCGCGTTCCTTTGCTGTTCAGTGATTGCCTGCATGTGATACATCAGAAACCGATCAAAATTGTGGTCATAAGGCACCTTTTGGATCTCGACGATCACCCGACGCACCTTGTCCTCCGCAAATATATCGTAACGGAAATCCACATCACCGAGCTTAGGCCCAAATCGTTTTTCAGTTTCTATTGTCTCTGGATCGACATCAATACCCACGATATCCTTCACAAATGCCTTGAAAACGAAGCGGTCAGTAAACGCTTTCTTGAAGAATACTTCGTTGTCGAGCCTTGAGAGATGCATTGGAAATTCCTTAGTGAAAGCAAATATAAATAAAATGAAGCTCAAAGAACACCGAATTTCCAGAACCCAAGCAAAGCCCAGATTCTGGAAATTCGGAAAATTCTGCAAATTCTGCTCTCAATTCACCTTCACTCGGATCCCCTCGCTGTGCGAGGTAAACTCCGGTGCATACATGCATTGAATCGTCGTGATGCCATTGCTGAAGTCTCCCTTGTGGGTGACGCGCAGCGGGTATTCAAAGACATATTTGCCCTTGGGCAACCAATCAAAGAAGAAGTTGGTGGCTGCATCGCGGGTGGTCTCATAGTAGCCGAGACCGTCTTGGTACTTGTAGCGCGAGATCACGTTGATTGGCTCGAAGCCTGCGGCACGCATGTCTTTCATGTGCACATACTCCATGTCGCGGTCGGTCGTGATGAGGATGCGCACTTTGACCTTGTCACCAGGCTTGAGCACACGCGTAGCGGTGATCGGCGTGATTTTGGGGCCCGTGGGCGTATTCTCCTCCAAAAACAACTGCTTTTGGATGCTCACCTTGTTGTCGGCAAAGGTGATCTTGTCGAGCTGCTCAAAGTACTGCCAGTAGACGGCTCCCCAAGCGGCGACCTTGT
>JANPHP010000388.1:0-3428 GCA_031424495.1 Bacteroidota bacterium | reverse complement strand
CGGCGACCTGACCGAGACCCGCGACTACAATAGCTATGTGCGGCAGATGGATGATATCGCTGCCCTTAAATACCAGGAAACCGCGACCCACATTCGGCCGGGACGCATCGGCGACATCGGCTGCGCGGTAGGTACGTGGATCTTGCTCGCATGCAAGGATGAGCGCCTGCGCGAATCCGACTTTGTAGGCATAGAGGTCGCGCGTGCGCTGTACCAAATCTGCCTTCAACGCAAGGAAAATAAGGAATTTGACAATCCATTCGTCTTCTTCGCCCAAAAAAATGCCGTCGAGGGCCTCTGCTTTGAACCCAACTCTATGAACACTGTCCATACGAGCTCGCTCACACACGAAATCGAATCCTATGGCGGCCATCCTGATCTTTTGCGCTTCATCGCCAACCGCCACCAAGAGTTGGTGCCCGGCGGTGTATGGATCAACCGCGACGTGGTGGGCCCGGCAGACAAAAACAAACCCGTTTTGCTATGGCTGAATGAAGCAGACGGCCAAGCCGATGCACAGCAAACTTTCGCATCCGGCCCCGAACTAAAGACCTATTTGCAGCAACGCAGCACCCTGGCCCGCTTCCAGATCTTTGCACGCGAATTCCGAGAAAGTGAAGGCGACGGCATCCAATTTGAGTGGATCACCATTGATGGCAAACGCTATGCACAAATGTCGATGGCCGACGCGATGGAATTCGTATCCAAAAAGGACTATGCAGACAATTGGCGCAGCGAGATGCACGAGCGGTTTTGCTTCTGGAATTTTGCAGAATGGCAGCTGCATTTAGAGCAAATCGGATTTCAAATCGATCCTGTTTCCAAGGCCTACCCGAATGCATGGCTCATCAACAACCGCTACAAGGGCAGCGTCGCCTTGTACGATTACAACGATGGTCAATTGCTCGAATTGCCGTTTCCTGAGACCCACATGCTGATGGTTGCAACCAAACGTGCCTGAAAAAACGGACTATTCCGATCTCGGAATCGAGGAAAATTCGATTCGCTGATGTACAATTGCGCTCCAAAGACTAGTTTTGCTGCAAATTCTAAGGATGCCGCACACCATCGCTAATTTGCCCGCAGAGACCGACGCCGTCATCGTCGGCGGCAGTCCCCTGCTCCTCTGGCGGCCGGTCGATGCTGAGAAATTGGTCTTGGAGACCACGCCCGAAGCCTTTGGCGATGAGGAACGCCTCCCCTATTGGGCTATGCTTTGGCCAGCCTCCATCGCCCTCGCCAACTATGTCATTGATTTGCCTGCCATCGCTGGCAAACAAGTGTTGGAACTTGGTGCTGGCCTTGGTGTAGCAGGTCTTGCAGCTGCAAGCGCCGGCGCGCAGGTGATCGTCACCGACTGGTTTGAAGAGCCTCTTGAATTTGTTCAAGGAAGCGCCCGCCTCAATGGTCTACAATTGGAGACCCGACACCTCGACTGGCGCTACCCACCCGACGGTGAACAATATGATTGGATCTTGGGGGCAGACCTCATGTATGAGCGCCGCAACCATGTACCCATCCTCGACTGCGCGCAAAAAATGTTGCGCTCAGGCGGCAAATTGCTGTTGAGCGATCCTGAGCGGCATCCCAGCTCATTTTTCCTCGCATCCGCCCGCGAGCTCGGCTGGACCTGCGTCGGCCATCCACGCAGCGTCGAATGGGAAGGCGCGACCTTTGCGACCAATATCTGGGAGCTGAGCCGATCCTGAAAGTGGGATGAATTGCATCTTGGTCAAGTAAAAACCGCAAAGGGTGGTAGAGACAGTGTTACGCTCTCTGTGAACTTGGCGGTTTCATTCCAATGGACTTTTGGCGAGGCACATACGATCCACCTGCGCCGCCAGAGGCGGTTGGTCGATAACCCTTCGGCCGGAGGCCGCGGGTTGATTTGATCCTCAGAACGTCGAGATATGCATCTTTTTGCCGCCTTGCTCATACATCTGCCCATTTTGCAACACGCGCTCCTTTTGTTTGGACTCGTCGAGGATGTTGGCAATGTATTTGTCGACGGCCGCGTTGCTGATGCTCACTTTGGCACCTGAGGTGATGGCTTCGGATGCGTAACTCTTGAGCAGGTCGGGAAATGCATTGCGAAACAGGTCGGGTGTCGCAAACATGTCGCAGCCGATCACACGGTCCCCGGTCACGGCCACCACGCCGATCACCGAAGTAGCGCTACTCGGCAACTCGCCAAACTTGTTCAGGTAGGCTTGCAATTCCTTTTGATAGTCGGCGCTATTTTCCAGCGCATTGAGCGTGCCCGTCGAGGTTTGTGCCTTGTTTGCGGTGGTCACCTCCGCTACCTTGCTCCAGACCTGTGACTGATCTTTCTCGACGATGGCGGCCTTGCGCACGCTGGTGTTTGCCACAGCAGCCTGTGAAGTGAAGCCATCTGCCATGGCATCACTGCCACCGCCGTAGGTCCAGCGGCCGTGTTCGACGCAAAAAACAGACAGGTCGATCGGTTCGCTGTGCGGGGGGATCACCATGTCCATCGCGATCACACGGTCTTGCTTGCCGCCCTTCACGACCTCACCCGCCATGATGAAGACGCTGTCTTGGCCATTGTTTTGGATATAGAGATTGTTCACCGCGTCACTCGCGCCGCCGCCATCGAGCTGAGCAATGTTTTGAAAGGCTGTGGAATTGTTGATCCTAAGTTGCTGAACCACTTGCTGCTCTTCAAGTGGGGAATTTTCATTGTTTGAGGTCGCCCTAATTTGTGAACGTGAACCTTGCTGCATTTGCTGTTGGTGCTCATAGCGAATCACATGCGCATCTGCATCCACGTGATTGGCATTGGGCTGCATGGCAGGATCTGTTTGTGTGGGCACCGTAGATGGAATGATGCCGAGCTCAGATGGTGTGGGGTTGTGGATGGTAGCTGCCGCGCCCTGCTCTATGATCTTGACCGAGCCATCTTCGAGGCCGGACTTGAGTGGTTTGTAGTTGCCAAACGATTTGTGTGCCTCAATGAAGACGCGGTTGGCGGTGATGGGGTAAATGCGCAGCTTTTCAAAGGAGAATTGTTCGACAGCCATTTCAGTCTTGAGACTGAGGTTGCTAGGGTTGTACTGGGCCCAGGCAACAGGCAGCGCGCACACAACAAGGACAGCAGACAGGACAAACTTCTTCATAATTCTAGGGGTTATTTCAGACAAGATGCATTTGAGAGCTACAACGAATGTATGGCCCGAAAATTTTATCCAAATCAAATTTGATGCCGTGATTTGACTTTTAGACTCCTCAAAATCAAGCGATTTCCAGCAGATCGCAAAATTCATTTGGATTTCAGTCGACGAATGCATTACCTTCATTGCACAATTCAAGAAGAAGAAATGTTCGCAGCACTGCATCACCACCATCATCATATCCCCTGCCACAGGCCGGAGTGAAGGTGATGCTGTAGTATCTGCAAAAAATGATAC
>JANPHP010000387.1:0-6167 GCA_031424495.1 Bacteroidota bacterium | reverse complement strand
CGAGGAAGGCCCTCCACCCGTGCAGTTTTCATTGTTCTGATTATGGTAGGGGATTGGTCAACAAAGCTCAAGAGGAAACGGCCTCAGTTTAAAGAATTCAATACTTTTGAACCTAATATGAAATCGTTTAGGACAGGAGTGTATTCGGAAGATGCCTCCGCTTTTCCGTCGCGGCGGATCCACTACCAATGACAGATTATGTATTGCGGAGATAATCAATAGCTTAAAAAACTGAATAAAATCGTTGATAAACGGATCAGAGGGCCGCTATCCAGCAGGTGTATCTGACCCGAAGATGCCTCCGCTACGTCTTCGACTCGGTCGGCATGACAGGCTGCGCATTGGATTAGCCCCCCTCTCAATTCCCCTGCTTTGCCCAGGTGTCTTTGAGGTTTACGGTCATGTTGAAGACGCGCTTGGCGTCGGTGCTGTCGGGATCGCAGACGAAATAGCCTTTGCGCATGAACTGATAACGATGCCCCACGGCGGCCTGACCGAGGCTAGGCTCTGCCTTGGCTGTATGGTTCACATGCAAGGAATTTGGGTTGAGGAATTCCACAAAATCCCTGTCCTCAGAGGTCGCCTGCCCGTCGGGGTCCTCGACCATGAAGAGGCGGTCGTAGATGCGCAGTTCGACGTCGACGGCATGGGCGGCGCTCACCCAGTGGATGGTGCCCTTGACCTTTTTGCCGGTTGTATCGTGGCCGCTGCGTGTGTCGGGATCGTAGGTGCAGTGAATCTCGGTGACATTGCCCTCGGCGTCCTTCACAAAATCCTCGCATTTGACAATGAAGCCACCCTTCAAACGCACCTCCAGGCCAGGCCCGAGGCGGAAGAAACCTTTGGGCGGCTGCTCCATGAAGTCGTCGCGCTCGATCCAGAGTTCCTTGGAGAATGGCACCATGCGGTTGCCTGCTGCGAGGTCCTCGGGATTGTTTTCAATCTCCATCTCGTCGACCACGCTTGCATCCCAGTTGGTGATGACCATTTTGAGCGGATCCATCACGACCATGGTGCGGGTGGCGATCTTGTTGAGGTCTTCGCGGATGCAGAACTCGAGCAGGGAGAAATCGGTGACCGACTTCACCTTGGTCACGCCCACGCGCTCGGCGAGGTTGCGGATGGCTGCGGGGGTATAGCCACGGCGGCGCAGACCCGCGATCGTGGGCATGCGGGGATCGTCCCAACCACTCACAAGGCCCTCGTTCACGAGGCGCAACAGGCGGCGCTTGCTCATCACCACATAAGTAAGGTTCAAGCGCGAAAACTCAATCTGCCGGGAGGGGAAAATAGCCAACTGCTGAATGTACCAATCATACAGCGGGCGGTGCACTTCAAATTCCAAGGTGCAGATCGAGTGTGTGATATGCTCGATCGAGTCGCTCTGCCCGTGGGCATAGTCGTAGGTCGGGTAAATGCACCACTGATCGCCCGTGCGGTGGTGGTGTTTGTGCAAGATGCGGTACATCACCGGGTCACGCAATTGCATATTGGGGGATGTCATATCGACCTTGGCGCGCAGGACATAAGTGCCCTCTTGAAATTCGCCAGCCTTCATGCGGGCAAAGAGGTCCAGGTTGCGCTCCACGCTGCTGTTGCGGTGGATGGACTCCTCACCGGGACGGGAAGGCACGCCCCTTTGGCGGCTCATCTCCTCTTGCGGAGTGTCGTCGATATAGGCCATGCCAGCCTTGATGAGCACCACGGCCCAGTCATGGAGCTGCTGGAAATAATCAGAACAGTAAAACTCATTGTCCCATTGGAAGCCGAGCCATTGGATGTCGGCCCGGATGGCGTCGACATACTTGGTGTCTTCGGCGACGGGGTTGGTGTCGTCAAAGCGCAGGTTGCACTTGCCGCCAAACTGCTTGGCGAGGCCAAAATCCAAGCAGATCGCCTTGGCGTGACCGATGTGTAGGAAGCCATTGGGCTCCGGGGGAAAGCGGGTCTGCACAGCGGAGTGTTTACCCGATTTCAAATCTTCTGCGACGATTTCCTCAATGAAATTGGAGGTCGCTGTTTCTGGTGAATGGCTCATGAAACAAAATGGATTACGATTCTAAGGCAGCAAAAGTAGGCAAAAAGACAATGAGGAGCTTGAAATTAGGAATGAGAAATGAGGAATTAGGAATGGGGAGTGAGAAATGAGGAATTAGGAATTAGGAATGGGGAGCTTGAAATTAGGAATGACTGGCCAGCAATTCCTAATTTCAAATTCGTAACCACATACCAGCATGTGCCAAGCACTTCAACTACCGAGTCACGTGGATCGTGGTAACACCGACCGCCATTCACGCGGCATCCCTAACAGCAATCAATACTGCGGCCGCAACTTAAACTCCCACATCATATCGCTCATTGCGCCCAGCACTTCCAGCTTCCCTCCTGCTTGGATCTCTACATTGCGGTCAAAGAAGAACAGCGCTTGCCCCCAGTGACGCAATTCGCCATTGGGACCACTGCTCACTTCGGTCTCGGCGTCGAGCTCTAGCAAAAACCAGAGCACCAAGCCATTCGTGCGACCGCCCTTGAGCTCCTTGAACTCCAAGGCAAAGCGCTCGGGCTTCTCCTCGTCGATGCCGATGGTGAGTTGCTGAAAATCGATGCGCTTGAATTCCTGCACTTCTGAGCGGCCATTTTTGTATCCATCTTCCAAGTACACGACTTCATATTCTTGGGGAATGCGAAAGCGCTCAAACTCGTTGAGGTCAAAGCCCTCGACATTGCCGAGCTTGCCTTGCGAGAGGTGGTTGGGGAAATAGACGAGTTGGGCGCAGGCGGTTGCTGCTGCGGGCACGACCTTCGCGCCCGGCTTGGCGAGCGTCTGCAAGGCGGCACGTATGCTGGGCATCATGCCCTCGCCGAGCAAGGCGGCGTCAAGGATCTCGGTCACGATCACATCCACGCGGTCGGGCAAGTGCTTGCCGACCTTGAGCTGACCAGAATGCATTGCGAGGATCTCGACCTGCTTGTCGTAGCCATTGATGTGCACGATGTCTTTGGCGGCGGATGCGATGCTTTTGGTGGTTTCGCAGGCAATCACCTTGGAGGCACCTGCCCGCGCAGCCATCATGGCCAGCAGTCCCGAGCCTGTGCCGATGTCCAAGACGAGGTCGCCGGGGCGCACGACGCGGCGAATGGCAGCGTCAAACGCGGCATTTCGTCCAGTGTCGGCGAGCATGTGGAAGTGCCAACTGGGAATGCCGCCCGCGCTCACGCGGCGCAGATTGCGCAGCGCCCCTTCATGCTTGGGGTCGATGGCGAGCGCCATTTGATAGGATTCCATGGCCTCGTCCAAGCGGTCGAGGCTGCGCAGGGCATTGCCGCGGTGCAGCCACGCATCGATCCCGTCGCGGTGAATCTCCAGCGCGCGGTCGGCGGCCTCCAAGGCGGCGTCGTCTGCGCCAGTATCCAAGAGCATTTTGGATTTGATGTTCCAGATCGCCCACGCTTGTGGCAAGATTTCCAAGGCGAGGTTCACTTGCAAAAAGGCCTTGTCGAGGAGGCCTTGCATGGCGTAGACGTTTCCAAGGTTCAAGTGAGCGCCCTCGTGTGCGGGTGCCACGATGAGCGCACGCTCATATTCGCGGGTTGCCTCTTGGTGGCGTTGCAATTCGACGAGGACATTGCCGAGGTTGAATGCGGCCTGAAACATGTCGGGTTTCAGGTCGAGTGCGCGCCTGAAACTAGCCTCTGCTTTGGCGAGGTCGCCATTTTTGTAGTGGAGATTGCCCAGGTTGTAATGGCTGTTGGGGTTGCGCTCATCGATGCGCAATGCGTGTTCAAAGGCCTCCTGTGCAGCGGGCAAGCGGTCTAGGGCCAGCAAGATATTGGCGCGGTTGATGACTGCGTCGATGTTGATCGGATTGACCTTGAGCGCCTTTTCCACATGGATCAAGGCCTTGGCAAAGTTGCCCTTGGTGTATTGTAGCGCGGCCATATTGGTATGGACGGCATCGGCATTGGGCACAAGTTTCAAGATTTGCGTGTAGAGGCCCTCCGCCTCACTGATGCGTCCCGCCTGATGTGCAGCAATGGCTTTGCCATACCGTTGCTCTAATTCCTTGGCATTCATTCTTCCAAAATTTGATTCCGGCCAAGTTACCGCTTGCAGATGGAATCTTTGAGAGTTTTTGATGGATGGGTAGAATTCATGTTCCGTTTGCATGCTATTACGGGTCGAATATTTATCTTCGGGATGTCAGCAGACAAGCGTGCGTCTGCTATTGTCAACGATTCCGACTATGAAAATATCCCACAACTACCTTGCAGTACTGCTTTGCATCTTTTGCTTTGGCGGCATTCCACACCAATCTATCGCCCAATGGATTACACACGGTCCCGTGATCGGTGCTGTCGGACCCGACAGTGCTTCTGTCTACATCCGCACAGGTTTTGCACAAGCCTTTGACCTGCAATATTCTACTGATGCGAGCTTTGCGACCAATGTGACCACGGTGAATTCGGCGACCGCCGCCAACCTTGACAATTCCAAGATCCTAACCCTCCATGGACTCAATCCCGGCACCCAATACCACTTGCGATTTCGCTTTGGCGGCCAATCGGACGCGATCCTCGGCAGTTTTCGCACTTTCCCGATGGCGGGGCAGGTCGGTCACTTTGTGATCGCAGCCGGCTCTTGCCAAGAGACAGCCGACATGGATGTCTTTTTGGAGATACCCCGTCATTTCCCCGACCTCTTCATTCACCTCGGCGACTGGACCTACCCGAGCTATCAATTGCCCAACAACTATCCTGAAGAATGGAGCATGGTCGAGCTGTCTTATCGGCGGCGCTATGAGGAGATCCACATGCGAGAGATGCTGCGTGACATGCCGGTCGACTATGTCTATGACGACGACGACTTTACAGAGGGCGGCAGCACCCGCAACTATTACAACGACATCGTCGACTCGACTGCATTGGCAGGGCTGCTCACATACCACCGCATCGTCGAGACCTATGTACCCGACTCGGTGAGAAGGCACTGCATCCAAGGTTACGACCAGTTTTTTCCGCACTACGGTTTGGTAGACACCAGCGAGGGGATCTTTCACAAATTTACCTTGGGGAATGCAGAAGTGTTTTTTCTGGACACGCGCAGCACGGCCACTCCCCTCTCCAGCACCTTGCATTACGATCCACAAAGCGCACAGTATACATTTGCCCCCACCCCCGACAACACGGTATTGCGGCAGGTGCAGATGGATTGGCTGCTCGACGGACTCAAAAACAGCAGCGCCGACTGGAAGATCATTTGCATGGGCAATGTCTTCAACAAAAGTGAGCGCCGCTACATCGATTTTGGGCTGCAATCCCAATTGGTGAACATCCCGGGCCTCGGCTCGGGCTTCAGCTTCGCCACCGCCTTCAGCAACAACTGGTCGGGATTTCCAGACGACCAAAACCGCCTGCTGCGCTTCATCGACAGCCTGGGCCTCGACGACATCTTCATTTTGAGTGGACAGTCCCATAACAATGTCGTGGACGACGGCACCAATGCAGGGCTACCCGAGCTGAACGCCAGCGGACTCAGCGTGGCAGACCGCAGCCTGAGCCAGCAGATGCAGAACTTGTCATTGCTCGGTTTTCCCGACATGACCGACTCACTCTGGAACGGCGGCGGCAACGGACTCAACAATGCAAGCCTCAACAATGGATTCGGCAAAGTCGAAATCTTTGGGCGCGACAGTTGCCGCCTGAGCGCCGTCGACAAACTGGGCGAGGTGATGGGCAGCGTGCTTTTGATGCATTCCTCGGTATTGGCGGCCTCCAATGCCGTCGCCACAGCCAATGATTGGCGGGCCTTTCCAAATCCCGGCAGCGACCACATCACGATACTAAGCCGCATCGCACCACGGGCAGGCAGTTACCAAATGGTCAACAGCTTCGGCGCCGTCGTGCAGCAAGGCAAGCTCACAGGCCTGGAAACCAGTGTCGATGCGTCGGCATTGCCCGCAGGGCACTACCAGGTCGTCGTGTTGCAAGGGGGACAACTGAGCAGTCAGCATTTGATCATTGCAAGGTAGATTGGGTGGATGTGGCAGGGGAATTGGATTTCCTAGTCGGCCTTCGTTGGTGCGCATCGATCAAGATCATTTTTATAAAGTATTGGCATTTCGGTCATTCTGATAGGAATCGGGGGGGGCGCCAAATAACGATTTGGA
>JANPHP010000386.1:0-23284 GCA_031424495.1 Bacteroidota bacterium | reverse complement strand
GGGTTTTTTTTTGCTCCCTGTTTGCCTTTTTTCACTTGATTGTTTTTTCAAAATTTTTTGATCATTGGGCGGCGGTGGGGGTGCTCCTGGTTGGGGGCCCGGGCCCCCACGACGACGCGTCCGCGTCCGGTCTCTAGGGCGCGCACGACACCTTCCATGCCGTGGATGATGCCGCCAGTCGGGAAGTCGGGAGCTGTGACGATCTTGCAGAGATCGCCAATGGAGATCTCATAGTCGTCGATGTAGGCGATGGTCGCATTGATCACCTCGGTGATGTTATGCGGGGCCATGTTGGTGGCCATGCCCACGGCGATGCCACTCGCACCGTTGATGAGCAAGTTGGGTATCTTGGCCGGCAGTACGCTCGGCTCCTTTAGCGAGTCGTCAAAGTTGGGTCTGAAGTCGACCGTGTCTTTGTCGAGGTCAGCGAGCAACTCCTCAGCAATCTTGCGCAGGCGGGCTTCGGTGTATCGCATAGCAGCCGGTGGGTCGCCGTCGATGGAGCCAAAATTGCCTTGACCATCGACCAGCGGATAGCGCAAGCTCCAATCTTGGGCCATGCGCACCATTGCATCATAGACCGATCCATCGCCGTGTGGGTGAAATTTTCCCAAGACCTCCCCGACGATCCTTGCAGACTTTTTATAGGGCCTATTCCATCCCAGACCCAACTCGGTCATTCCATAGAGTACCCTGCGGTGCACGGGTTTGAGTCCATCACGGACATCTGGTAGGGCGCGGGACACGATCACCGACATCGAATAATCGATGTAAGCACTCTTCATTTCCTCTTCTATGACCCGCTGAACAATTTTTCCAGCCATTTTCTCAGATTATTCGGTAATATTTGACAAGTGAATAACGCGGCAATTTACGGAATTCGGCCCCGTATGAGGGATTGGGTATCAACATTATTTTGTGGAAAATACCCCCTCAAATTTGAGCTAATTGGCACGTTTTCAAAGTTTTTCCACAGCCGCCGATGGGTGACTGAAGCAGTGATCGAATGATACTATTTTTCAACATCGTCGAGGCTTTGCGAGCCATCAAAGGCAACCTGTTGCGCACCGTCCTTACCATGCTCATCATTGCCTTTGGCCTTACCGCTTTGATCGGCGTATTGACTTCCATTGACGGCATCAAATTTTGGTTTTCAAACAGTTTTGTGCGGCTCGGTGCCAATACCTACCGCATCGAGAACTACTCTACAATGTTACGGAGCAATCGTGGGCCCAACAATGGCCGAATGAACAAGCCGATTACATACTCCCAAGCGACAGAATTCAAGGAATCGTTCAAAACCCAAGCACCCGTGAGCATCGTCGGGATGGCGAGTATCGCTGCCGTATGTAAATTTCAGAACAAAAGTACCGAAGGCAACCTGCAACTTGTCGGTGCAGACGAGAATTACACCCTCACCGACAATTACACGATTGCAACAGGAAGGGATTTAAATCAATCAGATGTGCGCTATGCCCGCAATGTGATTGTGCTTGGTCATGAGGTGGTAAGGGTGTTGTTCCCAAGCAGTGATCCGCTGCATCAGACCGTACACATGGAGGGGAAGGCCTATGAGGTCGTGGGGACCTTTGTAGAGATTGGCGCCCAGGGCATGGTTGGTGGAGACCGCATTTCAATCATCCCCATTACCACCATGCAAAAGGACTTCTACGTCAACGATCGCAGCTTCAGCCTGCACGTTTATGCGATGAACGTCGAGCAAATGGACGAGCAAGTTTCCGAGGCAGAGGGGTTGATGCGGCGCATACGTAAGGTAAAAGCAGCGGAAGAACCCGATTTTGGCATCATCAAATTGGAGGCAATCCTCGGCAATTTTATGGAAAACCTACGTTACCTCACGTGGTCAGCCACTTTGATTGCCATGATCACACTGGTGAGTGCCTCGATCGGTTTGATGAATATCATGCTGGTCTCGGTAACTGAGCGTACCAAAGAAATTGGTTTGCGCAAGGCATTGGGGGCGACGCGCGGTCAGATTATGCTCCAATTCCTCACCGAGGCTAGCGTGATCACCCAACTCGGCGGGATCCTGGGCATCGGCTTCGGGATCGTGGTGGGTAATATCGTGGGTTTATTGCTCGGAACGGGCTTTGTGGTGCCGTGGAATTGGGTGATTGGTGGGTTCATGATTTGCTTCTTTGTGGGCGTAGGCGCAGGTTTTTACCCCGCTCGCAAAGCTGCTCGCTTGGATCCGATTGAGGCCTTGCGCCACGAGTAGTAGCTAATATAAAAAGCTTTTTAGTTTGTTGCAGGCCATTTATGCAAACAATTTGCTAATTTAATTTATTTTCCCCAGCTTTGTTCTACGTTTTTGCGAGGGCATGCGGGGGACAACAACGAATCATTAGGATCTGTGATTGGATGGCGGTGATGCTTTTGAGGCGTATGACGTCTCATTGGTTACAGCAAGCTATTTTCATGATTTGCGTCGTCTACAGGGGTAGGGGAGGTGGTTCATAAGCGTGCGGGGGCAGATGTTGGAAATCGTGGGAAAACCTAATTGTGAAACAAAATGGAAAACACTGTAAAAGATGTAATGCTGTATCTCAATGACAATGGCGAGCCATTGGCGGAGGTGAGAATGGACTATGACACGTTGTGGCTTACGCAAAAGCAGATGGCTAGTCTCTTTGAAAAAGATGTGCGCACGATCAATGAGCACATCAGGAACATCTTGCGCACCGACGAATTGGAACCGAATTCAGTTATCCGGAATTTCCGGATAACTGGTTCGGATGGCAAATCCTACGTCAACAAGGCCTACAACCTGGACATGATCATTTCGGTGGGCTACCGTGTGAACTCCATCAAGGGTACGCGCTTCAGGCAATGGGCGACCAATGTTTTGCGTGAGCACTTGACCAAGGGCTATACCTTGGACCGCAAGCGCCTTGAAGCAAATACCTTGGAGTTGGATGCCGCCATGCGGCTGATCCGTAAGACGGCTAAGCACCTCGATGCGCAGGCCACTGCCACTCATGGATTGCTAGACATCGCAACGCGCTATGCGCAAACCTTTGTGTTGTTGCAGCGATTTGATGAGGGGCTCTTGAGCCAACCTAATGCAGCACCTGGTGGCATTTTGGCTCCCGTTGCCGAGATCAGGGCAGCCTTGCAAGCACTCAAGCATCAACTCATTCGGCGCGGGGAGGCGACCGAGCTTTTTGCAAGGGAAAATGGCGATGGCCTTTCGGCTTTGATTGGTAATCTCGAGCTCACGGTTTTTGGGGAGGATGCCTATCCTAGCATCGAGAGCAAGGCAGCGCATTTGCTCTATTTCATGATCAAAAACCATCCATTTGTAGACGGCAACAAGCGTTGTGCCGCCTACCTCTTCGTCGATTTTCTCGACCGCAACGATCGCCTCTTGGATACCGAGGGCTTTCCTGTGATCAATGACATTGGCTTGGCGGCCCTGGCTTTGTTGGTGGCAGAGTCCGACCCCGAACAAAAGCCGGTGATGATCAGCCTGGTGATGAATATGCTGTCGGTGAGCGTCGACGCTGGGCCGACAGCATTGCAGATGGCCGGGTGATTCACGGCCACATGCGGCACAAAAAAACGGCTGCCCTGTGGGGCAGCCGTCCTATGCTACATCTGTGACCTGCAATTACTTGCTGGTCGCGATGACTTCGATTTTCACTTTGGCCTTCACTTCTTTGTGCAGGTCAATGTTCACATTATAGCTACCGACTTCTTTGATCGGTGCTTCAAATGTGATGCGTTGGCGCTCGATTTCGAAACCTTTGGCTTCGAGTTGCGCTGCAACCATGAGGGCGGTCACAGAACCAAACAACCTGCCATCTGGGCCAGCGAGGGTTTCGATGGTCAAGGTGGTTTTGTCGAGGTTTTCTGAGATTGCCAAGGCGGCATTCTTGATGTGATCCTTCTTGTGGGCAGCCTGACGCATGTTTTCGGCATGGATCTTACGGTTGGTTTCCGTAGCCATGATCGCGATGCCTTGCGGGATCAGGAAGTTGCGGCCAAATCCCGGTTTCACCGAAACAATGTCGTTTTTCTCACCGAGATCTTTGTGGTATTTCTTCAGAATTACGTCCATGTTCTTACTTGATAGTATCGGTTACGAAAGGAAGAAGGCCAAGGTGACGGGCACGCTTGACGGCCACTGTGAGGCGGCGCTGATACTTCAGGCTTGTGCCTGTGATGCGACGTGGCAAAATCTTGCCTTGGTCGTTCAAGAATTTCCTCAAAAACTCAGGGTCTTTGTAGTCAATGTACTTGATCCCATTGCGCTTGAAGCGGCAATATTTTTTGGGCATGTTGGCCGACTTGATCTGATTCACAGCCGTCGGGCCTATGCCTCTGTCTTTGCTTTTACCGTATGACATGATGCGTTCCCTCCTGAGTTATTTCTTTTCCTCTTTTTTCTTGCCGAAACCTTGCTCACGGCGCTTTTTGTTAAAAGCGGCATGGTGCTTTTCTACACGCACGGTGAGAAAACGGATCACGGAATCATCATAGAGGAACTCTTGCTCCATCTTGGCAATCACAGCTGTCGGTGAAGTAAACTCCACGTAGCAATAATAGGCGTTGTTGCGTTTGTCGATTGTGTAGGCCAGTTTCTTCTGTCCCCAGTGCTCGATGTTGGTGATTTCTCCATCGCCTTTGGCGATGAGGTCTTCAAATTTCTTGGTGACCTTACGATAGTCGGCTTCTGAAAGCTCAGGAATCACCATAAAGGTGGTTTCGTAGCTGACTTTTACCCCTGAAAGGTCAATGCTCACTTCAAGTGCCATTGAAAATCAATCATTTTAGTTCTTCTCCATAGACGACAGTCTAGGATTTTCGAAACGAGGGACAAATTTAGGCAATTTATCGTGCTTGTCAACCACAAAATTCAAATTCCTCGAAAATATCGCAACACGGCTTTCCCTTCTGCCAAACGCAGCCTTTCCGCTGGAATTCGCCTTGTCGCCGCATAGAGATATCCACATTCCCGCCAGCAATGCCCAATCTAAAAGTCATTTTTCTTTTTTTCTTTTAGCTTTGCCATCGTGGAAGGATTTGTTGTTTCAGCTCGCAAGTATAGGCCAGCTACCTTTGATTCGGTAGTGGGCCAGTCCCATGTGACCAATACGCTCAAGAATGCCATCAAAATGGGCCAATTGGCGCATGCATTTCTATTTTCAGGACCCAGGGGAGTCGGTAAGACGACCTGTGCGCGCATCTTGGCTAAGGCTATCAACTGCACCAATCCTCCAGAGGATGGTGAGGCTTGTAATGCCTGTGAAAGCTGTGTCACCTTCAATGAAGGCCGCAGTCTCAACATTCATGAGCTTGATGCCGCGAGCAACAACTCCGTAGAAGACATTCGCAAGATCATTGACCAGGTGCGCTATGTGCCTGCCTCCGGCAAAAAAAGCGTGTTCATCATCGATGAGGTTCACATGCTGAGCTCGGCAGCCTTCAACGCATTCCTCAAAACGCTGGAAGAGCCGCCTGCACACGCAATTTTCATCTTGGCGACCACTGAGAAGCACAAGATTCTCCCTACGATTCTGTCTCGGGTGCAAAAATTTGACTTCAAGCGCATCAAAGTGGATGCAGTTGCAGAGCACCTGAAAAGCATCTGCGAAAAAGAAGGAATCGAATATGAATTTGACGCGCTGCAACTCATCGGCCTTAAAGCCGACGGCGGCTTGCGAGATGGCTTGAGCATTTTTGACCAAATCGTCAGTTTCTCCAATCGACACATTACTTATAAGGTTGTCGTCGAGAATCTGAATGTGCTCGACTATGCCTACTACTTCAAGAGTGTCGAGATGATGCTCACCGCTGACTATGAGGGGCTGTTGGTGATGCTGAATGAGGTGATCGACTTGGGATTTGAGGTGAAAGACTTCTTGGTCGGGCTCACGGAGCATTTTAGAAATCTGCTCGTCGCACGCACTCCCAAAACCGTGGGCATGCTGGAAATCAGCGACAACGTGAGAAAACAATACACTGAGCAGGTGCTCGCTGTCACGCCGACACTTCTCCTCAATGCGTTTAATCTCTGTGCTGCTTCCGAGCAGGCTTTGCGCAACGCAGTCAATCCACGATTGCACGTCGAGCTCGCGCTCATGAAGCTCGCACACCTGCAGCACGCAATCTCACTGGCGCAAGACCAAGAAAAAAAAAAGTCTAGCGACCGGGTAGGCGCTCAAAACCTAAGTGTCACGGGAAACGCTGCTGTATCCGCAGAGGTGCCTATGACCGTGGTCGAAGATCGGCCCTTCAATCCACTGAATCCAGAGGTGAAGCGCACGCGCATCATGAAGGGGCCATTCGTGATTCCGAAAAGCCTCGACGATGTAGACATGAACGTGGTCGGCAGCAAGCAAGATGAGGAAGAAGCAGAAGCATTTGTGGCCTATGACACGCGGGTGGTCATCTCAAAAGAAATCTTTGATGCTGCCTACGCCAAGCTTTTGGATAAATTGAGTGGGGATGGACTTTTTAGAATTGTGTCTTTGTTGCGGCAAGATGCCTATCGACTCGATCACAACAAATGGATCCAATCTGTCCCGAGCGAAGTCGTGCGCAAGCAGTTGGCCGACGAGCGACATGTAATTGACTTCATGCGCCTGCATACCAATGTCCCAAATTTGTTGCTGGAAATGGAAATTGTGGAATTGGCTGCCAATCCCAACGACAAACGGCCCTACACCAACGAGGAAAAATTGGACCAAATGCTCACCAAAAACCCTGCTTTGCGCATGCTCATGAAAAAATTTGATGCAAACGTCAAGTATGAGTAAGCGCATTTTGGGCGGTTTTGCACCATAAGCGTCGCTCCCAAACGCACCTTATCTTTCTAATATCTCCCAAAAGTCGGCTCGCATACCTTAAAATTGAATCACGATCTTCGTACTTTCCCTTGGCGCTTTTGACCAGTGGGGAATTCAAAGAGGTTGGCATGGCCCTAAGTTGCTTATACATTGGTGCAGCATCTGGAATCCCAGATCGCATAACTCAGTTTCTGGGGCAGGTTCGTTTTGTGGAGGTGATCGGCTGCGTATCCACTCCAATGGCTGCAATCGAATGGCACCAAACAAACCGCGTAAACTTCTTTGTTTCAGAATTGGCTTCAGCTGAGGCAGTGCTCTCGGCATTGCAGACGTTACCTGAGGCTCAGAGACCTCGATTGATAATCGTTGGTGCTGAGGAAAGTTATTTTTTTGAGCGCGGAGCCGTCGAGCCGATCTTGTTCAACGTCGACAGCTTTGTCCCAAGTGAACAACGGCAGCCCGAAGGGGTGGGCCGATCCGGTACGAGCGTCCAGCGTAGGCAATCGGCAACCAAGGAATCCCTCGGATTCGACCCCGAAAACACGCTAAATGCGGCCTTAACACAAGGCTATGAAGTCCGCGTGCAGCAGGAATCCTTTGCAGCGTTGCTCTATGTGCGCACCGAGGGCGGCATCAAACGCCTGAAGCGCACTGATCTCTTGGTCATTGAAGCCCAAAAAGACTATTTGAGTTTTACCGCTAGAAATACAAGCTATCGGGTGCTCCGCAGCCTCAAATCGGTCGAGGCACGCTTAGATCCGAGCATCCACTGCCGGGTGCATCGCAGTTACATTGTTTTGATTGAGGCCATTCATACCATCGATCAGGACCAAATTTGGGTGGATGGCGTGGAAACGGCGATTCCGATCGGCCCTAATTACCGCAAGGAATTGCTTTCTAGGCTGGAAATTATCTAGTGGTCCCCGCTGCTCCAAATCGGAGCGCATGCAAACCAAATTGATGCTACAATTGTCTTTTGTCATCGGCAAATCAAGGGGCAGTTTCTAAACTGCCGATTCCGATCCTGAATGGCAGTACCTCATGATACAGCTTCAGCTCAATCGATTCCGTGAAAGAGAGCGAAAACCTGATTTTCGTAAGAAAACCATTGGCATTCACCCAAAATCGCTAATTTATTGCCCAAATACCACGGAAGATGAGTTTCGAGATTCAGTCATTTGAGCAATATGAAGCAGCTTATGCCCACAGCGTTGCTGATCCTGAGGGCTTTTGGGCCGAAATAGCCTCCCATTTTGAGTGGCGCAAGCCCTGGGACAAGGTTTTGGATTGGACATTTGAGGGGCCCGATGTGCGCTGGTTTCAAAATGCCAAACTCAACATCACCGAAAATTGTCTCGATCGCCACCTGGAAACGCGTGGCGACCAAGTCGCGCTCATCTGGGAACCCAATGACATCACCGAGCACGTGCGACGATTTACCTACAAGCAACTGCACTTGGAGGTTTGCCGCTTCGCGAATGTGCTTAAGCGCAATGGCGTGCAAACGGGTGATCGCGTCTGCCTGTACATGCCCATGATCCCTGAGCTCATGTTTGCGGTGCTCGCCTGCGCCCGCGTGGGGGCTGTTCACTCCGTCGTATTTGCGGGCTTTTCAGCCACCTCGTTGGCCGACAGGATTCAGGATGCCGCTTGCAAAGTCGTGATTACCAGCGACGGCATTGCGCGTGGAGCCAAGCAAGTTCCCGCCAAGCGCGTCGTGGACGAGGCCCTGCACACCTGCCCGACGGTCGAGCGCGTGATCGTCGCCAATCGCTGCGACTGGTCGCCCCACATGGAGGCTGGCCGCGATGTATGGCTCCATGACGAGCTCAAATTGGTCGGCGACGACTGCCCCGCTGAGGAAATGGATGCCGAAGACATGCTCTTCATCCTGTACACGAGCGGCTCGACCGGCAAGCCCAAAGGCGTTGTGCACACCTGCGGTGGCTACATGGTCTATGCGGGCTATACATTCCAAAATGTATTTCAGTACAAGCCCGGCGAGGTTTTCTGGTGCACCGCCGACATCGGCTGGGTCACCGGACACAGCTATATCACCTACGGCCCCCTGCTCTGCGGGGCCACCACCATGATGTTTGAAGGCGTGCCGACCCACCCCGATCCGGGACGCTTTTGGCAGCTCATCGACAAGCATGGCGTCAACATTTTCTATACAGCACCGACGGCGATTCGCGCCCTGATGGCCTTGCCACTGGATCACGTGCTGAGCTACAGTTTGGATTCCCTGCGCATGCTCGGCACCGTCGGCGAGCCGATCAATGTCGAGGCTTGGCAATGGTACCATGTACACATCGGCAAGGAGCGCTGCCCGATCGTCGACACGTGGTGGCAGACCGAGACAGGTGGCGTGATGATTTCGGGCCTCGGCGGGCACAGCCCAATGAAACCGAGCTATGCTGGATTGCCCTTGCCGGGCATACAGCCTTGTTTGCTCGATCAGGCAGGCAATGAAATCCTGGAAAATGGCGTCGAGGGTTACCTGACGATCAAGTTTCCATGGCCATCGATCTTGCGCACCACTTATGGCGACCATTTGCGGTGCTACAACACATATTTCAGCGGCTTCAAGCACCACTATTTTACAGGCGACAGCGCCCGCCGCGATGAAAACGGCATGTACCGCATCATCGGGCGTGTGGACGATGTGATCAATGTTTCAGGTCACCGGCTCGGCACCGCCGAGATTGAGAATGCCATCAATCAAAACGCGCTTGTGGTCGAGAGTGCCGTCGTCGGTTATCCGCATCCGATCAAGGGGCAGGGAATTTATGCATTTGTGATTTGCAGGGAAATGCCAGTCGATCAGGAGCTTGCCCGTGGCGAGATTTATGAGACGGTGGCCCACGAGATCGGCAAGATCGCCAAGCCCGAGAAGATCCAGTTTGTGACGGGCCTGCCCAAGACGCGCAGCGGCAAGATCATGCGGCGCATTCTCAGGAAGGTAGCCGAGGGCGAAACCGAGAGCCTCGGTGACACGAGTACCTTGCTCGATCCGCTGGTCGTCGATGAGATCATCGCAGGGGCTTTGTAATATTTAGGAGAATGAATTACAGCATCATCCAAGACGAGGCGCTCCTGCGCAGCTTCATCGATTGGCTGCCTGCGCTGCGCAAGGGCGAAACCTATTATGTGACCTTGCTTGCGCGCAGCAAATATGTTGCGCCCGGCGTTTTGACTTCTGACAAGGCACAATTGAAGCGCTTCACATCCGACAAGGACCTCCTCTTCAGCAAAATCAAGCAATTGGAATGTCCCGTCGGATCGTATAGCAACAAGGGCACTGACATTCCCCAAGCATCGCTCGCGCTGTACATCAATCCCAATCCGCGAAGCTTGGAGGAGGCCGCAAAAGCCTCCCTCATCAAGTTTGCGCAGCTCATCACCAAGCCCTACAACGGCTACAATCCGCATCAGGAGGTCATGTCTGAGATCCAAAAGGCTTGCGCGCGCAAGGTCTATTTCGATCTGGATTATGACCATGTAGCGTTGGAGTCGGTGATGTCGGTGGCGCGGGAAAGCCTGAATGTCGATTGCCTCAAAATCCTCAAGACCCGGGGCGGATTTCACATTTTGGTGGAATTGGAGAAGCTCGACAAGCGCTACGCAAAGTCTTGGTACCAAGCGATGACCAGTATCGCCGACTGCGACATCAAGGGCGACAACCTTATTCCCGTGCCCGGTTGTGTGCAGGGGGGATTTGTGCCGCATTTTGTGGAGGGGTAGTCCTCTGGATAGTGCGATCCTTGCGACAGAAATCGACAAACGTGGATTAATTGCGAGCAGATGGGATTCCCTTTTCGATGGTTTTGAAATACCTTTGAAAAGTATGTGGTCAGTATCTTGTGAGGCAATTTTTTCGACAAGCTTGTTGCAACGCTACAAGGCAATGCTGCATTACGACCGCATTCCCAAAACCTGCCTCCGCTGTATCACCATCGCCTTGCTGCTTCCAATCGGTTGTGCCAAAAGTCAGCAACCGCTGGAGCATCCTATCAGCGGGCCGCAGCGACGCGCCGATTCGCTCGACGCCTTGATCTGGAACTATGCCGACGGGCCTGAAACAACGCGGGCACGCTTTGGCGATTTTGAATTGGTGGAGGTCGAAGGCACTTTGCAAGACGAACTTTGGGGGCAATTTGATGGCCAAAAGATCGTCGTGATCCCGCGCACTGCTGGCCGCTTGCTGGAAATCGTCGCCGAGGAAGACTTGGATGGCGATGGGTGGATCGATTTGATCGTCGGCGACCTCGCAGAGGGCAAGTGCTGCCCACGGCAATTTTCGGTGGTTTCCTACCGTGGCCATGGTCAATACCATCAGAGCAAGCCGCAAGGCGCTGCCCTGCACCTGCCACATTTGCAGCAATCCAATGGGAAATGGGCCATCGAAATCGAAAACAGCAGCTTGGATGCCTACGGGAAATACAAGACGCAAGAAGTTTTTGAGGTGAGGGAAGGTGAACTGAACCGCATCGATTTACTCAAGCCGATTGACTTGGAGGCCCTCGCAGAATTAAAAGTCGCCTGTTATGATACCGTCGACAAATCCGCCAAGATCGATCTGAATTTTGACCTTGATGGTGACGGCAAGATGGACCATATCACAGGCATGTATTGGCCGCAGTGGGGGAGGGTGATGTGGAGTTTGGCTTTTGGAAATGGCGGTGTGATGCAGGATGGCACGCCATTCAAGCGGCTCGGCGTGTTGCCGAGCAAGACCGATGGTTTTCACGACCTGGTCGTCGACCACGACCGCGTCTTGGAGTGGAAAGGCAAGCGATACGAGGAGCGGGATCAGTAGCTTGAAAATTTTGACTAATTTCAAGCATGAACCCCAACACCGAAATCCTACAATTCAAAATCCGTAGCGCAGCCACAGACTTGTTTTCCAAGCAGGGATTTGACCATGTGACCATGGCTCAAATCGCGCAAGCCCTCGACATTGATGAGCAGGAGCTCTACCGGCACTACGGCAGCAAGTTTGACATCGTCTTGCAGCTCTACCAATGCATCAATGCCGACTGGCAAATCGCCGTCGGCAATATCGAAACCGAAAAGCTGCACGAGCGCTTTGAGGCTGCGATGTTGCTGAAATTGAAGCTCATGGATCCCTATTGCGATGCCTTGGCAGGCATGATGGGCTACCTGTTGCGCAACGACAAGGTGGGCGTGGGCTCACCGCGAACGGCTTACATCCGGCAGCAAGGCTTGGCGACGATCAGGCAAGTGATTGAAGGCGCTACGGATGCGAAACGGCTGAAAAAGAAGGTGGAAAGCCTGCCTGCGGCATTGTACCTGCTGCATTGGACGCTCCTGCTGCTGCATGTACAGGGCGGGGATTTGCAAGAGAGCGCCGGTTCGGTTGCGATGGCGGCCCGCATGCTCAAAAAGGCCAAGGACACCTCATTCTTGCTGCCGTTTTTCCCCTTCATCAAAGATCTTGGCCAATGGGCCACGCGCTTTGTTGGGGATACTGCAAGCGACGTGCATGCTGTGTCAGCGGCGATTTTGAAGCAGATTTTTCAGCACCGCAAACTGATTGCGCCCGCGCATGACTGTGAAACAGGCGCATGCAAGGCCTGCATTAACCTGCACATCAACAAGGTCGAGCATTTTGTGGCTGCTGGTAAACCGATCCATTTTGTATTGCCAGCTTTCCCCGCCAAGTCCCCCAACCCGCAAAAAACACTCGGCAAGCTACCTGACTTGGGCGAAGAAATTGCGTTGCTAACCTTGCAGGGCCTCTGCGACGAAATCAAAGCCATTTATCCCCCTGGCGCGCATGTCACGATTTGTTCCGACGGCCGCATTTTTTCAGAATTGGTAGAGGTCAGCGATGCCGATATCACCGCCTACGTCGCGCACTTGCGAGGGATGATCGCCGCAGCAGGCATCGAGCAAGTCGAAATCTTGAATTTGGAAGAACTCCTGCCCGGCTACGATTTCGACGCCGCGCGCGCCCATGTGCTGGGCGTTTATGCCGAACCGATCGAGGACCTGCACGCACGCCTCAAAACCAGTGAGGCCTTCGTGCACCTCTTCAATGGCATCCATCGCTTCATCGTCGAGGATCGGCTGGTTTTGCATCCAGAATTGTCTGCCAGCAAAAACAAGGAGCTTTCCAAAAGCATTGCCCTGCAAGTGATACAGCATAGCAATGCTTGGACGCGGTTTTTGGCTCAGATTTACCCCGAGGCGCTGCGGCTTTCCATTCATCCCTACCATCCGCACTCCGACAAAATCGGCGTCCAATTGACCCGCGCGACCGACAATTGGCTCACGCCTTGGCACGGTGTCATCGTGCTCGGCGACGACGGTTACACCTTGATGAAACGCAAGCAAGCCCTGGAGATGGGCGCGCAACCCGTGGCGCGCGATGGCCGAGACGACCATTTTACCACACTCAACAAATGAACAATTTCGCAATACAAACCCTCCAACCTTTTGGCGCCGTGGTTGTGGACACGACAGGTCATGGCGACCTGCAGTCAATCGCGCAAGACCAGATTTTTGAATGGCTCAGGGAATACAAAGTGCTTGTATTCAGAGGATTTGAAATCATGCCCAAGCAAGATTTTGCTTTGTATGGGCAGCAGCTCGGCGAGCCCCTGCAATGGCCATTTGGCGCGATCAACGACCTCAAGGTAAAGCCCGATGCGGAAAACTACATTTTTACCGATCATGCGGTGCCCTTGCATTGGGATGGCGCATTTGCAGGGAAGATTCCGCATGTGATTCTGTTTCAATGCATCGTGGCGCCCGACAAGGCCGACCTGGGCGGGACAACATTTGTGGACACTGCAGGCATCTTGGCGCAGGCGACACCTGCGCAATTGGCAGCTTGGCAACAGATTGAGATCACCTATTCCACAGAAAAAATCGTGCATTATGGTGGCAAAATCCATCAAAAGCTGGTCGCGCCGCATGTCGTGGATCAGGTTCCGGTAATGCGATTTGCCGAGCCAGTCGACGATCTGAATCCAGTGAAATTGGAGGTGCATGGCTTGCAGGGGCAGACGCAAGCGGATTTTATCAGCGAGTTGCAAGGCTTGATGTATGATCCCACGCACATGTATGTGCACCGGTGGGAGAGCGGCGATATCGCCATGGCCGACAATCACCTTTTGTTGCATGGGCGCGAAGCTTTCAAAAATCCGCATGAGCGCTACATCCAGCGCATCAATGTCTTGCATCGCCCCAAGCCGAGCTTTTTGCGCATGCTCAAGCACAGCATGACCATCCGCCGCAAAGAGTTTTTTGTGGCTGAGCTACCGATTTTTTTGATCCCGCTGCTGCTTTGCGTTCAGAGTTGGGCAGATTTGGCGCAGCCAGCCTTGTGGATCGGTCTTGCGGCGCTCACCTTGCTCTTCAACATCGGCGACATCATCAATTGCCTCACCGATTACGAGCTCGACGCCATCTACAAAAGCCACCTTTCTAACGCCGTCTATGAATTGGGCAAGCGCAATGTGAAAATACAAATGGCCGTTTCGGTAATCTTGGCATTGGCGCTCACGGTTTGGGCGAGTGTGCTCAGCGATCGGCTCTACCTCGTCCCCGTGACGATTTTGGGCTTGCTCATCGGGTTGCAATACTCAGCCAAGCCCTTCAAATTCAAGTCGCGTGGCCTCTGGCAGTTGTTATGTCTCTGGGGAATCATCTTTTTTGGGCCGATGGGCTATGCGGCCGTCGTCGTCAACGGGCTGCCTTCTGGGCTGCTGTGGGGCATTTTTGCGGCTTATGGCATCCATCAAATGGGCATCATCATGCTCAATACCGCCGAGGATTACACCGAGGACAAGGCCGCAGGCCTGCGCACGAGCATCATTTACCTAGGCTTGCACCGGGCTATGCGCTTGGCTTTTGCCATGGTCGTCATAGCCGGATTGGCATTGCAGGTCTTGTTTGCGATTCGGTTTTGGGAGCTGGAAGCGGCTAGCTTTTGGGAAGCGAGCATCCTCATATTCACGGTGGGATGGGCCAAAATCTGCTGGGAGTACTGGGCCATTCTTCAAAAAATGCAAGGCAAGAATGAAGAGGATGCGACCAAAGTCCTCAAGAAAAATGGCATGAAGGTGCCGGAATGGCTCAAAATCGGAGCTTACACCACGCTTGCGGTCGTCGTCGCCTTGTTTGCGAAGACGGTTTTGAAGCTGTAGTTGCTGATGGTTCAAATTCAAGATTCCCCGAAATGGCCATCCCCAAAAAAGGTTCACGAAAAATCATTTGCCGCGAGCAGGCCTATCGGTGGCTAGCCTCACGTGATCGGCTGGTCTCAGACTGGCAACTGGATCCTGGCAAGGTCGATCCCGAATGGCTAGCTTTTGCACAGCGGTATCGATTGGGATCGGTTGCGGAAACAAGGATCACGGTTGCGATTGAAGCGAATGAAAATCCCAAAGGACGCCTCATTCTTCATGTTTATGGAACGAGTATCGATGGTTTTTTGGGAATGGAGCACAATATCCAAATCAAGCCAGCAATGATAAAAAGCGTCATCGAACAAGCCTTGGACGCGGGGTGGAATGCCAGCAAGAATTCTGAATTCAGGCTTGCCCTGCATCAGGAACAAGTAGAACCGTTTCGGCCGGTGTTATTGGTGTTTGGGGATGCTGCTTCCTCAATTGCACATTATCCCAAAACCATCGTTCTGCCATGATTGGCACCTCATTTGTGTAACGTATTTGGCTTTCCCACGTTACCTTACCGTTGATCTCACCGATGATGCGAAAAATAATCTTCCTCTGCTGTTTTGTCCTATGCTGCTGCTTTGCCATCGCCCAACAAAATCCGGTGACGATCAAGGCCATCAAGCTCATCAATGAGGCGCGTACCAATCCCAATTTGTTCCTGAAAAACCATCCTGAGGTGGCAGAACGCAATGCATTGTTTGCGAAGCAATTGGCCAAATCCAAGCCGATAGATTTGGCGATCTGGGATCCAGGCTTGGAAGCACAGTGCAAGACACTGCTCGCCGGGACCAATCTCGATCCCGAGTATAAGGGCAAAAACGATCTTTGTGGCAACAGCGCTGGCATGCATGGGATCGGTAGCAAATTTGAGGCGATGGATCTAGTCTTCGACTTCTACACCAATATCACCGACCCCAATTGCAAATACATTGGCATTGCCTTTAGCCCTGATGGAGAGACCTATTATTACAGCTGGGGCTATCGCTGCGACCGCGTGAACGAAACCTATACCTACACCGGCAAGGTCGACTCCTCCAAAGTCGATTTTACAAAGCTCAACACTGCCAAAAATATCAGCTACATGACTGCCGCAGAGAAGCGCATGGTGTTGGAAATCAATTTTGTGCGCGCCTATCCCAAGGTCTATGCCCAAATCGTCGCCACCTCGATGCACGAGATGGCCAATGGCGGTTGGGGATTGTCACACGACGATTACGTCGCTGGCACAGAGCTCATCGAGGAGTTGAATGCGATGCCTCCCAAATCGATCCTGCAACCGATGCAATGCGTCTTCGATGCCGCCAAAGCACATGGTTTGGACTGTGCCAAACGAGGATTTTTGGATCATACGGGCAGCGACGGATCAGCGCCTTGGGATCGTATCCTCAAACAATGCAAGGCGCTCAACTATGGCAATGAAAATTTGGAAGGTAGCGGCTCACTAGATCCCCGTAAATCAGTCATCAACCTGCTCATCGACGGCGGCATCAGCAACCGTGGGCATCGCTACAATATGCTCGACGCCTCGTGGACGGTAGTGGGATGCTACCTGATCCAAGGCACGACCATGAAGATGGGAACGACTTACAATTGGGTGCAGAATTTTGGGAGGTGATGGGGGAGGGCCCTAATGCGATTCGCCAAGCCTCAGCTCAGCGTATCCGCACAATATCAGATTCGCAAAAGATGGTGCCTACCTTCATTGCCAGTCCAGGTGCTTCATACAACGCAGGCGGTACGCCGACGTCACCCAGAAAAATCTCACCCACCATGGGCCTAGCAATATCCTTCTGGATGCCCGTTTTGGGCAGTCCAAGTGCGAGCGTCGCGCTTGCGCGCATGCATGGGCGACGCACCTGTCCCGTGTCCACATCCACACCCGCTGGTAGCTCGATCGCGAGTACGGGCGTAAGCTGCCGGTTGGCCCAATCGATAAGCTCTGCAATGCGCCCCGCAGGATCACCTTGCCAATTCAAGCCCATGAGTCCGTCCAGCGTCAAATTCCCGCCCTGACTAGGCTGCTCGACGATGATCACGCCCTGCCGCTGCGCGCGCTCCAAATAGGGATTCACGAGCCCTTCATAGTCCTCGATCGGGTGGCTGAGCACCAGCCTCATATTGGCGCCCCATTGGTGCAGGCGGCGGGCAGCTGCCAAGACGACAGCGCCTTTGTAGGCATTGCCGACGAGGGCGACGATGCTTTTGCCATCGGCGCGGCCCTTGAGAAACTGTATCCGTGCCAAATGGGCGAGGTGCCTACCACCCATGTCGATGGCGGTGAGGGGATCGATCGAATATTCCTCAGCCAGCAGCCGGTTCACCAATTGCATCTGAGCCGCCGTGATGGTGGGGACTGCTACGAGGGGTTTGGGCAATTCGCGGAGCATGAATCTCAGGACAAAATGAGGGTATTTGAAAAGAGAATGATCATTTTCCCCGGCCCTCCACCATCACAAGTACGGTATAGATCAAGATCTTGATGTCAAGCATCAAGGAGATATTTTCAATGTAGAGCACATCGTAGGTCATGCGCTCCACCATCTCGTCGACGGTGCTTGCATAGCCATATTTTACCTGGCCCCAAGAGGTAATGCCAGGCCTCACGCGGTGCAAATGGCGATAGTGTGGGGCGATTTTCACGATCTGATCGATGAAAAACTGCCGCTCAGGTCTTGGCCCGACGATGCTCATTTCACCTTTCAATACATTCCAAAATTGTGGAAACTCGTCGAGGCGGGTTTTGCGCATGAAAAGGCCCACACGCGTGATGCGGGGATCATTTTCTGTGCTCAATGCGGGGCCTGCGGCCTCTGCGTCTGTGCGCATCGTGCGAAATTTGATGATTTTGAAGGGTTTACCGCCCTTGCCGATGCGCTCTTGTCTGTAAAAAATCGGCCCCTTGCTATCCAAACGGATGATGATCGCCAGCGTGATAAAGAGGGGAGTGAGGAAAATGAGCGTAAAAATGGAGGCTGTCACGTCAAATCCGCGCTTGAAAAAGGCCTCTGCATTCGATAGCAGTTTGGGATTGATCTCGATGAGCGGCGAACCCAACATATGGGTCGTGCGCACCCGCCCGAGCAGGTAATCATAAATGCCGGGCACGATCTTGATGCGGGCATTTGTCGTCTCAAGCAGGTCGACCACCTCCACGATTTTTTCCTGATCTTCCTTGTCGAGGGCGATGATCACCTCCTCGATTTTGCGGCTGTTGATGATCTCATGCACACGCGCGAGTTCGCCATAGTTTTTGAGTTTGCCAGTAAAGAGGTTGGTTGCTTTGTCGGGCAATGAGAGAAAGCCTTGGAGATCAAAGCCCAAGGAGCGCCTGCGGCTTTCCAGATCGTTGTAGAGCTTGAGGGCGCTCGGCCCGCAACCGATGATGATCGTCGGGAAGCCGATCTTGCGCCGCCTGATGCGAATATTGGTATTCGTAGAGACGATAAAATGCAAGATGCTCACGACGACAAATTGCAAGAGGAAATAGGTGAAATAGAAGTACCAAGAGGTCGTGATCGGCTTGGGATCATCCAAAAAAATGGTGAAAAACAAGATGAGCACGCCCACACCTGTGGATTGCAGCACTTGCACCATTTCCCGCAAGCGCGATTTGCGATAGGGATCTGAATACAATCCGCCAATGCCATACAAAATCACCCAATATGTGGCGATAATGCCTGCATTGCGCAGTTGCATGATGGCTTTGGTGTCGTTGTAGGAAAATGTATCGCCTTCAAACAGGTAACGACGCATCAAGAAAAACAGCATCCATACCCCAAACGACGCCACCACGTCGAGTCCAAAATACAATAAAGCCTTCGCAATTCGATTCATTGGGGGTTTTACTTCTCCCTGATGACACGGATATCATCGAAGCGAATATAGCCATCTTTCTTTTCGCCATCTGCTTTGAGCCACAACCAAAAAATCGTGTTGGGACCATTTGCATTGATGATATTTCTCACCTCGGTGATCATGTGTACATAGATCGTGTTCCACTCACCACTTGGGCTTACCGAAACGATCGGCTGGACTGCAACACCCGAAGCGCTCTGATAGACAAGGCCTACCTGAAAAGAGATGGTACTTTTATAGGTGATTTCGGCAAATATATTGCTGCTTTGGTCCGTAAGAAAGGGGATGGAATTGATCGTCTCAAACCAACGTTTGTCGGCAAAAAAATTCACGTGTCCAGCGCCGTTGCCTTGGAAGACGTCGTTGTTGTTGAGCGTGAAAAACGATGTCGAGTCGGGTGCCGATACAGGGGGAATGCCGGATGAGAATCGTGTAAAACCAATCGATCCACCCTCAAATTTCTCATCGACAGGGGTTTCGTAGAGGCTGGGGTCGATGTAGTGAAAGAGCGGTGTGATCACCAAGGTATCCATCGGTGTGGCTGCCCAGGTAAATGAGACGCGGTCCCAAAAAGGGTAGGGGATTTGAAAGCTGGATTGCCCAGTTTCAAAAATGCCGCCGTCGATGAAGAAATCGGACCGATCTAGCTCCAAAAAAGGAACCACTTTTCCATTGGTATCGATGTCGGGATCGATCTGATAGGCACCTTGCAAAAAGCCAGCATGGTAGAGCCAGAGATTGCGCACGCCAGCATCGGTGCTGAATCCAGTCGATTCATCGATCACCACGCGAGGATGCTTGAAGGAAATATAGGCTGGCAGATCCTCCTTGGGGTTGATTACTTCGCAACCGAGCACAAATAAGGTCAGTGCTGGCAATAGCAAGGTAGATAGCCGACTCAAACGATGCATAACTGGGTGATTTTGTCCATGATCAAATAGGCAGTATCCAACGCAGCAGTTGCCTGCGCCAAGGTCACGGGTGGTTCAGTATCATTGTTGATCGCCTTGGCAAATTCTTCAAACTCCATTTTGATCGAATTCACGGGCACGACCTTGGGGTTTTCAAATGTCAGTGTTTTGGTTGATTCGCCAGATTTGAACTCCACTTTGGTTTTGTCGGCATCTGGATTGGCCTCGCCATCGCTGATGTGGATGATCTCGCTCGTTTTGTTGAGGAAATCGACAGACAGGTACATTTTGCGTTGGAAGAGGCGCATCTTGCGCATGTTGCGGAAGGAGATGCGGCTGGCCGTGAGATTGGCGGTGGCGCCATTGTCAAACTCGATGCGGGCATTGGCGATGTCTGGCGTCTCGCTGATGACGGCTACGCCGCTTGCACTCACCTTTTTCACGGGCGCGCCGACGAGCGAGAGGATGATATCGATGTCATGAATCATGAGGTCGAGCACGACAGATGCCTCAGTTCCGCGGGGATTCCATTGGGCGAGGCGGTGTGACTCGATGAAAAGGGGGCGCAGCTCCTGATCTTTGATCGACAAGTAGGCCGGATTGAAGCGTTCCACATGCCCCACCATGGCTTTCACGTTTGCCTCACGGGCGAGTAGCATCAGGGCCTTGGCCTCCTCAACGGTGTGGGTGATCGGTTTCTCGATGAAGACATGCTTGAAGCGCTTGAGGGCAGCTTTTGCACATTCAAAATGTGCGATCGTTGGTGTCACGATATCCACAGCGTCACAAGCGTCGATGAGGGAATTCATGTCTTCCCATGCGCGCACGTCATGCTCTTTAGCGACGGTAGCCGCACGCTCAGCGTCGCGGTCATAGATGCCAATGACCTCATATTCTGGGATTTCCTTCAATAAACGCAAGTGGATGCTGCCCAAGTGGCCCACACCGATGATGCCGATTTTGATCATACTACCCTTTCTTTGTTTTCTTGCAAAAATACCACATCCCCTCTCAAATGAAAATTCATTTACCCACTCTCATTGCAGACTTTGTACAGTTATATGGGTTGCAGCAATTCTTCCTAAATTGCGGCGATGATCGATAGTTATAAGCATAAGGGGATGCGGGAGAAGTTGATTCGCTCGTTGATTGAAAAGGGGCTCAAGGATGAGGCTGTGATTGCTGCGATGCGCAAGGTGCCCCGGCATGCCTTTGTAGAAAGTGCATTTACCGAGGCAGCTTATGAGGATAGGCCTTTGCCCATCGGCGATGGGCAGACGATCAGTCAGCCGCTCACTGTTGCATTCCAAAGTAGCATGTTGGCACTCAAGCCGGGCATGAAGGTGCTGGAAATTGGGACGGGATCAGGCTATCAAGCTGCAGTGCTCTGCGAAATGGGAGCAAAGGTCTTCAGCATCGAGCGCATCAAAGTCCACCACGCCAAGGCAGCCGCATTGCTGGATGACATGGGCTACAAATTGCGTTTGAAATGGGGCGATGGCTCACAAGGTTGGACCCAATACGCCCCCTATGACCGCATCTTGGTCACAGCGGCAAGTCCCTCGGTCCCCGAAGCACTCAAGAAGCAGCTCTCGATCGGCGGCATGCTCATCATCCCGGTAGGTGATATGGAGATGCAGCAAATGGCGATCGTGACCCGCAAGGCCGACAACGAATGGGAAATTGTCAAGAATGGCAACTACCAATTTGTGCCCTTGTTGGGCAAATTTGGCTGGTCAGAAAATTAATCCACATTTTTTCCACATATTTTTTTTTAAGTTGTTGGAAACTATTTCGATAGTCAATAAGTTTGTGGTGGTGTCTTGAAGCCGACAGTTTTTAAGTCAAAACTGGAAAGCTCAAGGCAACGATCTTTAAATTACATTTAATATCCTCGTAACTAAATTTGAGACAATTATGAAAAGATTTGCATTTGCTATGATCGCCCTGATCGGTCTTGCTTCGGCTACACAAGCACAATTGAAGCCTGAGGCTGGTTCGATCGGTTTTGGTTTCCGCATCAACGGTATCGCTAACACAGCGCTCTCCAACTGGACCAACACCGGCCTTGGTGGTGAGACCATCGTGGATCCACTCGGCTTGCTCGGCGCGCCTACGCAAGTGGGCAATGTCGTGCCACAAGAAATGTTTTTTGGTCGTTACTACATTTCGAGCGGCTTGGCCGTGCGTGTCGGTCTGGGCATCAACAGCGCCTCGATGAAGACATCCGACTTGGACACCGTGATTTCTACCCCTACGACTATCACAACTGCGACATCTGCTTTCTCTTTTGGCATCAATGCTGGGATTGAGAAGCACTTTGCATCTGCAGCTGGCAAAATCGATCCGTATGCTGGTGCACAAATCAGCTTCGCATCTTTGGGTGCAGTGAAGCAAGAGCAAATTGTTGCTGTCGGCGGCACAACCCCATTCAGCTCCACCACCAACAACAAGATTGCTGGCGGTTCACACTTTGGCCTTGACCTGTTGGCTGGCTTCAACTTCTTCTTCACCGACAACTTTGCACTCGGTGGCGAATTCAGCTGGGGCTTCCACAGCACCAAAATGGGCGGCGACTACACCACAGAAACTTCTGTGACCAGTGCAGGCACCACCGTCACCACCAAAGGTGCTGGCAACTCTACCGTGAGCTCTTCGGGCCTCCGCGTCGGTTCCACCGCAGGTGTGAATGCTTCGATCTTCTTCTGATAAGGAGCTTCGATTTGAAACTAAACAGAAAGACCCTGCACACGCAGGGTCTTTTTGTTGATAGTCACCCATGTTCATCGCCTTGCTTATTCAATCAGCAGGCGTTGCGTCACGATCGATTTGCCGATGGTGGCCCGCACGAAATACATTCCACTGGCCATTCCATTTAGCCACAGCGGTGTTTCTAGCCCTTGGCCCTGACCTTCTTTCAAGAGATGCCCTTGTGCATCGATGAGTTCCCAATGTTGCACTTTGCGATTGCTAATTATCTGCGTGGCGCTACTTGCTGGATTGGGAACGAGTCGCAAGGCAGCTAGCTGTACTTGCTCTTCATCGGCCCCGCTGATCACATTGATTTCCAAGGAATCCATCGGAAATGTCATCACCGATCGGCCGAAGGTACCCGCAACCAAGCGATGGGTCACGAGGTCCCATTCCATATCAAACACCGGGCAGTAGGGCATTCCTGTGCCCACTCTGAGCCAATTTTGGCCTTGGTTTTGCGTCGCATACACACCTCCATCAGACGCGACGACCCAGATGCCATCATCGGTGGGGTGTGGCAAAATATCGTTGAGGGCTAGCTGAGGCAGGTCACCTGAAACATCCGCCCAGGTATTTCCTTTGTTGGTGGACCGGAGCACGTGGGGGATGAAATCGTTGCCTCGATAGCCCGAAAAAGTCACAAAGACCTCATCTACATCGATTTCAGATGTCTTGATGCTGGTCACATACCGATTGGGGAGGCCAGCCGAGATGTTGACCCAGGTTGCGCCTGCATCGGTGC
>JANPHP010000385.1:0-11895 GCA_031424495.1 Bacteroidota bacterium | reverse complement strand
GGGGTACTTCGGAAGTAGGTCGGAGGTACTTCCGAAGTAGGTCGGGGGTACTTCGGAAGTAGGTCGATATTACTTCCGAAGTGCCTCTATATTACCTTTGAGGTCGTTTTTGCTAGTTTGCCCAAGCTGTGAGTGAATTGGCTGCCCTCCCGGGGCGTCCTGCGATCGTTAGGCGGGCAATTTGGGGTTTCAGGGCCGATCGAGCATCAATTTCATCATGATATCGGTCTGCGCATCCTCCCCGAGTATGAAAATGTGCTTGTCAAACGCTACAAAGCCATTTTTCTTGTAAAATTGGATGGCTCTCGGATTTTCCTCCCAGACACCGAGCCATAGGTAGGCCGCTTGCATTTGCTGCGCAATCGCCAAGGCCTTTTCATACAACTGCTGCCCGACCTGCTTGCCATGCAGCGCTTTTAAAACATAGATGCGCTCGATTTCAAGGGCGCTCGTGTCTTTGAGTTCGGTTTGGGCTTCCCCAACGTTGATTTTCAAGTAACCAACGACCAGCTGCCCCTGCTTGGCGAAGTAGAATTCCGAGCCGGCATTCGTCAATTCGGCAGTCAATTTTTCTAGCGAAAAGCCCTCATCCAAGTATTTTTTGAGATTTTCAGCGGTATTTCCCGCGGCGAATGTCTCGGCAAACGTAAGCCTGCCGATGAGTTGCAGCTCCGCAATATCAGGCAATCCTATTTTGGTGATTTCGATTGGATCCAATGTTTTTTGCGGTATTGATCTATCGGTGCGGTGTGTGGAGCGGATGAGCAATTCAATGGAGCATTCACCGCCAAGTGAGACCGATAGCCATAGGAATTCATGTCGTTGAAGCTACCTCTCATTGATGTAAATCTAGGGAAATTGTCTTATGAAAAGCAAAATGGCCACTTGAAAACCGTCCTCTTCCGTGTAAAACAGAGCGCGAGCGCGTGGCTTATGACTGCTTCCGTGTTCTTTGCGAACGGCGTAGATGCCGTTTGCGGGGCGGTTCTTTTGTTGGGGATGCTTCACTCAAACATGGATTGCATTGGGTATATTATCCCCTGATCTTGCCCAAGTGCAAACAATGCGCAATATTCTTCTGGGTGCCGCTTGTGCGCTTGGCGTCTGAGTTAAAGTCAATGGCGAGGAAATGCGTGCAGGCCATGATCGCAGCTTCGTCGCGCTCGGCGTCTGAGGCGAATCCGCCGACGATGGTCCACTGCGCCACCTGCGTGCGAAACGCGTCGGGCTTGTAGCGCGGGCGCTCGCCCACGTGGTACAGGCTCACCCGTGGCGTGAGTGTCTTGAGCAATTCCAGCGCGAGCGTGTCCACACCCCTGAAGTCGCCGACGATGAATGCATTGTCGGCATCGGCCGCTAGGGCGAGCAATTGCGCAGCATAATATGTGTGGAAATCGGCCCAGCTGATGTTGCCGTTGCCGAAGATGTAGTACACGTTCATGGGGTGCTCAGGCATTGCTTTTGGCATCCATCATGGCCTTGTACTTCACGACCCAACTGAAGTCGCCAAGGATGCAGGGCTTTAAGTGGTACAAGAGGATGGTACAGAGGTCGCGGATGCCGTTTTGGACTTTTTCAAGGGAGCCGTAGATCGAGAGGTCCTCGATGAGGCCGGGAGTGAGGGGGCCTGGACCGCGCTCGCGCTCAGGGATGAGGGCGAGCAGGGCATGGCCGAGCGTGAGGTTGTAGTCGTAATGGGTGTCTTCTGGGAGGAAATACATTTGCATATTGCTCAGATAGCCCTCCACGATCATAATGCTGCACTTCGGGAAACGCATGATGATGCCACCAGGGCTATCATCGTCAAATGTATAGGCTGCTGGCCAGTCATATTCCTTCAAAATGGGTGCAAGTACCTCCATGGACAGGAATTCTTGATCTTGGTCTTCAATATGATCTTGCATACACTATTCGGTTCAGGGTTTAACGACCGTGCCATCGGGCAGAAATTTAAAACCCTTTTGGGTCAAGAAGTCCACTTCTCTAGAGAAAATTGATGGGATTTTGTTTCCAGCGGCATCAAGGACGAATTCTGTTGAATTTTTCTTGGTGACAAACATCGCCAATTGATCGGCAGGATTGGAGACAAAGCGCAGGTTGTCTCCGCGTTTGATCGCTTCCTCCAGCCAAGGTTTGTTCACAGTCGTCCAAAATTCATCAGAAACCGTTCTCCAATATTTGGTTGGATCCAAAGCTTCCAAAGCTTTGTGTTTCGCTTGGATTTCCATCCATTTTGGAGACCGCAGGATGTTCACGCCGCCTTCATTTACCCCTTGCATCGTGGCTCCAAACATTTTCTGACCACCATAGGCGACTTGATTCACATCATCGAGTGTACCGGTAATCGTTGTGGTTTTGGTCGGATTGAGCTTCAGGGTATTGCCGCCATATAGGCTCACGTCCTTGCCGACAAATTCCATGGAATTGCCCTTGGAGAAGGTCGCATAGCGTTTACCTTTTTTGAGGATGTCTACAGGGACCTTTCCGGAATTTTCCCAGAGTTTGGCTTGCTCCCAAGCTTCCTTGACCTTGACGAGTTCCTCGGGCGTGAGCTCGGCGAGTTTGGCGGCATTGCGGGCTTTTTGGACCTCCAGTACAAATTGCTCAAAAGAGGTGATCCCTTCTGCCAACTTGGCCTTGGCCATGTTGACGAGTTGTGGGAAGAGCTCCTCAAAATTCTTGGTGGCTACAGCTTGGGCAAACTCGTCGGCGGCTTGCCTGAACGCCTTCTTGGATGCCAAGGATTTCTCGATCGATGCTGCAATTTTGGCATCGATTTCTCCGTTTTTGGCCATGGTCTCCACGGCCTCTCGCATGACCGCAAAGTCTCCCGTGAGTTTGAGCGCAGCGACCGGCTTAGCCAGCTTGGAGAGTGCATTGGCAGCGGTACCAAGGTCGACCGCAGCCGCAAGGACTGAAACCACCAGCCAAAACATGCTGGGGTCTTTGGTAAAGCCCACGGCGGCCAAACGCTTGTCGCTTACATATTTTTCATATTCATCATAGGCTTGGTAGGCCGACAGGCCGAAGCCTACAGCCGAGGCACCTGCAACGACCCATGGACTTGCGCCACCCATGGTTGCGACCACGAGCGCGATGGCGAGAACGGCCAGCAAAATACCCTTGACCATCTGGGCAGTCGCTCTACTGCTCGTGACTTCTGTGACCAGTTCATCACACAGATCACCCTTCAAGATGTTCATCCGGTCGTAAAAGGTCGGCATCATTTCCTTGAGATCGTAGATTTTCTCTTGGTCACCGAGCAGTTCTTTGCGGGCCTCTCCCGCCGCGACGATGCGGTCGGCGATATGCGATTGCAGCAGTTTGCCAAGCTCGTCTGGTGTTTTTGCCAGATAGAGTTTTGCCTTGTCCAAGCGTTGATCCAGCGGGATATTGTCTTCGATCAACAGTGGATTTTTTTCGGCTAGCGGTACGACTTCTTGTTTGGCAGCTTCCCTTGCTGCTGCGACATCCTCGCCATACTTCTTCTCTTTGTCGATGACCGATTGCGGGCGCGTACCGCCATTGCCAGGCAGGCGGGAGATTTCAATTCCTTTCTTTTCTTCTTCTGTAAATACCGGCTGGGGAACGGTGCCGGCTTGATAATATTTTTTGCGAAACCCACCTAGTTGTTGGAACAAGGTGGCCACTACTTTGGGATCTTTGTAACGTTGGCTTTCCTTGTACAAGGTGCCCTCATATTGCCCCAAAATATCGAGGAGGATGTTCACAGCCTCTTTTTGAAATGAAGCCTTGAAATCGCGGATGTATTTCTCAAACTCAGCTACATTCGCAAATTTGCTCTGCGCGAGTGCTGCTTCGAAGGCAGTTCCTGCCTCAACACTATCAAATCTATCCTTGTACAGTTTGTAGAGAGCCTTGAGTCCAAAAAGTTTTGCCTGCGTCGTCTCCCGTTGATCTTTGTCGGCTTTCCGTTCCTTTTTGGCCTCTACAAACTTGTCGATCATGGATTCAAAATCGGTCAAGTCAGTGGTCGTGCCGGTGATCTTGGAGAGGTAATCCATGATTTCGATCGCCTCCATGCCTTCGATCTTTTTGGCAATGCGAAACATTTGCTCGATGTCTTTGGCTTCGAGTTTCTTGCCATCGCTGCTAAATTTGATCAGTTGCTTGACGGCAGGGGGCAGGTTCTTGATGTAATCATTTTGAAACAAGACCTCGTCTTGGATCTGTCGCCACAAGGCTGCCTTGCCCTCTTCACCCTTGTCTCCTTTGGTTCCTTTGATCTTTTCGCCAGGTGTAACCTTGGCTGCCTCATAATAACGCCGATCGATTTCGGCCATCACATCTGCCTTGTCCTTGGTATTGGGGCCGCTCCCAAATTTTGTTGCACGTTCCTTTGCCCCTGCAACGTCCCCGGTAGCATTGACATCGATCCCTTTTGCAGCGCTGCTTTTTCCACGCATCCCCTTGATGAGACTAGCCGCAACATTGACTGTGATGGGGCTGTTTTTGGGGTCGTAGAACTTTTGGGTTTCGCCCCACTGCCCGCCTTCGGGCATCACGCCGCCAAAAAGGCTTTGCAGTGCGTGCACTTTGAATTCCTCGCCGGTCATTCTCACAGTGATGACGACCGACATACGCACAAAAGGGTAGTCCGGATCCTTCTTCTGAATGACCTTGCCTGAATTTGTCGCGGTCGTCGCGGGCGCTGCCTTCATCTGGATCGTGGGCATCGCTGCGGCTGCCTGTGCCTGCGGCGACTCGCCCCAGGGTATGGGTGGCACCTGAGCGGGTATGCCGCCCGGGAAGTATTTCTCCATCTGCTCATCCTTGCGGCGCTGGATATAGCCCTCCAGCTCCTTGCGCTGGATCACCTGCGGCGAGACGGGGATCGATACGCCTCCCTCCAGCGGCTTGCTGACGGGGGCAGCCTTGGTAGGCTCACTTTGCGGAACGAATTCTGGCATGAAATGGGGGTGATAGATGCCTCTCGAATCGAAAACCTTTACTGCATGTCAATGATACAATTCTGCCGTGATCAATGCAATTGATGTCGATAAATTTTGGGTGAGCGCTGTCACACAAGCCCGATGCAACGTGGACAACTCGGGCACTGTTTTTGCCTGCATTCTCCTAGTTTTACTTTTAGGTTCATTTGCTAAACTGGTCGTTTGTGAAAAAAAACATATTCCTTTTGCTAGCCCTCATGGCACTTTTGGCTGCCCCCGCCACCGCCCAAAACATCGAGGCAGGCGTGAAAGCCTGCGAAATCGGTGACTACAAGACTGCGATGTCTGAGCTGGACAAGGCGCTAGCCGATCCGGCCAAGCTCAAGGAAAAGTCTCTCGCCCGCGCACATTATTACCGCGCATTGGCCCGCATCAGCTACATCCACAAGGCCAAGAGCAACCTGGAGGGCACGCAAATGAAGCAGATCCGCGACCTGAGCATCGGGGCACACGAGGATCTGCTCGCCGCCAAGAAAAACGATACCGATGGCAAGATGGCCGCCGACCTGCAAGCCGCCAATAAGCGCCTTGTGGACCTGCTCGTCGAGCTCGGCAAATCTGCCAACGCCATTGCCCAGGACCCCAACAAAAAAGCTGCAGACAAGATCGAGTCCTACGAAGACTTGGTGCGCTACGGCGAGCCGATCATGGTCGTCGACAAATTCAACTACCTCGGCTACGCCTTCGCCGCCAACGGGCAACTCGGCTTGCGGGACTCGGTGAATGCGCTCAAAAATTTCCACCTCACCGACGATTGGTTTTTTCGCTCGGCTCCCAAGGACGGCGACATGGAGATCGTGTATGTCTACATCACGATCGCAAGGTTGGAGTGGGCGCTGCACAAAAATTGGGATGTTGCCATCAAGGCGCTCGACGAGGGCCGCCAAAATCTGGATGCCGAAGGCAAGAAGATACAGACGCTCGGCAACCGTCCCCCCGCCGAGAAGGCGGCAGCTAGCCGCAAGCACCATGACCTGGGCTTGGATTTGGACCGTGCCTATTCCGATTTGCGCCTCGCCGCGGGGCGGGAGTGAGGGTGGCCGAAGGCATGGGCACTGCTTGGGGTATCCTCGTACTGGATAGCCATTTGCTGAAAGCTGAAGATCTGTTAGGAACGTCATGCATGGTGTTCCTAACAGATCATTCCTTGGAAACCGTCCTGAAAGTGCGATTTACCACATCGTTCGCGGCTATTTTTTGCGCTTGAAATATTTTTCGTAGACAAAAAAGCCCAAACCGAATGCAGCAATGAGTACCATGAAAAAGATTTTTCCACGGTCTTCGTTGATGAACTGATCGAAAGCGCTGCGCTCCTTCACTTCCTTAAAATAAGATTCGTCGATCCTGAAGCTCATTTTCCGCCGCACCTTTGTGAATTTCTCAGCAAAAACTTCAAAGTCTTTCGGTTCTACGCGGCCTGCCTTGGTCTCAAAGGAAAACTTTACCGTGAGGTTTTTTTGGTAGTTGTCGGGTGTGAGGGTGCAGGTAAATGCAAATTGTTTGGCGGAAATTTCTTGTTTTTCAGGCAAGATCAGCACCTTCTTGGGGAGGTGAATGACGACCGTCGTCTCCAATTTCAATGGAAATTCGAGGGCCCAAGGGTGCTTGCGCTTCACTTGGCCGATCTCCTTGATATAGTCAGAGAACAAGGAAGGGTAGATGTCGAAGTAGTATTTTCCGTCTTGGCCCCCAGTGCGCAACCATGGATTGAGCAGTTTGTATTCCTCGGTAGTGACCAGCCGATTGGCGATGCGGTCGTCGGTGATTTGCGGCTCACCGACGGGTTCGACCTTGCCGTAGTTGCTGGCAACGTAGGCGAGATAGTCTTTTTGCAGGTCATTGCTGCTGCTGCTGCGAAATTGATAGCGAATGTTGTCTGCCTCAAATCCCTGGTAGACCGTCTGAACCCGCAACGTGACTTGCTCACCCGCCGCGGTGAGTCCCCAGTCCTCCGTGATTTTGATGCCCTTACCATAGGGAAATCGCTGGATGGTCTGCATTGCACTGTCGGCGTCACCGATCACCAAGCCTGCTGCATAGTTGGGATGGGAATTGTGGCGCAGGCTGCCGCCTTGGTTGCTGATGGTAGGGTCCAACCACAGCGTGCTGTCGGCAAGTCGCATCTTCACAATGCAATGGTCAAAGCTGAACGGGGTCGGTAACTTTTTAGGGACTTCAGCACGGTCGATGGTGTTCACAAGCACGGGCCATGCCTCTAGGTGAAGGGCACGCAAAATACCGACAAGCAGGAGGGACTTGTCCTTGCAATCTCCAAATCGCTGCCGCAGTGTCTGGGCAGATGCATGCGGCTGATAACCATTGATGCCACCCTCCATGCCGAGGTAGCGGATGTCGTCTTGGACAAATCGCAATGCCGCCAAGGCGGCATCTTCTGGCTGCGGATGCGTTTGCAACAGGCTGTCTGCAAATCGTGTGATGGTAGCACCACCCCAATCGATCTTCGCAAAAAAGGTTGCTACATGCTTTGCAACCTCGTTCCAAGTCACAAAATCTGAGATTTCAACGGTTTGGTAGGGGTTGTATTCGCTCGGCATATTGTCCTCATAGTCGATCAGCTCCATGTCGTGGCCCACCCAATCCAAAACTTGGTATCCATTTGAAGTGGAGACTTCAGGCTTTACAGCTGCATTTAGGTAGTTGATCTGCCCCTTGAAACCCATTGGCAAGATGATCCGGTGAAACATGGCATCCATTGGAAACATCGAATTCAGATGCAGTATCTCGGCTGTATGGCCTTTTACAACGGGATTGATTCCTTTGATTGTGTAGGCCACCTCCAAAAAGTCGCCAACACGCAAGTCCTCGACAAAGATCATCGCAGACAGCGCGCCATCATACATATGCCGGTCGGCCCGCTGCTCCATTTGTATCGTCGAGACTTGATCCATTTGCAATCGATCAAGCATTTGTCCATTGCGGTAAATCCTCACGAAATGGAAAGTCAGGCTTTCGTATGCAGGATCAAAGTCCACGCGGGTTTCAGAAAGTGTTTCCAACCCCTTTTCATTCAGGATCTTTTCACAGCGGTGGCGGTAAAATTGCCCTAGGGGATCATGGGTCTGCAGGTCGATGAGTACCGTGTGTACGCCTTGAGAAACGTCTGCTTCGGGTATCTTGGCCTCCCAGTTGGGGACGATTTGTTTCACCCATTCGGGGGCAGGGCCTTTGGTGACCTTGTTATTGCCTTGGCCAAATGCCATCGTTGCACAAACGATCAGCAGGCAGGTGAGGAGCAGGGGAGTGCGGCTATGATTCATGTCGGTTGCAATTGGAATGTGAAATAGGTCAAAAGCAGGATGGATTGCAAAGCAGTTGAAGGATTTTGTCAATGGGTGGTTCAGAGGAATGCGCAGCATGCTTAGCGTTTTGAATTGCCCAGAAAATGATCCACACTTTCAGGCAACGTTGTAAATATGCATCCCAAATATTGCAAGTTTCACTGATCGGCTTTAATTTTAACCAAGAAACAGACCATTCATCCCAAAATTTATGCACTCCACTGCTGGTGTTCAGGTGATTTGCACGGCAATATTCGCCGTTCACCCCAATTTGCCCGATCAAATATTGTCCAGTCTAGATGAATGCCCTAATTTTGTCTACGAAAGCAAAACAAGACCGCGATTCAAAATCGCGTTGCAATTGTAAAAATTGTTAAAATGCCTTAACAACGGCCAAAATGTGTACAAAATGAGCGTCTCCGAGGTAGCATTTACCCAACGATAATGAAGTATCCTCGTAAGAACCTGCAAATTGGTTCTACAGGTTACAAGAATGAAGCATAAATCTCGCCGCATATTGCACTTGACTCAGCCCAAGAGGCTTACTGAAAAACTGACGAAAATCAGTGCAGTGTCGGCCAAAAGATGATTTGCATCAAAAAAGCTGAGCGAATCAAACATTTGACTGACAGGATCGTTACACATCTTATCAGAACACAAGAAAGCCCAGACCTTAAACCAGTTCATACATCTAAAAACGAGAAGGGAAGAAAAAGAAGATGAAGCAGCTAAAAATCACCCAGCGTATCACAGACCGCGAATCGCGCTCCCTGAACGCCTACATGAACGAGGTTCGCACATACCACGGTGTGACCGCAGATGAGGAAGTCGAACTCGCACACCGTATCGCTGACGGCGACGCAGTGGCACTGGATATTTTGGTGAAGGCCAACCTTCGCTTTGTGATTTCGGTTTCCAAGCAGTATCAAGGTTATGGCCTCACACTGCAAGACTTGATCAACGAGGGCAATGTCGGCCTCATCAAGGCGGCTAGCCGCTTTGACCCGTCGCGTGGCTTTAAGTTTATCTCCTATGCGGTGTGGTGGATTCGTCAGTCGATCATCCACGCGATCTCCACACAGGCCCGCATGGTGCGCTTGCCGCAAAACAAGATGGCTGAGTTGCGCAAGATTCAAGAAGCGGGTATCAAGCTCGCCCAAGATTTCGGGCGCGAGCCCACCACCGACGAATTGGCGCAAGCCATGGGTACCTCGGCAGCCGCCATCGAGAAAGTAAGTGGCCTCAACTCCAAGCACGTTTCCTTGGATGCTCCGATGGTCGACGGCGAAGACGGAACTTTGAAAGAGGTTTTGCCGGATGATGCGCCATTGGCAGACGAGGAAGTCATCCGCAGCTCCATGTTGGAGGCTTTGGACGACTGTCTCAACAGCCTGCGGCCGCGCGAGCGCGAGGTGATCATGCTCAGCTATGGCATCGGTACTGACATGCCGATGAAGCTCGACGACATCGCCGACCGCTTTGAGCTCACACGTGAGCGCATCCGCCAGATTCGCGACCGCGCGATCCGCAAATTACGCAATTCCCCAGTGCGCCATCAGATGGCAGCATTCATGTAATGAGAAAATAGAAGTTGATTGAAAACGAAAAACCCGGCCATAGGTCGGGTTTTTCGTTTTCCAGAAGGGTTGCAGCCTTTACTCTGCAGCAAATTTGAGCTCAAAAGCGACGACATGCCGATCATAGGTGATCCCCTGCGTGGCGTAGGTAGAAACCGTTCGACGATTGAGCACCAGCTCTTTTTTGGCGAGCCGAGTCACGCTCCAGGTACCCGCGGTGATGCTGCCCGGATCACCGCCCAAGCTCAACTCAGATTTGTCCCTATCGGTATCGACCCAGCGCCAGTTGCCTGCCGAAGTGACGATTTCGCCATCCCAATTTTCGGTGACCGTGAGGTCGCCGCCCTCGGTGATCACCATGTCGATCTGCACAGTATTGGTCTCAATAAGGCCGGTAGTTGGAGTGTGCTCGACCGTGAGCTGGGTCCCATCAAATTTCGTTACCCGCGCTTCGATATCGACATTGGACACGAGCGAGTCGTAGCCAGCGGCAGACGTGAGCCGCCAATTGCCCAACAAGCGTGCATCGCGCGAGGTGAGGCTCAAATTGGGGTCATCGGCACCTACTTTGCAACCGGTGGTGAGCATGAGTAGGCAGGCAAGAGCGATCAGTGGAGAAGTGTACTTTTTCATGTCGTAAAAATAAGTGGTGATAATTATTGAAGAGGCAAGGTGGAGCTATTTGGAATGCCATCCAAGCACTCAAAATGGGCGATTTTGTAAGCCTGCGTAACAGTTCTGACAGAAAAAAAAGCAAGTATGACCGATCGAAAAAGCCTGCCTGATTGCGATTTCCTTCGATTTAGCCTGATTTTTTATCGATTTAGTATTTTCTGTTGCGTAGGGTATTTGCATCGGATAACGATCCTTTTGAGTCCGGATTCAGCACCTATTCGGGCGAAAAGGGAGGCAAAATGGTGTAATCGAGCTGCGATTTTGGTGCGTCGCTAAGATGGTTCCGATCAGCTGTTTCGAGTGATGAAAAACGCATAAAGCCGTGATTCACAAAGTGCTTCAAAATCGAGAGAATCCTCGTAAATTTCGGACTCGTAAATGAAACGATACCCTATGAAAAGAGCCTTCCTTGCATTGACTTTCTTGCTGATGAGCTTGGCTGCCAATGTTTTTTCTCAAGCAGCCCAAACGGAACTTATCGCCCCGATCACGGAAGTGAAACTGCACCTCGCAGGCGCCGAGGTCATGAGTAAAACGACCTTGGTGCTGCAACCCGGGCGCAATCACTTTCTGATTCCCGACCTCAGCTCCAAGATTTATCCGCAGACGATCCAATTGGCATGTTCAGAAGACATGGTCAAGATCATCTCGGTGACGAGCAAGACCAATTTTTTGCGCAAGAGCAAGGAAGATCAGCGCATCAGCAACCTGCGGGATTCTGTGGACCTGGTCAAAGCCAAGATCGCCGCCTACAACGACGAAAAGGGTGCGTTTGAGGACGAGCGCGAGTTGCTGAGGCAAAATCGCCATTTCAAAGGTGACGACAAGACGCTCACGGTTGCTGAACTGAAAGGCACGGCGGATTTTTTCAGGGCACGCATGGAGGAGATCAACAAAAACCTCTCCCGCATTTCCCTAGCACTCGAGAACCAAAGCCGCAGGTTGTTTGACCTCAAACTCATGCTTACCGAGCTCAACGGCAGTCTGCAACCCACAGCTGAAATCCATCTCGTGCTGGAATCGCCCCGCACCATCCGCACCGACCTGGAATTGCAATATGTCGTGGGCGAGGTCGGCTGGTGTGCCATCTATGACCTAAAATCAGAAAATTTCAGCGACAGCACGATCCTGCTCAAGTACAAGGCGCTCGCATTCAACAACTCCGGCATCGACTGGACCAATGTGAAACTCACCCTGTGTACTGCCGACCCGCTGCAATCTGCGAGCAAGCCCAAATTGATGGTCTGGAATCTTGGCGAGTACACGTCCGATGAACTTTCCACCCTCAACAATCAAACGACCTCCCAATCCAACCCCAACTCCAATGCCTATGCTGCGCAAATCAAGACGCGCTCCATCGAGCAATACAAT
>JANPHP010000384.1:0-5638 GCA_031424495.1 Bacteroidota bacterium | reverse complement strand
GTAGGCACGCCATGCATGGCGTGCCTACAATTTCAAATCCAATATATACCCAACCCAACATTGATTTTGCAAGGACGCCCACTATCCCGTCCCCAAACAGTCTTCTCTGTACCGCCAACCCGTACCCGAACACAAACAGGGGCGCCCATTGCTAGGCGCCCCTGAACCACTCAATCAACAACTATATCATTATCGGTTCGACCGAAAAGCACTCATCGTATTGGGCAAGAAACATTCATACTCCTTGCTGCTGATCACGCCGTCAAAATGCGTGACCCTAAACTCCACCCTGCGGTTGCGCTGATGCTCCAACTCCGTACAATAGACCCCATCGACGCATTGGTTGCGCAATTGCGACTCTCCCATGCCGCTGGCAAACAGCCGCATCGGGTCGACGCCCCGTGCCACGAGCCAAGCCTTGGCGGCACGCGCACGGTTGGCGCTCAATTGCGCATTGTAACTCGCCGAACTGCGGCTGTCGGTATGCGCGATGATCTCACCATGCATATTAGGGTACTTGCGCATGAGCATCAGCAGAAACTGCAAGTCGGTCTCGGCATCATAGCGGATCGTGTATTTGTCCAAATCAAAGTAGATATTGTACAGCTCGATCACCTCGCCCTGTGCAAGGGGCTTGCTGAAACTTGCCTCTGTCTGCATCGTGCCGGGTTGCAAAGCAGCTTGCATATTGATCGGCATCACGTAAATATAACCAGCCGGCAGGGTCGGCAATTGCTGCGGATAGCCAGGCAATGCACCCGGTGCACCGCCCATGGCCATGCTGCCCGCAGGATCCAGGGCCGCATCCTGACGCAAGGGACTTGCATTGGACCTGCCCTTGATCGGCAGCAAGATGTTTTGCGTCGCATAGCCATCCTTCTTGCCGATGAGCCAAAAGTCACAATCCTGCTGACCAGGTAATACAAACTGATAGGCGCCGCTGCTGTCGGTGGTGACCGTGATCGTTTTGCCGGTGCATTGGTTCACAAGGTCCAGCGTCGCAAAGGGGAGGGGAGTCCCCAATTGTTTGTCGCGGATCACACCGTTCACCACCAAGGGCAGCGCGGTTTGTGCATTGCATCCTTGGATGGTGACCGTGGTTTTGTACTTGATGATATTGCTCGCAAAATCGGGATCCACCATCTCCAAGGAGGCCGTGTATTGGCCGTCGCTTGCGTAGCAATGGTCGATATTGCGGCCCGACTCGGTGAGGCCGTCGCCTGTCTTCCATTGGTAGTGCAGGTTGGAGCTGCCCTCGTGGTCGGGATCGACCAGCGTGCGGCAGCAGGGGTTTTGCGCCGTGAGACGCAAGGTGATTTCAGGCATCAACTCATTGCCCTTGCTCGGCACGTGCACGCTTGCATTGCCCGCACAGTCGTCGGTGGCATAATAGCCCTCACCATAAGCACGCAGTGCATAATCCATGCCTGCGATGGCGGGTACATGCACCCTGCCTGCGCTGTCGGCCTGCAAGACGCGGCGCTCGGGCCCCGTCACCATCAATTGGGCACCCAGCAAGGCGCGCCCTGTTTTGCAATCCACAAGCAAGACCGGGATCGTAATATCTGCCATGTCCAAAAAGGAATAGATATCATCGCTGCTGCCGCTGCGCGTGCTGCTGAAGTGGCCATGCTTTTTGTCGGCTGATACCGCGATGCCATAGTCATCGAGCGAACTATTGATCGGCGCGCCCATGTTCACGGGAGCTGCCCATCCTTCCGGATTGCTTGCTGCTGCAAAGATGTCCAATCCGCCATAGCCAGCCATGAAGTCAGATGAATAATACAAGCTGCCGCTGCCATGCAGCGTCGGGAATACCTCATTCCCAGCTGTATTGATGGCTTGGCCTAGGTTTGCGGGCGCACTCCAGCCCTTGCCTTCGCGCACCACATACCAGAGGTCCATGCCGCCAAATCCACCGGGGCGGTCAGAGGAAAAGACCAGGGTGTCGCCACTCGCCGACAGGGCGGGGTGGCAGGTGCTGAAATCGCTGCTGTTGAAGGGCAATTCGGCTTGGATCACCCAATCGGCATCGATCCAATTGGCTGTGTAGATTTTGAGCCGCGTATTGTTCTTGTCGTCATAGCCGCGGCGGGTATTGCCTTGCAGGTCGCTGCGCGTGAAGTAGATGGTGGTGCCAGCTTGGTCGAATGCCATCGGCCCCTCGTGGTAGCGGGAGTTGAGGGCTTTGGAGAATAGCTGCGGCGTGCCCGTCTTGCCATTGGCCGCGACATCCACCATCCACAGGTCCACAAAGGCTTCCTCGGTCCATGGATCGAGCTCGTCGCTAGGCCCAGTCGTGCCGGGCCTGTTGGAGGCAAATACCAAATAACCAGGTTTCCAGAAGACAGGGCTGAAATCCAGCTTGTCGCTGTTGAAATCTGCCTTTTGTACGTGTATCGCGTTCTGCTGCGGCCCCTCCAGGTTCAGCTTGTGGCAGCTTGCCGCAATATGCCGTGCATTAGCGACGTCGGCTTCGCTCTCGGCCTGCCCTGCATAGTTCAGAAAGGCTTTTTCGGCATCTGCATATTTGCGGTTGCTGAGCAATATCTGTGCATAATAAAGCTGCGCGCGGCTGTCGTCGCTGTGCAGAATCGCCTGCGCAAACCAGATTTCGGCTTGCTTCAACTCGCCATTGAGCCGGTAGGAATCGGCAAGGTTGAAGAGCAGCTTACCGTCATCGGGATGCTGCGCCACCTGATTCTTGTATTTGCGAATCGCCTCTTGGTAGCTGTGATGCAGGTATTCATCATGCTGCAAGATCTGCTGCGACTTTACGGTCTGCCCCATCCAGGACAGCAATAAGACAGCTAGACTCAATATCAATCGATGGTATTTCATGACGCGGGGGAATTAGAAGTAGCGGGGATGGGAAAAGCCGTTGCGGTTCTTGCCGAGGTCCAAGCTCAGCATGAGCTCATGGGATCCATTGCTGTAATTGTTGATCGGGGTGAGGGCATAGTCGAATGCATAACCCAAACGCAACCTGGAGTGGATCGTGTATTGCATGAAGAAGTCCATCGAGTCATGCGTGCGCCAAGTGGTGCCCACCCAGACCTTGTCCTTGAAGACCACGCCCAAATTGATGTCGGCCTGCAATGGTGCATGCGCGACATATTTGAGCAGCACTTGCGGCTTGAAGATGATGCTTTCTGAAACCCGCAGGGCCAACCCGCCCGAGAGGTAGAAGTGCCTCCGGAGTTGTGCCAGGTGTTGCGACGATTGTGCGGGTGAGGCATATTTCATTTCGGTTTCCAGCAAGCGCGGGATCGAGAGACCCAGCGAATAGTGCTCTGCATCGAGGTAGATGCCTGTGCCCACATTGGGGAGCACGAGTGAGCGTCGTGTGTAGGAGTAGCTTTGGTCCACAGGCTCCAAGGGATGCGCCTTGGCCCAATTGATCTGCTGCATCCGCATTTCACCTTGCAGACCAAATGCCAGACGCGCCTTGCCCAGGTCGATGCGGTAGGCATAAGCTCCGCTCACGATGCTGTTGTCGGTGATCCCGATCTTGTCGTGCTGCAAGGTGAGGCCCGCGCCTGAACTGCCCTTGAGCACGGGTGTATGCAGGCTCAATGTCTGCGTCACAGGTGCCCCGGGAAATCCCGTCCATTGGTTGCGGTAGAGCATCGTGGCAGAGATGCAATCCCTGCTGCCTGCATAGGCAGGATTGAGGATGAGCTGATTGGAAAAAAACTGGGTGTACAATGCGTCTTGCTGAGCCTTGACCGTGGCCAAAGTGGCCACGGTCCAAACAAGCGTCAAAATCACCCCTAGAACAAAATATCGTGAAGTTTTCATAATCGAATGCGTGATAGGTTAACGATGGATGGTGAGGTAACCGCGTTGGATTTCAGTGCCATCGCTCGTGTCGAGCAAGATCCAGAAGTAAGTGCCGTCGGGGACGGGGCCGCCGTTGTAGGTGCCGGTCCAATCACTTTGGTAATTGGTCGCAGCATACACCTCATTGCCCCAGCGGTTGTAGATCATGAGTTGATTGGTGGGATAGTTGTCCAACCCAATCATTTCAAAGGCATCGTTCACGCCATCGCCATTGGGGGTGATGAGATCGGGCACGGTGAGGATGGGATTGATCGCAAACCGCACCCAGGCCATGTCACACATCTCGGGACATTCCTTGAGGCAAATCTCATAGAGCAATGAATCCTGACCGACGAAGTCGGGCGTCGGGATGTAGTTGACCGTGTGATTGGGATTGGTGGCGCAGGTGCCATGGGTTGGCTCCAGGACCACACGCAGGTTTATGTCTTGCAGCCACAGGCTGTCATCGAGCAAGATGTTAGCATTCAGCAGCTCCAGGTAATTCTTGAGGATATATCCGTCCGGGTTTGCGAGTGGGCTTTGCGCCAGCGCAATATGCACGGAGTCTTCAGAAACCGACCTGCATCCGCTGCCCGACAAGGTCCAGTGAAAGACATAATCGATGCCCGGCACGAGTTGCGTCACGAGGGTTTGTGCATGGCCAGGCGAGACGATGATGGCATCCGAAGTGGTGGTCCAGAGTCCACTCACACCCGTATTGCCAGCCTCGAGCAAGGCAGTGCCCGTGGCATCGCAGACCAGGAAGTCGTTGCCTGCAAACGCATTTTCCTGCACAGCATCGCTCACCACCACGGTGATGGGCGCACTCTCGGCAGTGCTGCATCCGGCATACTGACCATTCACAGTATAGCTGCCATTGTGACCCATCGCGGCTGGGCTAATGATGAGCATATTGCCCAAGGTCGTGCTGCTGCCCCCTGGATAGGTCCAGAGATAGCTGTCTGCCCCGGCTGTAGCCGTGATGCGGATCGTGTCGCCGATGCACACCGGCGAGTTGCTTTGCAGCGAGGGCGCGGCACCCGGCACATTCACCAGCACGATGGCCGATGTATCGTCAGACGTGCATCCGTCTACCGTCACTTGCAGGTGATAGCTGCCGCTGTGGTAGGATTGTGCATTGGTGATCACGCTGGGCTGCTGCACCGTGCTTACAAATCCGTTGGGGCCGAGCCAGAGATAGGTGTCGGCTTGCGCCGCCGTGGCCAGCACGATGTTGTCGCCGGCACATACAGGCCCATTGCTCAGGATCGTGGGTGTGGCGGGCGTGGCACGCACATCTACATGCACAGGCACAGAGTTGGGCGAGGGGCAGCCATCGATCAGCACACTGAGCGAATACCAGCCCGAGGCACTCGCTAGCGCGGTGGTATCGAGCATGGAGGGAATCGCAGTGGTATCGATCTGCGGGCCTGGGCAATTCCAAACATATTGCACGTTGCTGCCGGTGACCGGGTTGGCGGCGAGCAGCAGGGCTTGCCCCTCGCACAGTGGCCCATTGGCCGACATCACGGGCACAATATTGTTGGTGACCACGGCGATGTTCACACTGCCGACAGCAGAGCTACAGGCATTTTGCATCACGGTGAGCTGGTAATAGCCCGCATTGTTGCCATTGATATTGGGGATGCTGGGATTTTGCAGCGTGCTCACGAAGCGATCCCCTCTTTGAGTCCAGCATCAAGCAAGCCCTCCTCGCCAAGGACGGTACTGGCTTGCTCAACATCTATCGGCAGTTTCTGCAGATCAAACAGTACAACTTTTTGGTCATCATCGATCAGTTTGAAAACCTATTTTT
>JANPHP010000383.1:0-13676 GCA_031424495.1 Bacteroidota bacterium | reverse complement strand
AAAGGTATCGCCCATCCCCCTGTTTTTGCCAAACATTCACCATAAGTTCTCCTCAAGAAAAAAAGACGACGTACCGATTTAAGAAAGGAGGAAAACTTTATTTGCTTCTCATGGATCATCTTAACTTGATGACATTGCGCTACCGCATCCGGCTACCGAAAGTCGGCCCCGCTGGGGCGAAAACGCGCAAATTGTCAAGTGGTCATTTTCAGTAGCCATGAAATTAGATATATGGTAGGACGCCGACTTCCCAGCAACAGTGCCACATAACCCGCAACACCGACTCTGCGTTCTTTGCGATCTTTGCGGTTGTTTTTCAGAGGCCGCAATTTCATCCCGCTCAACTCGTGGCCAGTGGCATGAAGTATAATAATTCTTAACCTTGCCTCACTCAGCCTTCCCAGCCGATTCCACCCCCCATTCAGGATTCTTTTTTCCTTACATTTGCCCCAAAATCGCTTGTACAATGCAGAAGGCTAGGTTTGCTATCATCGGGTTTGGTTACATCGGGCGGCGTCATGCCGAGATCATCAAGGGTCACCCAGATTGTGAATTGGTCGCTGTTTGCGATGTCTTGCCAGAAAAGGAAACCTTTGCGCAGGGCTATGAGGTTCCATTCTTCACCGATGCTGCAACCATGCTCGCCGATGGGCCCACCGCCGACGTCGTCTGCGTCTGCACCCCCAATGGCCTGCATGCGACCCACGCGCTCATGGCGCTCAATCACAAAAAACATGTCGTGATCGAGAAGCCGATGGGCATGACCAAGGCCGCCTGCGAAGAGGTGCTCTTCAAATCGCTGCAAATGTCGCGCCTCGTGTTTTGCGTGATGCAAAACCGCTACAGCCCTACCTCAGAGTGGCTCAAAACCGTGGTAAACCAAGGCATCCTCGGCAAGATCGAGATGGTGCAGGTCAATTGTTACTGGAACCGCGACGACCGCTACTATGGCAAGTCGCCCTGGAAAGGCCGCCTCGACATGGACGGCGGGCCGCTCTACACCCAGTTCAGCCACTTCATGGACATCATGTATTGGCTGTTTGGCGACATCACCGACATCTCGGCGCAGTTTTCCAATTTCAATCACCGCCACAATACCGAGTTTGAAGATTCGGGTTTGGTGACTTTCCGTTTGATTCAGGGCGGAATGGGTTGCATCAACTACTCGACGGCCGTCTGGGACAAAAATTTCGAGAGCAGCATCACCATCGTCGCCGAGAAGGGCACCATCAAGGTCGGCGGACAATACATGGAGCTCGTCGAGTACTGCCACGTCCAAGACTATGAGATGCCGCAACTCGCCGCCGCCAATCCGCCCAACGACTACGGCCCCTACAAAGGCAGCGCCGCCAACCACCACTACATCTTTGAAAACGTGATCGCCACCCTGAGCGGTGCCGGCACCATCACCACCAATGCGCTTGAAGGCCTCAAGGTCGTCGAGATCATCGAGCGCATCTACCAACAGCGCGACCTCGCCAACTTGAAAGGCTAGAAAATTTGCCTTTCCATAGAAGCCTCGACAAGTTGTGACCAACTTGTCGAGGGTTTTTTCGTGCCCAAAAACCTTTCCTCGTCCCGCCCGCTCGTACCCGAACAGTTTTTCCCGTCCCGCCAGCCCGTACCCGAACAGTTTTTCCTCGTACCGCCCACCCGTACCCGAACAGTTTTTCCTCGTACCGTCCGCCCGTACCCGAACCGAAACCGCTCGGGTACGAGCGGTTTTCCCTTGTCCGTTTATCCGCCATTTTGCCCGTTCGTTCATTGGCGACGGCACTTTATCCGCCAGAATGCCCGTTCATTCAATCTGGCATTTTTTAAAAATCCCATTTCCGTGATTTGAAACCAGAAATGAACGCAGTCGCCTATTCGACTGTGATTACATGACGACTTTATTCTTTAACGTTTTTACAAATCACAAAAGCAATGAAAAAGCTACTGTTTACACTCATCACTTTTCTCTTCGCCGGATCCTTACTGTCCGCGCAAACGACCGTCGATCTCCGTCCGGATATGGATGCTGCCCTCGGCATTCATGACGGCACCAACACCTCCAATTTCAATTATGGCAACGTCACGCATGGCTCGGCCTACTGCATCCCTGCTGCGTCAGGGAGTGGTGAAAACAAAAACCGCGCCCTGCTGCATTTCGATCTAAGCCAGTTTGCACCGGGTACCCAAATCCAGTCTGCGACCTTGGATCTGCATGCCTTCGGCCCGAGTGGTGTCTACAATGGTCATACGGGCACGCTCAACAGCGCCGTGATACAACCCGTGACGAATGCTTGGCAGGAAATGGTGGTCACTTGGAACTCCCAACCCTCCTACAGCTCGCTCAATAATGTCTCGCTTGCCGCAAGTACCAATCCGCTGCAGGACTATTTGGGCATCAACGTGACTGCGATGGTGCAAAACATGATCGACAACCCCAGCACCAATTTCGGAATGGGTCTCATGCTGCAGCAAGAGGTGATTACAAACCTACTCCTGTTTGCCTCGCGTGAAAATCCAGACTCCGCATTGCACCCGATGCTGCATGTCACCACTTGCAAAAGCCAGTTTGTGCTCGTAGCGACCGACGATGCAGCACTAGGCACACACGATGGACAGGGCACGTCAGGCAACAATTACAGCGTGGCCCCGCAGTGCGCTGCCTACAGTGTCACCGCCACCAACGGCACCGCAAGTGGCAACAACAACCGCGCTTTGATGCACTTCGACCTCAGCAGCATCAACCCTACCGCCAACGTGACCTCGGCAAAACTGGCTTTGTATGCCCGTGGCCCCAATGGCAATGCAGCAGGCCACATTGGCACCGCAAACGAATGCATGATCGCCCGTGTGACTCAGCCTTGGAGCGCAAACACGGTCACTTGGGACAATCAACCGACCATGACCACGACCGATGCCGCCATCTTGGCGCAGAGTACCAATCCGCTCCAAGACTACCTGAACATTGACGTGACAGCGATGGTGCAGGGCATGGTCGACGGCTCCCTCACCAACGATGGTTTCATGCTGCGCCTTGTGAATGAGATCGAAAACAATGGACTCATCTTCCAATCGCTCGATTGCGGCAACCCGGCTCAGTTCCCGACACTCACGGTAGAGGTCTCCTGCGGTGATGTTACCGCTGTCGAGCAACCGATGGCGGCGCTGCACACGGCGCGCTTCTACCCAAATCCTGCCGTCCATGCGCTCAAATTGCAATTGGACCTCGCAACCGCTGGCAATGTAACGGTACAACTCCATGACCTGAGCGGTCGCCTCGTGGGGCAGGTCGATGCAGGCATGCAAGCTCCAGGTATGCAAACACTCGAATTGGACGAACTCGTTCAAGGCAAAACGCCGGGTATTTACCTCGCGCGTGTGATGACAGGCAACACTGTCATGGATAGCAAATTGGTTTTGCAAAATCCATAATCAAGACCAAACGTGGGGTGCGACTGAAATAGGGCAGCCGCAATAGCTTCAAAGTGGGCCACGCCTTCTGTAAGAATGGGAATTCGGATCATGCCAGCGTAACCGCCACCACGGTATCGGCAAGTGCAACATCTGAACCACCTGACTTACGGGAGGCTTGGCTCTTTTTTTGATCTCATGCACCGCGATTTGGGGGTTGGCGTCCAAGACCCAAATGTACACCATACACGAAAAAAAATGGAACATACTGCTTGGAGTGTGGCAAGTCCTCACCGGCACCTGCACGGCCATGGTCACAATAGCATTCCATTCCTTGGTCTCAACCAGCACGTTTCCCTCGTGGACCAGCGACATGGGCCCAAATCACATCGCACAAAAGGACCAGATACGCCGATTTCTCTCCGCACAAATGCAAAAGCGAGCATTTCATTGGTCAGGCGGCAACGGCACCCAATCCCGCATCTGGCCTGGGCAGTTACAACAAATCACTCTCAAAAGGCATCAGGCGACGAAAATAGCTTGGGTTGGAATCGTGCACATTGGTCAGAATGTATCTGCATCCATACGACTGAAGGCTATCGTGCCAAAGGGGATCGCTTGATCTCCGAGCGGTAAAAACCCAATGGGCAGGCTTTCTTTTCCTTGCATATCGTTCTGTTGAAAGAAGGAAAATAGCCAATGATTCTTGCTGAGTGAAAACAAAATCCTATGACAGTATAGATAACGCCCCAAAGTTCTGCAGGCATCAAGAAAAGCTCCAAACTCACTTGACTCGAATTTTGCAACATCACCAATAATCAATACACCATCAATTTTGATATAAAACAAGAAGCTTTTCCACGCTACAGGTACGGCTCCATTCTGAACCTTGTATTCAAAAAAACTGCGGTCATGTTGCACAGAACTTACCATGGGGACAAAAAAATCATCCACAAGAGCGTCCGAAATCGGCACCCTTATTCGGTCAAGGTGAGCGTTTATAAAACCTATGAGGAGACCATGAAGCCTCGGAAACTTCTTGATGACAGCGGCAAAAGGCAATCCCCCAGTTTCAATGCGGAAATCGTATAAGGTATCGATAAACTCCCAGTCCAATTTTGATTTGAATCCCGGGAAACTGTTTTCATTTGGAAATCCAAACACAAACTGTACACCCTCTTTCTTCGCCAATTCATAGGTTTTCTTTGCCGCTTTTACGAACAAGCCTTTCATACGATGTTCTGGAGAAGTCATCGTATCACCTGATTGCGCCACCAAAACTGAAGTGCCATCGACACGAGCCACCATTGGGAAGAGACCGTAGTATGCAGCAGGTACACCTTCAGCTGAATAGGCAAGGTACCCTAAAAATTCAGCCCCAAACTTGCCCGTAGAATACTTGGCCTCCAAAAAAGATAGCGTCACAGACAACCCAAACGAACTCAAATACAATTTCCGGATATCATCCAGTCTGTTCTTGTCTACGCGAACAAAAGTGTAATCATCCATTGAATCAATATTTGGAACGACAATCAAAAAGAAAATTTCCCCCAATTCAGTCCTAGCCGAACCATGTTTGATTCGTGGGTGGTACTGTTACTGTAGCTAAATCTCCTTCGTATCCTTGAATCAGAAGGATCACTAGCCAGCTGAAAATTAACTGCCAATTGTCGCCGATACCCAGCATCATCTGCGAGTTGCTTTACATCATCGGAATAGTCGCCATCTGGGTAAGCAATGCTCAAAACGTCCTTCTGAAGCAGGCTCTCCAATTCCGTTTTTGAGTTCTCTAGCTCAAACTTTGCTAAGTCAGCTGAAATACGTCCTATATTAAAATGATTTCGAGAATGCGATCCGATTTCAATCAGCTTATTCTTCCCGCAAACACGAAGCTGATCAACATCCATCAATTTAACATGATCACGAAATCTAGCCAATAGCCCTTGGTCACTAAACAAATCTCGTGACAACTTCTTCAAAGGCTCCAACCTAGAAATCCCTTGGTCTTTGATAAACTCTGCCAAAGAAATCCTCGGCGATGACATCGTATGGTATCCAGAATCTGATCTAAAAAATTCTAAACCCAGGAAGTCTATTTTGTGATGTGCTTTTGTAGCAAACATCACATCCAACATATCAGCCCAGTTGACAAAAAATGGATCCTCCACCGTTGCAGACAAAACAAAAATGGTGGCCGGCAGATTGTATTTCTCAAGTAGGGGAATCGCGTACCTAAAATTGTTCTCGTATCCGTCATCAAAAGTAATTGCCAACTTGGCTTTGTTGCCTGCATGCCGTTTCATCGGATGCTCAAAAATCTCATTCAAAGGTACAACGGTGAATCGCTTGGTAAAGAATTTGAGATCTTGTTCAAACTGCGACTTGGACAAATGGCGATTGTTAATCTGGGGGGTGAAATCATCCACAACTCCATGATAATTAAAAATCACATTTTGTGGGCCATTTGGTATGGACCGGAACGGAAATCCAGAATAGTAGAGCGTTGGTGCAACCACTCTTCTTTTTAAAGCCGTTAGGATACGCACGGTACAGAATTTTGTAAAGTCCAAATTAACCGATTTCATTGCTCAAAATCAATAGAAACGGCCCAGGACACCGATTGGGCAAATGCGTTTGCCGGATAATCTCGCCCTGATGACTTCTTGTATGTCCACGGCAATGCCTCCCCACCGGTTTTGCGGGCTGTTGCTGTTGCACGATTTCAAATCATACCGCCAATCAAGATTCTCTTAAGATGAGGGCGCGATGCCCCCCGGGCAGAACTCCTGCCACCAAGTCGCCATCTTGCCCAAGTGCTCGGAGCCCAATGAAAAACCCAAGAAGATCCTCGACATCCTTAAGGTGAGGCTGAGGCCTTTCACAAAAGAAAATCCGTAGTGCACCAACCGCCACCTCAAAACCAAAAAGCAACTCGTTTTCAGCAACTTGGCGGGAGAAAGCTGCAAGTTGGGTTGAGACTGAATGCGAAAAGTAACTGTCCTCGGAGTTGCGAATAGAGACTAGGGCCGGCGAGGTCGCACATCGAGAAACAAGCATCGATCTCAATAGGCCATCGACCTAGGTAATGACATGCGATCGCGCAATGCAAGTAATTCCAGAAGATCAGAGAAGCCTTCGATGCCAATAAGAAACCATCTAAGATCAGAGCATGGACCAAAATTCAAAAATCCAAGTCAGTCAAACCGTTCCCTGAGATGCAATCCGCGAGAGATGGAAGTCTGAGGAATGAAGCATGTTGTCAGGGTCGAGGTTCTTCCAAACGAAGGATATGCCCCGATCCAAGTGGATGAATCCCAGCTTGCCGCGTTGCTTGATCTCCCTGAGCCCATGTGCATTGTGTGCAAAATCCCAGGTGCGGATGAGTTTGACATTGCCTTTTTCAGTAGCCAATAGGCTTTGAATCGCGCGATTCAGCAGGGTATTGCGCTGCGCAGGGGTGAGCGAGGCGGCATAAGTGTCTTGAATCAGGTACCAAACACCGTCTTTGTGATGGTTAAAAACGACATTGGCGACCGTCGCGGTCTCGATGCCAAATGAGATGTTCACGATCTTGTCGTGGTAGGGATTGTCTTTGAGTCGCCACGTGAGAAAGGGCAAATCTTGGCGTATCCAAAATCCTTGCTTTGCAGGATTCGGAATCAATTGGGCGATATCATTCACCTCTGCCTTGCCACCTTGGCGCATGGTCAGGGCATGAATTTCGGATCCTTTCTTGGCGAAGAATCGTTTCCAGGAGGCCATTTTGGAGAACAAGCACAATGCCGCGATCTTGGCCTTTGACACGAATGTATTCTTGGCGTTGAGCTTGGAGAGGTAATTGTAAGACGCTCCGATGCCGATCACCATCAGTGATTGGCTGTGGTCGTAGGGGATCTCAAAGCCCAATTTGCTAAAGGGCTTTTTGGCGGATGTGAATCCCCAGATATAAAGAATGCCATCCGCTTTGCAAGCTTCAAACAGCAATGCATACATTCGCTCAAAAATACTGAGTCCTCGGTAGGCGGGATCCACGAGAGTATCTTCAGACTTTGCTGAGCGGATTTGCTTACCATCTGCGGTTTCCAAAATGATCGGAATTGCGCACTGCGTGCCGACGACTCGCCCCGTGGCAGCGTCTTTGGCGATTACATAAACTGCCTTGCCAGCAGGCGCATTCATGAATTCCCAACGGAAGGTGGCCAAGCTGCGGTTTTCCTTGTACACATAATTGTAGAAGTCATTGACCGCTTGCGCTTCTGACTCCTGCATCACTGAAATCTCGATCTCTGCCTTAGTCATTTCCAAATTCCGTAATGATTTCCTGTGGCGTGATGGATTGAATGCCCCGCTCTTGCAGGTGCAGGAGCACCTTTTTGTATTCCTCTAGGTAGCCTGCGTATTTGTATTGGGTAAAAAAGGTATTGTGCCAGAGGATGGAGATCACGCTGTCGGTCGGGTGCTGATCCAAAAAATCGATGATGCGGGTCGCAGTTTGTTTGAGTGGTACACCCATGTAGCGCTGCAAAGTGCCGTCCATGACATTTAATGGCACCTCCACAAATTGATAGGCAGATCGGGTTACAAAATTGTACGGGCGAAAGGGCAAACCGTAGCTGTTGCGAAAGCCGTAGTGCTCCGCAAAGCCGAGGCTAGCGTCGAGCTGCAACTGTGCGCTCTCCAAGTCATTCCATCCCTGTGGCAAGCCAAATTTCAAAAAATGGTAGCGATTAAGCTTAGTTTCAAAAGGAAGCATCTTCAGTTCCTCTTGAAATCCAGCATCATAGCAACTTTTGTGCAAACCATTGCTCGCGGTAAATTTAAGGAGACTGGCCAATTCCTTGCTGTCGTAGTCGCCGTTTTTGACGCCATTGGTGCCTGTTTTTTGGGTCGCAAGCCAGAAGAATGTGCTTTTCAAGTCATGCGCCGTGTGCAGTTGGGCGATCTTGTCGATGTTTTTCCAGTGCGGATTGCCGAGCACCTCATTCATGACGAGCTTCATCACGATGTCGAGCCGGCCCTTTTTGAGCGCCCACTTGCCGTCTTGTAAAAACGAGCCATGGATCGTGTCGATGTCATGCGAAAGGAAAACGCGCGTGGGCCGAGGCTTGGCCTTCATCCCCGCCGACAATTGGTGTGCAGCAGCAAAGTTGTCCAAATAGGTTTGGACAAGATTCTTCTCGATGACACCAAACCGCTTCTGGTAGGAATTTTCAAACGGAAAGCGGCCATAGTGATCAGTCACTTGTGCCTGCGCCCCATCGGCAGTGTACTCCTGGCAAGCATTGATCATGTAAAATGCCGTTCCCAACCAATCAGGCTCATTGCTATCAGGAAACACGAGGTGAGGAGCCTGCTTGAAATGCACCGCATGGGAATAGACTTTTTGCCCAATCAAGGCATCCCAAAACGGCACATTGATCGGCAAAGTGCTTGGATCCGTATGGTCAAAAACCAAATCGGCCTCGGCCTTGACAGTCGTCAGCGCCATGGGCCAGGACTTGTTCCGGAAAAGGATCCTCAAGATATAGGCCAGTGGTTTGCTGTAATGCGTTTCTGGCTGGATGTATATTCTTTTCATAATACCGCTAGCTATTGAGGCCTGAAATCTATTACGCCGAGAAAATCGGCTCGCAAGCCTCCTCACGATGCCCAAAAACACACCGATTTGAGCCTACCAATTTACTCGTTTCTCGCGATTTCAGAAAAACAGGATGCCAATGCATGCAGCGCAGGTTGGAATTTTCGCACCTTACCACGGATTCTCCAGGTCCTTGCCAGTGTATTTGTGGTTGCGTTCTGCAAAATAACTGCCTGAAGTCTTTTTGCGCAATTGCATCAAATCATTCTTGCCCAGTCTGCGCAAGAGGGCCAATGGCGTGAGGATGAAAAAGAATACTGCCCCAAGGATAATGTGTGAATTGATGAAACCCAGCACCTTGGCAATACCCATCCATCCTAGATGGATGTATTTTGCAGCCCAAGGAAATGCCAAACCCAGCAGAGCCAAACCCAGGCCCACAAACAAAAACTCCTGACGCTTGGTCACCAGAAAAAACACGGTCATCCCCGTAGCGATCACCAATATGGTCTCAATATGTTTGCCGCGCTGCTCCATGATTTCCTAGTCTAGTACATACTCAGCCCGCCAATTGTGGGCTTCTTTCCATTCCGGCTGATCTGCCTTCATGAACAAATAATCGCCCACCACGAGCACATCCATCTCCGTGCGCATCAGGCACTTGTAGGCGTCCTCGGGCGTGCACACGATCGGCTCGCCCCGCACGTTGAAACTCGTGTTTACGATCAAGGCGTAGCCGGTCTGCTGCCTAAACGCATCGATCAATTGCCAATAGCGCAGATTGGTGTCCTTGCTCACAGTCTGTATCCGCGCTGAGAAATCGATGTGCGTCACCGAAGGGATGTCTGACCGCAGGTGGTACAGCTTTTCCCGAATGTCGAGTGCGCTATAGTTTGCAGGCAGCGCCTTGTGGCGGCTCGCCTGCACCGGATGCACCAAGAGCATGTAAGGCGATGTGCCTTCAAAATCAAAATATTCTTGGCTGTATTCCTCTAGTACTGAAGGTGCAAATGGCCTGAAGCTCTCGCGGTACTTGATCTTCAAGTTCAGCTTCTTTTGCATCTCAGGATTGCGGGCATCGCCGATGATGCTGCGGTTGCCGAGCGCCCGTGGGCCAAACTCCATGCGTCCTTGAAACCAGCCTACGACCTTGCCATCGGCCAGTAATGCCGCCGTTTCCCTAGCCAACTCAGCGAAATCGGTGAACTTCTTGTACACGGCCTTGTACTGCCGTGCCGTCTGCTCGATTTCTTTCCAAGAATATTCAGGCCCCAAATAGGCGCCGTGCAAGCCGTCGCGCGCCTCAATTTTGCGCTCTTCTCCAAAATAGATGTGACTTGCCGCCAATGCAGCCCCCATCGCGCCGCCAGCATCGCCGGCGGCAGGCACGATATAGATCGATTCAAATATGCCCGACGACTGCAACTTGCCGTTTGCGACGCAGTTGAGCGCCACTCCGCCTGCCAAGCACAGGTTTTTGGCGCCTGTGAGGCGCTTTGCCTCACGCGCCATGCGCAAGACGATCTCTTCGGTGACTTCTTGGATCGCCAAGCCGAGGTCACAGTGCTTTTGTTCCAATTCGGCTTCCGCCTCACGGCGTTCGAATCCAAACAAAGCAGCCCACTTGGCATCGTTCACCATGCGCAATCCTGCGGCATAGTTGAAGTACTTTTGGTTGAGCCAAAGTGACCCATCCCCCTTGATATCAATGAGATGCTTGTAGATTGTCTCCTTGTAGCGCGCTACATTTTCAGAAGTTGGATTGCCATAAGGCGCGAGGCCCATCAGCTTGTATTCGCCAGAATTGACCCTGAAGCCGAGGAAATAGGTGAATGCCGAATACAACAATCCCAAGGAATGCGGGAAGCGCAATTCCCGCAAAATCTCGATATCTTTTCCTTTGCCGTGGCAAATTGACGCTGTCGCCCATTCCCCTACCCCATCCAAGGTCAAAATTGCAGCATCTTCATAAGGCGAAACAAAAAAGGTGCTCGCGGCATGGGACAAGTGGTGATCCGGAAAGAGCATTTTGGTCTTTTTGCTGTCCCAAGGCCCAATTTTCTTCAGCTCATCCTTCAGTAATTTTTTGAGAAACAGCTTTTCCTTGATCCAAACCGGAATGGACTTCCAAAAGGAAACGATGCCCTTGGGTGCAAATCCATAGTAGGTTTCCAGCAGACGCTCAAACTTCAAAAAGGGTTTGTCATAAAAGACAATCGCATCCAACTCGCTCAGGCTAAGGCCCGTGGCTTCCAAGCAATACTGCACAGCATTTGCAGGAAATGCGTCGTCATGCTTTTTGCGCGTGAATCGCTCCTCCTGCGCAGCTGCGAGCACTTGCCCGTCGACGACGATACTAGCGGCCGAGTCATGGTAAAATGCCGAAATGCCTAGAATTTTCACGATTCCAGGTCCCTCGCCGACAGTTGAGCTACAATTTCTGAAACGATGAATTCTGCGGCATGCCCATCGCCAAAGATTTTGGGGAATTGTAGATCTGCCGCCGCACCAAAGTAGGCATAGGCTTGCAGGATGCGGTCGGTATCAGCATCGGTGAGAATCGCTGTACCCGCCTCGACGAGCTCCACCCACTCAGTCTGTGGCCGCAAGACGATGCATGGTTTCTCCAAAAAGAAGCTTTCCTTTTGCACGCCGCCTGAGTCGGTGATCACCATTTTGCAGGCTGCCTCCAAAGCCGTCATTTCCAAAAATGAGCAAGGAAGGATCAGCTTGAGCCGATCGCTGTTGCGCAAGCGCTTGAGTACGCTCCGCTCCAGATTGGACTCGAGCACTTTTTTAGTGCGAGGATGCAGCGGTAGCAAAACCGTCTGCCCTTGGTTTTCCGTGAGTTCCAAGAGCGCCTTGAAAATGCTGCTCAGACGCTCAGTGATGTCGGTATTGTTGTTGCGATGGATGGTTGCAAGGATGAATTCACCTTTTTTGAGGAGCAGGCTCTCGACGATATCGACCCGATCGCGGGCGTAGTCGCTGAAAAAGAGCGTGTTGTCATACATCACGTCGCCGCAGTGGTACACCTTGGGATTGTCCATGGTGTAAGGCCCGGCATTGTCGAGCGCGAAACCCTCCTTGGCCAGGTTGTCCACGCCCGTCTGCGTCGGGCTGAAGAGCAAAGTCGAGACATGATCGCAGAGAATGCGGTTGATCTCCTCGGGCATGCGTTTGTCAAATGAGCGCAAGCCTGCCTCCACGTGCGCGACAGGCAAGTAGTGCTTGCTCGCGGCAATGGCGCCCGCGAGGGTGCTGTTGGTGTCGCCATAGAGGATCACGCAATCGGGCTTTTCTTTGAGCAGGATGGTCTCGATTCCAGCGATCATGGCAGCCGTCTGCTGCCCATGGTCTCCTGAGCCGACCTCGAGCATGTGGTCGGGTCGCGGAATCATCATTTCATCAAAAAACACCTGCGACATGTTGTCGTCGTAGTGCTGCCCGGTGTGCACGATCACCTCGCGCACCTGGTCTGGATACAAGTTGCGGATCGCCCTGCTGATGGCGGCCGCCTTGATAAACTGCGGCCGAGCGCCGATGATGGTCACAAATTTCATCATTGTGTGATACCCGCTAGGAGTTGGGCAAATTTACCAGTTAAAGCTTTACGGGAAAATGCCTCCACACCAAGGCTTTGCACTTCGAGTGTGTCGTTCTTGAATTGCTTGTAAAAATGGAGGATGTGGGCCTTCAGTTTTGCGCCGTCCTCAAAGCCTGCCACCAAGCCGGCTTGCGCCTCTTGGATGATGTGGGCGGCGTCGCCATCCTCGGGTCCGATGCAGAGGATGGGCCTACCGCTGGCAAGGTATTCGAAGATTTTGCCGGTGATCACGCCCTTGGCATTGGGCGTGTTGTTGATCGAGAGCAGCAGCACTTGGGCGCGGCCCTGCTGCTGCACGGCCTGCACATGGGGCAGGTTGTCGATCAGCTCGACTTGGGCATCCATGCCGTGGCGGGCGATGCTTTCGCGGGCGCTGATGTCGGCACTGCCGACGAGCTTCACGAGCAGGTCGTCGGCAAAGCCGGGAATTTCTGCCTTCAAGGCTGCACATGCCGCCCAGAATGCCTCATGGTTGCGGTGCTTATTCAGCAAGCCGATGTGGATCAGGCTGAATTTTTGGTCGCGCGCAGTCTTGGGTTGCGGCTGCAAGTCGGCTTCGTCGTAGCCATTGGTTACGACTTCCACCTTGCGGCCTGAGATTTTTTCAAATTCACCTTGCATCTGCTTGCCGACCACGACGACGCATTGCGCTTGGGTCACCACGGCCTTTTCCAAGCGATGGTGCTTGCGGTCGGCCCATTTGCTCAGCATCAGCTCTTGGTAAAAATCGATATTGGTCCAGGGGTCACGAAAGTCGGCCAACCAAGGCAGCTGCGTGCGCTGATGGATGCCGAGCGCGATGAGGTGCATCGAGTGCGGCGGCCCGGTGGAGATGATTGCATCCACGGGATGATCCTTGAGATAATTCGTCAAAAAGCGGACCGATGGCTTGATCCAAAACTTGCGCGCATCGGGAATGAAGACATTGCCCCTGATCCACATTGACACGCGGCGGCTGAAACTGGGTTTTTTGTCATTCAAAAACCCTGAGACCACCCGTTGCTCCTTCTTCTGACCCGTAAAGCGCTTGTACAATTTGTAAGGCTCCCAGATTGGTTGCCTGATCACCTCCACGCCAGCTGGGATTTC
>JANPHP010000382.1:0-56836 GCA_031424495.1 Bacteroidota bacterium | reverse complement strand
TCGGCATTGATCACGACGACTACGTCGCCACAATCAACGTGCGTACTGAACGACGTCTTGTGCTTGCCGCGCAAGATGTAGGCGATCTGGCTGCATAGGCGGCCCAAGATTTGACCTTCGGCGTCGATCACGAGCCACTTTTTCTCGACCGTCTGTGGCTTCGCGTATTGCGTTTTATAACTGAGCGTATCCATCTAAATACTTCAAACTCTGTGTAAAATTGGGGGTGCAAATACCTCATATCCCGGATGCTTTCCAAGCATTTCACAAAAAATATTCACGAAAGAACAACTACCTTTGAAAGGCGCTCCTTGTGAGCACTGTGAATACCCTTTCTCGAATCCGGGCAGCAAAAATACAGTTTGATTTTGAGAAATACGCATGTGAATGTGATTTTGAGTAAGATTTCTTTCCGTTGGCCGCAAATTTTCCACAGATTCGCCATTTGCTGCATATTTTTGCCGACGGATAGCATGGATTTTTTTCTGCACTACCACCGTGAAACATCCTCTTTGATGTCTGCGTTATACCAATACATGAGTCGTCGATCCCATTTTCCACTTGCTTTGCTCCGATTTTTTGGCGGATTGCTCCTCTTGGTTTTGCTGGGGGCTGGCAATGTACGTGCCTCCCACAACCTCGCGGGAGACATCACCTATCGCTATCTAGGCGGCAATCAGGTCGAAATTACCGTGACCACCTTTACCGACCCCTCGGCGGCGCTGGTAGACCGCTGTAGCATTGATGTGGAGATCTGGGGCTCCAACGGTACGGTGCCGATCGCTACCCTCACCAACATCCCCCGCCAAAATGGGCAGTTTGGTGTCGATCCGCTCTTTCCTGGTGTGACATGCCCGAGTGCACAGATGGGGGAATACATCCTCGGAACCGTCAAAAGGAACATCTATAAGGTCAATTATACTTTCCCCGGTCCAGGATTCTATGCGGTGAGGTACTATGACTTGGCCCGCCTCAACGACATTATCAACATGACCAACTCGGGGAGTCAAGCTTTTTTTATCGAATCCTCGATCCTCATCAATCAGTATCTCGGCAACCAAAACTCCCCACAGTTTCTGAACTATCCCATCGATGAGGCCTGCACCGGCAAGTTGTGGACTCACAACCCCGGAGGTTATGACCCCGATGGCGATTCGCTCTCCTACAAATTCGTGAACTGCCGCCAATACAATCCACCTTCGATCGCGTCGCCGATCACTTGTGGCGGCTTTCAGATGCCTGATCAAGTAGGTGGCAACGGCCCCATCACGATCGACAATGAGACCGGCCTCATAACCTGGGATGTGCCCAATATGGTAGGCATCTACAACATTGCCTTTGTCATAGAGGAGTACCGCAACGGTATTTTCATAGGGTATTCCTACCGCGACATGGCGATTTTTGTGAATCCCTGTGACAACGATCCGCCCGTGATCGTCGCGCCCGACGAGTTATGTGTCTTTGCAGGGGATTTGGTGGAGTTTGATTTCCAGATCTATGACCCCAATTTCTTCAGCTCGGTCTCGCCCCCTGGAGATAGCATCTATTTCTACTTGGATAACAATGGTCAGCAAAACAATGGACCGTTTGCCGTGGCCGTGAGCCCAGCACAGATCGTCATTGTGGACCCGCCTGGCCAACAGCTTCCGCCAGATTTTCCAGTTGCCTACGATGATACCATCAAAGGTCGCTTCACTTGGCAGACCGTCTGCGACCACATAAGGCCTGGTTTTTACCAGATCGACTTTTACGCGCACGACAACATCAGCTATTTTGATGAAAACAGGATGCTAGCTGCCAACCTGATCACGCGCATCAAGGTGTTGCCCAAGCCCTTGGACGGCTTGGTGGTGACAGCTGCGAACCGAGAGATTACATTGCAGTGGAATCCACACCCTTGTGACTCTGCTATCGGGTATGAAATCTATCGCCGACAGGGGGGAGGCAGTTGGAACCAAGACACGGTCTGCTGTACCAGCAATCCCACGACGGCAGGCTACAGTCTCATAGGGACCAACGTGGGGCACAACAATGTGACCTATATCGACGACAATTTCGGGCGCGGTTTTGACTACGGTGTCGAGTATTGCTACATCGTGCGGGCCTATTTCCGCAACGGAATGCGCTCCTGTACGACCGACGAGGTCTGCATACAGATCGACAAGGATTTTCCCGTATTGCTGAAAGACAGCGTAGCTGTCACGGATGCCAATCTCGGCGAAATCCAGGTCGAGTGGTCGCTACCCGTCGGCATCGATCCGATCTTTCCTGCGCCCTATACTTATCATGTGATGCGTGCCGATGACATTACGGGCGTTGCAACTTGGACGACGGCGGCAACTGGGCAGCCTTTTGCCGACACCAACTACCGTGACACGGGCCTCAACACCGTTGCGCGTGGCTACCGCTACCGCATCGACCTCTACGACGCCAATGATGTACTGATTGTCGAGGGCAATTCGGGTTCAAGTATTTTCTTGGCGATCACGCCTGGCGATCAGACCTTGAGTTTGGAGTGGCGTGAATATGTGCCTTGGCGCAACCGTCGCTATGATGTGTACCGTGCAGATCAGCAAGCCGGACCCTATCTTTTGGTTGGGTCAGTCAACGGCACAGGTCGCAATCAGCACGTCTACGTCGATCGCGGACTCACCAACTTTGAAGACTATTGTTATGTGGTCGTTTCTGAAGGTGAATATCCAGTGGGTGATGTGCCAGACTCTGTGAGAAATGCCTCGCAGATCGCTTGCGGCATTCCACAAGATTTCCAGCCGCCTTGTATCGGTAGTGTAGTTTTTGACACCACCCGCAATTGTGAAAGCCTCACAGTTGGCTTTACATGGACGAATCCTGACTCGGCCTGTGGCGCTGATCTCGACCATTGGAATATCTATCGCGCCAACAATCGCACGAGCACTTACACGCTCATCGCCCGGGTGGATAGCGGCATTACCTCCTATTCCTATAGCGATCCCTACTCGATTGCCGATTGTTTTGGGGTGACTGCTGTCGATACCAATGGCAATGAGAGCGCCATGCGGATATTCTGCTTTGAAAACTGTCCGCAGTTGGATTTGGGGAATGTATTCACGCCGAATGGTGACGGGATCAACGACTTCTTTACGCCATTGCTGGACCGCAGCCTGAAGGTGCAAGAGGTCACGATCTTTGACCGCTGGGGCCGTAGGGTGTATGTGAATGCCGCCGTGGCCGACAACGACAAGTTGTGGAACGGCCTCACCAACAATGGGCAGGAATTGCCCGAGGGCGTGTATTATTATATTATACGTTTCGTCGAAGACCACCTGCCTGGCAATGTCCCCAAGCGCCCTGTCTCGGGTGTGGTGACTTTGCTGCGCTAATCCTATCATCACGTGTTTACAGGAATCATAGAGCATACCGGTCGCGTCGTCGCTGTTGCGGCGACAGGCACCAATCTTACATTTCGCATCGCTACGGTGCTGGATGAGCCCATCAAGGTCGATCAAAGCATTGCCCACAATGGCGTCTGCCTCACGGTCACTGAGATTTATGCCAATGCCGATGACGGCAATCGCGAATACTCAGTCACTGCGGTCGATGAAACCTTGCAAAAGACCAATTTGGGCGACTGGCAAGTGGGTACTGCCGTGAACATCGAGCGTTGCTTACGCGTGGGACAGCGCATGGACGGGCACTTTGTGCAGGGACATGTGGACACGATCGGGCACGTGACGCGCATCGAAGATGTGGACGGCTCATGGATGATTCACTTTGCGTTTCCGCTTGCCTACAGCAACCTGATGGTGGACAAGGGATCGATCTGTGTGAATGGCGTGAGTCTCACGGTCGTGCAATCGGGGGAGGGAAGCTTTTGCGTGACCATCATCCCCTATACTTTTGAGCACACCAATTTTCATGCGCTTCAGGTGGGTTCTGCCGTAAATCTTGAGTTCGATATCTTAGGGAAGTACCTGCACAAAATCTACGGCCCCAAAGCTTAGGACCAAGAACTAAAAAAAGAGAGGGCCGCATCCAAAAATGCGGCCCTCTCTTTTTGAGGTTGAATGGATGCATTGTCAGTGCGAAGCTGCGGATTTACCGAGCATGATCGCTTCAAACTCATCGATCAGCCCCAACTTGGATTTTGCAATCGTAATGCCCGCCGCATCCTGAATTTTGAGCCCTTTGAAAACCGCAATGATTTCTTTTTGACGATCTACTCCTGTTGCCGGTGTCTGCGTCACAGGTGGCTTTGCGGGGGCGAGACTAGCCTCGCTTGTCGATGTTGCATCCGCGCCTGCGTCCTTTTGAATCACACGCTCCATGAATGAAACGAGTTTCGTGCGGTGCGTTTCTGCATAGTGAACACTTTCAGCTATTACAGCATTCGTAAAATTGAGCTTATGGGCGGCCATTTGCTCGGCGCCCGTACCCTTGGGGATGACCGCAATTGGGCGTGGACCGCAGGCGGCTTGTGCCTGCAAGGCTGGAGCACTAAGCCCCATCAGGGCCACAAACGAGAAAAATAGTAACAGAGACCGCATGGCTTTCAAAAATTGATTCCGCTTTAGGCCAAGTTTTACCTATACTTTGGTAGGAGTTTGGCACCATCGACACGCCTTGGACAACAAAATTTCGGTCGATGGAGGTAAAACAAGGAAACGGCTGCAAGCTAAATGCAGCCGTTTCCTTGGAACTGTACCCAACGATCAGTTGGTGTCAGCAGTCTTTTGATTGGTCAATTTGCCAAACTCATCGATCAAGGTGAGCTTGGTTTTGGCCGCTTGCAAGGCATCAACGGTGGAAAGATCCATGTTTTTGAACGTATTGAGGATCTCTTTGCTGCGCAGCACATTGGCAGGAGCATTTTTTGCTGCGCCGAGGGCTGTGGATGCTGCTTCGTAAGAAGCGATTTCACGCTCCATGAAATTGACCAATTTTGCGCGGTGCGGGCCAGCCATTTCGACATTGCCTTGGTTCACAGCGGCATTGAAGTTCATGCGGTAAGCATCGAACTGTGTCATCCCAGATTTGGCAGGGCTAGCAAGTGCGTTGGCATTTTGTGCCTGAACAGCTGAAAAACCTGTGAGCAAAAGGGCGAGCAAAGAGAAAACAAGCAGTGTGCGTTTCATGCGTTGCAATATTTGAACTGATTCAAAATGATTTCTAAACTGTATCAAAAAACATGCCCGAGCCAGCAAGTGGTGGCATATCGATTGTGAATTTACAAACAAAGTCGACTTTTTCCCCGAAAAATATTGAAATGCGTCATTCGATGGCCCAACGGTACAACAGCTTGTTTGGATGGTAGGAGGCCATAAAAAAAATAGATCGCCCAAGGCTGCATGCCAAAGACGATCTATTTGGGTATTGGGAGAGGTGCCCAATTAGCGTTGGTGGCGATCCTCACGCGTTTCATGTCGATCCTCGCGGATTTCGCCATGGTCTTCATGCTTTTCCTCAACGTTTTCAGCCAAATCACGCACCATGGTTTGCTCAAATTCATCCAAAAGGCCGATTTTGGCACTGATAGCGGAAATGCCGGACGATTGCACATTGATTTCTTGGAAGGCACTTAGGATTTCCTTCTGACGTGCAAGACGCGCGCGGCGCTCGACGAGGTCTCCACGATCATCTGCCTTGTCGGCCTTATCGTCGCGGCGGTCGGCACGGTCACCCGCTGCGGCAATCGGCCTTTGATTCCCACGGTCGCGTCTCACTTCGCGGGTGTCGCTGCGCACTTCTGCTCCGCTTTGGTGCAGTTCGTTAACTGCCGCCGCCGTTTTGGCTTCACTTTGCCGAATCTCTTGGTCCATTGCGCCGACCAATTTTATGTGCTGCCCGTGAGCACCCGCAGCATCGCCCTCAGCAATCGCGGCCTTGAGCCCAGCTTTATAGGCTTGGAATTGATTGAGTTCGGCGCGGTCGCGATCGATCGTCGCTTGGTCTTTGACGATTTGGCTGCGGTCTTGCGCACGCTCGACCGTGTTGCGCACCGGCTGCGCGTAGGTGGCGGTGATGAGCAGCGAGAGCGCAATGAGGGAGAAGAGCTTTTTCATAATGAGTAGAATTGGGATGAAAAAAATTCTGATTTCGAGACTTAGACTTGGTTGTGAGTCCAAGGTTTAATCTGCCGCTCTTTTTTTGCAGACGTGGTGGTCCCGAATAAGCTCAGGATTCGCCTTGGGTGAATGAATGCGGTTTGCTAGCATTCGATTCTTTCATATTCGAAGCATCGGTGGGTAGAATTCGAAGCGGCAGTTTGCCCCAAGACTCAGCTTTTTCCACAAAATCAAATCTCAGCCGCCAATTCCAAAGTCATTTCCTAAATTTGCACTTCAATTTGAATCCCTGCACAAAAACGATACGCATGGCCCAGAAATCAGTCGATCAAGCTGCCACATTGGAGCAAGCCAAGAAGCTCGGCCTCTTGGAGGAAGAATACAATAAAATTTGTGAAATTTTGGCCCGCAAGCCCAATTTCACGGAGTTGAGCATTTTTTCTGTTATGTGGAGTGAGCATTGCAGTTACAAGAACAGCATCCTCCAATTGAAACGTCTTCCCAAAGAGGGCAAGCGTGTTTTGGCGGGCGCTGGGGAGGAAAATGCTGGCTTGATGGACATCGGTGACGGTTTGGCCGTGGCCTTTAAGATCGAATCACACAACCATCCGAGCGCGATCGAGCCCTACCAGGGCGCTGCGACGGGCGTGGGCGGCATCCACCGCGATATTTTCACCATGGGCGCAAGGCCCATTTGTGCCCTCAATTCTTTGCGTTTTGGCAATCTCGATTTGGCCAAGACCAAACACCTACTCAAAGGTGTCGTCAAAGGCATTGGCGACTATGGCAATGCCTTTGGCGTGCCCACGGTAGGTGGCGAGATCTATTTTGACGATTGCTACAACACCAATCCGCTGGTGAATGCCATGAGCGTGGGCATCGTAAAAATCGGCGAGACAGCGAGTGCCGTTGCGAGCGGCCTAGGCAATCCGGTCTTCATTGTGGGTTCCACGACTGGCAAAGACGGTATCCACGGTGCAACATTTGCCTCGGGCGACATCACTGAAAACTCCGCCAATGACCTGCCCAGCGTGCAAGTCGGCGACCCTTTCACCGAGAAACTACTGCTCGAAGCCAGTTTGGAGGTGATCAAGTCTGGTGCTGTCGTGGGAATGCAAGACATGGGCGCCGCAGGCATCACCTGCTCCACCTCAGAAATGAGCGCTAAGTCGGGTACCGGCATGGATATCTGGCTCGACAAGGTGCCTACCCGTCAGGAAAACATGAAAGACTGGGAAATCCTGCTTTCTGAGAGCCAAGAGCGGATGCTGATCGTGGTCGAAAAGGGCAAAGAGCAGATCGCGCTTGATATTTTTGACAAATGGGACCTGCAATGCGTTGAGATTGGCGTCGTGACCGACACGGGCATTCTCAACTATTATATGAATGGCGCTCTGGCAGCGTCGGTGCCCGCCGAACCGCTCGTCTTGGGCGGTGGCGCGCCCGTGTACCAACGCGAGCAGCGCCTGCCGGCTTATGTCGAGCTCATCGAGGATTACCATATCGACAAGATCGAGCAGCCCGAAGACCTCTGGGAGATCTTCAGCTTTCTCTGCGGCCTGCCCAATATCGCATCCAAGCGCTGGGTATTCCAGCAATACGATAGCATGGTCGGCGCCGCCAACATGAGTACCAATCGCCCGAGCGACGCTGCGGTGATCGCGATCAAAGGCACCAAAAAGGCCGTCGCCGTCACCACCGACTGCAACAGCCGCTACATCAAGAGCGATCCATTGGCCGGTACTGCCTTGGCAGTCGCCGAGGCCGCGCGCAACATCGCTTGCTCAGGTGGCGAGCCGCTCGGCGTCACCAACTGCCTCAACTTCGGAAATCCCTATCGTCCAGAGGTTTACTGGCAATTTGCCAGTGCGATCGAAGGCATGCGCCTCGCTTGCAACGCATTCAAGACGCCAGTCACCGGCGGCAACGTGAGCTTTTACAACCAAAGCACCGACGACGGTCCTGTCGACCCGACGCCGACCATCGGCATGGTGGGATTGCTGGACGATGCCGAGAAACAAATGATGGGCCTCGAATTCCGCAAGCCGGGAGACCTCATCTACCTGCTCGGCCACATCGTCGAGGACATCAACTGTTCCGAATACGTCTATCATTACCATAAAATCAAGCTCAGCCCAGCGCCCTACGTGAACCTGGACGAGGAAGTCGCGCTGTGCAAGGCACTGCGCAAAGTCATCAAAGCAGGCCTCATCAAGAGCGCCCATGACGTATCTGAAGGTGGTCTCGCTATCGCCTTGCTCGAGAGCGGATTCCCCAACAACCTGGGCTGCAACATTTTGCTAGACGACAGCCTGCGTGCCGACGCCTTCCTCTTTGGCGAGGCCGGCGGTCGCGTGGTCGTGAGCGTGAGCACACGTGACCAAGACGCATTTGAAGACTTGATGGAAACCACGGGCGTGCCCGTGCTCGTACTCGGAGAGGTCACCGACGGCAACATCGACGTCGACGACGAAGACTTTGGCCACATCAGCGAGTACAAGGAGATTTATATGAATGCGCTGGAGAAGAAGCTGGGAGTGTGAATCTAGCGTGAGAGCGGAGGGTGAGAGCGAGAAAAAATCGCCAGATTTTGGTAACTTGTTGATCTTATGCTGAAAAGACTCGAAGTCAAACATTTTAAGTCGCTAGACGATTTTTCAATCGACTTTGAGCCGCTGACTGTGCTGATCGGGCAGAATGGGTCGGGCAAGACGACTGTTTTGCAGGCGCTGGATCTGATGGGGGCTTTTTTGCGGGGGGATGTGAATTATTATTTGGAGCGGCAGGGATGGGATGCAGCCGATTTGGTTTCGATGGTCACCATTGTTGAACATCTCGAGTTAGCGCTGGAATTTCTTGTTGAAGAGGAGTTGTTTCGGTGGGAAGTCTTGTTTGATACAGTGGATGGCGAGTTGTTGGTCACTAGAGAATGTTTAAGTAGTAAAGTTTCCCAATTCCGGTTTGAGATCAATTTTCTTTTTGGGGATGAATCGTTTTTTCTCGAAACGAAACAAGGAAATCATACAAATTTTCCACGACCAGGAATTCGATTCAAATCTTCAATTCTCAATTCATTTTTGGTGGAGGATGCTCCATCAGAAATAGAGTCTATTTCCAATTCACTTAAGCGAATATTCCTGTTAGATGTTCACTCGGTAGAGTTGTTGCGAAAGGTTACGAAATATAAGGTCGTTGACAATGTCGGAAATAAGGGGGAGCAACTGGCTTCTTTCATCCACAGTCATTTTGACAATGTTCAGAAAGACAATCTCAGTCAAACTGTACGAAGATTTGTTCCACAATTGAGTGAGGTCAGGACTATCAATTATGGTGGGACAGCGTGGATTACATTTATTGAGAACTTTAGATTAAGCAAAGATTACTTCCAGCAAGTAGAGATCAATGCCTCCCATATAAGTGATGGAACTTTACAAATTCTTGCACTCGTTGCAACTATTCTAGGTGGGGAACCAGGCCAAATCCTGCTCCTCGACGAGATCGAGAACGGCATCGACCCCAACCATGTTGCCATTTTGGTTGAACTGTTGGAGGAGGCCATCGAAAAGCGTGGCATTCAAGTGATTCTAGCAACCCATAGCCCATTGATCGTAAACTTCGCTCCTGAATCTGGCATACGGTACTTCAGCCGGGAATCAAACGGAAACGTTGTTGCAAAGAAACTCTTTGACCGAAAGGAATTGAAGAAGATGCTGGAATATATGGGGCCGGGTGAAGTTTGGATGAATTTGAGCGAGAAGGATTTGGTGGGAGAGGAATGAAATGGCAGCATTGAGAATTGCATTGATTGGGGAGGGGCGCAACGACTACGGAGGTCCGGATGGCTTTGGAGATTGGAAGGAAGGTGCCGCTCAACCCTTCATCCGCAAGTTTGCATCTGATGCAGAAATCAAACCGATCAGAAAGCAAGATCGCGATCTTAAGGGAATAGGCTTGCCATTGAAGAATTTCCCTAAACTGGGCTTTCATGCTTCGGTTATCCGACCATACTTCGCCAAGATTTGGGAATTGAAGGGGGAGATCGATCTACTGATCATTTTCAAGGACCTGGACAAGGAGGGCAGTGGAAAGGCTAGCAAGGATCAAGCGCTCAAATCATTTGAACGAGCCGCCACAGAATTCGAAGAGGCGTTCAAATTCCTAAAAGACCGCTTTCAAATCCCAGCAATAGCCATGATCCCCATGCGCATGCTCGAAAATTGGCTGCTTTCCGATGAAAATGCCTTCGAAATTGCCTTTGGCTCCAAGCCCGCAAATCCCAAGCTTCCTTATCAGCCGGAATTCGTATGGGGCGATGAGCAAGATCGCGACTCTGAACACCCAAAAAACTTCATTCGGCAGGTCTTGCAGCAATATGGGCAGGACAAAACGACTGATAATTTCATTCTCATCGCGAAGGCTTCCGACATCGCAACGATGCGCAAGGCATGCCCACATAGCTTTGCCCCATTTGCCGATCGCATGAAGAATTTTGCCGAGCAGCGTAGTTGATCCCCCATTTCTTCCGAAATTTGCCTTATGCTAGGTCTCAAACTCAATACCGATCCTTTTTGGGTCAAAAATGTCGTCGAGGGCAATATCTCGGAGATACTCACCGACCATGCTTACTGTGAGCAGAAGGCGGCGAGCCATGCGATTTCTTTGATCGTGATTTTTCCTGAGCATGCCGAGCTTGTGGACATGATGAGCGATCTGGCACAGGAGGAAATGTCGCATTTCAAGATGGTGCATCAGCTCATCCAAAAGCGCGGCTTTACTTTGGGCTACGAGCGCAAGGACAATTATGTGAATGAACTCTACAAATTCATTCGCAAGGGGCGTGACCGTGACATGCTGCTGCTCGATCGGCTACTCTTTGCGGGCATGATCGAGGCGCGGTCTTGCGAGCGCTTCAAGGTACTGCATGACCACATCAACGATCCCGAATTGGCGCAGTTTTACTATGATTTGATGGCTTCAGAGGCAAGGCATTACGCCACTTTCCTGAAATTGGCCAAGCTTTACTTCCCGACTGATGTTGTGGACCGCCGCTGGGAGGAAATGCTTGTCTTTGAAGCCGATGTGATCGCGAGGTACGGTCACACTGAGCATATACATGGTTGATAATTAAGAATTAACAATTGACAATGGACAATTCTTGAAGGCTACCCATTATCAATTGTCAATTATCCATTATCAATTGGCCATTATTTCCAGACTCTATCAATCACCACCGATACTTTGTCGGCGACGTTGATTTTGGCGTGGTAATAAAGCATACCGGGGCCGCCTTCGGCTTTGAAGATCCCATCGGTTTGAAGCTCGCCGTCCATGGGACTTGTGACATCAAAACACTCGTCGATCGGCCCTGTGCAAGCCATTACCTCTGCTACTGCGGCAGTGGTATACTTTTTCTTGACGGCAGCGGCGATCGCTTCGTTGATTTCATCTTTGCGACTTTCGCAGTTTTGGATGAATTCAGCGGTGCGGTTCCAGCGGGTGCCCACGAGGGCGGGCGTGGAGCGCTCGAGGTCAGAAATGACGAGCTTCATGCATTCATTCCACACATCCCCAAAAATCGCGGTCGGACCTAGGTGGCGGCTCTTACCGTCTTCAAGCATCATGATGCCGGGCTGTATCTTTTTGATCTTCCAAGTCGAGTCGCAGAGAAACAGCAGGTCAAAGTCGAGCATCGTCACTGTGCCGGGTGCTTTGTAGAGGCAGCCCGACAAGTCGTAGGTATGCCACACGGGATGATGCTTGGCTCCGGGGTACTCTGGGTCGAATCGTATCGAGTAAGGCAACAATTTATTGCCTGTGCTGTTGACCGTGAGGTTTGGCTCCAAGTCCCAGATTTTGTTGAATTTATTGAGACCAAACCAGCTCAGTTCCTGTTTCTGGAGCGCTTCATAGCTTTTGATCCACGGGTCGGGGTTGTTTTTGAGGAATCCTTGGATAGACTTGGCAAGGGCCGGAGGCTCGGGCTGCACGATTTGGGAATGCAGTGAGTTCGCAAGGAGCAAGCTGAAGAGGATAATACTGAAAAGGAGTCTCATGCTTTTTGGGGGGAAATCAACACATTTCATGCCATTTAAAAAGCAAAACCGACCTTCGAAGTTGATCGGAGGTCGGTTTTGGACGATGTGCGCCTTAGTTGGAGCTATCGGCGGGAATCAAATGAAACTCCCAGGTAGCGGTATCAGTGACATCGCGGTACCAGAGTTGTTTTTCCATCAAACGCAGAATCGTGACGTTTTTGCGGTCAGGGTTTACTGCGGGTACGCTGTACAAAAAGCGAATCTCGGTTTCGTTGTTGACGAAATCCCAGAAGCCATTTTGCTCGACCACAGAGTCTCTGTCGTCGAGGTCGGAGATCAAAATACGACCATCGTCACGAATGTCGAGCTTCCAATCCTTGTACCAAGCAGTGGCATCAACATTGTCGCGGTAGGCATATTCAGCCTTCCAAGTGTTCACGGCACGCGAGCGCTTGGTGTGGAAGCTTATCTTGGGGCCATTTTCGTAGTCGTCACAGCCGACCAAAAAGATACCCATGAGGACGGCGACAAGACCCAAGTGAAAAGCGGTTTTCTTCATATCAGACATTCTAGGCACATAGCCAACTTGCATTTCAAGGCCGTAATTTAGGAAGAATTTGGAATTCTTCGCGGAAAAATTGCCAGTCATGATGCGCTCATCCGGCACCAGAAAAATTGCGAAATTGGCTGGGTGGGCATCATGGCGCGCAAAAGGACGATTTATGCAATTGCGAAAATTTTTATGGATCGCTGGCACGGCGACACTTTTGGGATTCGGATGCGGAGCCCAGGATCCAAAATCAAGCGAAACACGCTCGATTCCTACATCGGATTCCGTTTCCGAATCAAGCCTGAGCAGTGGGAACGATGTGGTTGAATCATCTGAGGGTGAAAGCGAGGAGCAACCATTGCTTTCCCGTGCCGAGTCCGCGGCTTGGGCGGCGAACTACACCGGCAAGCTCGATGGAAAGATCGAAGCCAGCCTCAGCTTGCATGGGCTTGGAGACGTGGTTCGTGGCACGATCACCTATAAAAAATCCAACAAGCCAATCATTTTGCTGGGCAAATTTCTCACGGACGGCACTTTTTTCCTACATGAACTGCAGCCCGACGGGAATATCACGGGCGTGCTTTCGGGAACAGAATCATCCCATAAGTTGATCGGGAGCTGGTACGCGCCGGGCACGGACAAGGAGCTGAAGTTGGAGTTTGATGCCGTGACGGTACAGGAAGAGGGCTCGGTCGACTGGCCCTATGCCGCCCAAAGTGTCGGAGGCGACTATGAATACCATTATGGAAAAGACGGCCCCATGGGTTCGCTCATCGTCAAGCAATCAGGCGAAAAAGTCCGGTTCAAGTTTGATTGCCTCGGCAGTGCACCGGGCCGCAACATGGCCTTGGTCGATGAGTCCTCGGCGACGCTTGTGGGGAATGAAGTCGTGTACAAGGTGCCAGAATTGGATTGCAAGTTTCGGATCCAGTTTTTTGATGGTTTTGCAATGGTGGGCTATCTCGACGAACACTACGACTGCGAATTTGGCCACAATGCCTCCATAGAGGGTGAGTTCTTGAAGGTGAAATGAGCCATTCAGACAGGAGGATCGAAAAAATGTCTACCTTCATTGCTTCAAAATGATAGCCTTACCGCGCATGAAAAAATTATTGATGTATGGTCTCTTGGCCTTGGGCCTGGCAGCTTGCGGATCCAAAAGCACTGGCACGGACGCAGCAGACGGAAAAGCTGGCGTAAGCAGTGAAGAAACTGGAGCGACAGATGCCAACGCTGGAGGAAATGCTGGAGACATGGCCGAGCCCAATACCATGGCCCTCGCGTCCTCAGACGAGGACTCTTGGACTGAATCGTATACCGGGACGCTGAATGGCAAAATTGAAGTCGCCTTGGACTTGCACGGCAATGGCGATGTCGTGCGCGGCACCATCACCTACAAGAGTTCAGGCAAGCCCATTGTTGTTTTGGGGACAAAGGGGGAAGATGGCACCATGTTTTTGCGCGAATTTCAGCGAGACGGCTTGATCACTGGCGTGCTATCGGGTACCAGCAAAAACGGCAAATATGTGGGCACTTGGTCTGGAAACGATAAGGAATTCAAGATGGACTTGAGTACGACAAACTCCAAATCGACTGGCAATCAGTGGCCTTATGCTGCGCAGGGTACATTTACTGGCGAATATGCCTATCATTACCCCGAACCAGAAAAAGGAATGGCAGGTGCTGCTGGCACGGTGGCCATCAAGCAAAAGGGCGACCAAGTGACCTTTTCCATCGATTGCGTGAACGGCCCTCCCGGATACCACCAAGCATTCATCGACGAGACCGATGCGACGATCGAAAACAATGAAATTCGCTACACGATGCCTGATGCCGATTGCGAGTTTGTGATACGATTCTTCCAAGGATTTGTAATGGTCGAGCATATCGGCGAGCACTACGACTGCGGTTTTGGCATGGGCGCGGGGATCGAAGGCGAATACTTGAAAGTGAGGTAAAGATCGCTGTACAGCTGATTGTAGACGTTTTTTGCAATGGTACATTCCAAAATGAAGAAAATTAAGCTCCTGCGGTTGTTTCCGCTTCTGTTTTTGCTGCTGACGGCCTGCACAGGCGGTCGCATGCTGGTCTACAATTTCAGCGACATCAAGGACTACAAGCGATTTCCGAGCCATGCGTTGCCGGCATCGGCAAGTCCTTTTCATTTTGGTGAACGCGATGCGGCCTATTTTCAAAAGAAAGACATCCGTGTCACGCACAACAATCGCCATGAGTCACTTGACAGCTTGCTGCAAATGAGCAATACAGTGGCATTCATGGTGATCCAGCACGACACGATCCTCTATGAGCGCTACTTGCGCAAGTATGATCAGAACAGCTTGGTTGCTTCTTTTTCGATGGCCAAGTCCTATACTTCGGCTTTGGTGGGATGCGCGCTTGCAGAGGGCAAAATCAAGAGCATCGACGACTTCATGGTCGACTACCTGCCCGAGATGAAAGGCAAGGACCTTGATGATGTGAAGATCAGGCACTTGTTGCAGATGACGTCCGGCATTCACCACCAAGAAAACTACTACAATCCTTTTGCAGGCGTAGCAAAGCTGTATTATGGACGCAACCTGCACAAACAAATCGCCAAAGTAGGCAAGGAGATGCCGGCCGGCACCTTTTTCAAATACAAAAGCATCAATACCCAGATTCTGGGCGAGATCGTGCACCGCGTCACCGGCAAGTCGCTCGCCGAATACATGAATGAAAAGATTTGGGGACCGATGGGAACTGAATTTCCTGCCACTTGGAGCCTCGATCAGAAGAAAAATGGCATGGAGAAGGCCTTTGCCTCCATCAATGCCACGGCACGTGACTTCGCCAAGTTTGGGCGCCTTTATCTTCACAAAGGCAACTGGAATGGGCAACAACTGCTCCCCAAGACCTGGGTAGAAGAGAGCACTAAGATCGACGCCACCAACGGCTCTGCCACCTACTACCAGTACCAATGGTGGCTGCCCTCCAAGGGAGGCGACTTCATGGCCAATGGACACCTTGGGCAGTATATTTATGTGAATCCCGCAAAAGACCTCGTCATCGTGCGCCTCGGGAAAAACGAAGGAAAGGTGACTTGGGGGCAAGCATTCGTGGAAATCGCCAGACAATTGTAATTTGCGCCCAAGATGAAGATCAGCGCCTATATCAAGCTCTTGCGGCCCCATCAGTATTTGAAGAATATCTTCATCCTGTCACCGCTATTTTTTGCCTTTAAATTCAACAACTTACACCTGCTCGGGCGGGTGGGCATCGTCACGCTTTGTTTCTGTCTGGTAGCGAGCGCGATCTACGTGCTCAACGATTATTTCGACATCGAGGCCGATCGCAACCACCCAACCAAGAAGGATCGGCCGCTGGCATCGGGGGCAGTGCCCGTTACACACGGCCTCATCATGATGTTCGTGCTGGCAACGATCGGTTGTGTGGGCATTTTCATGATCAGCCAAGTCGCATTTTGGCTCACGGTGGTCTACATGGTGAACAATTTGTTTTATTCCTTCAAACTGAAACACATCCCGATCCTGGACATCACTTTGCTAAGCATCGGTTTTGTGCTGCGGCTTTATATCGGTGAGGCTGCTGGCGAAGGCAAAACGGAGCTGTCCATGTGGATCGTTTTGATCACATTTTTGCTGGCGCTCTTTTTGGCGCTTGCCAAGCGGCGCGACGATGTATTGCTCAGCGCAGAGGGCAAAAAAGTGCGCAAAGCCATCGATGGTTATAACTTGGAGTTCATCAACGGAGCCATGATGGTCATGGCCTCGGTTGTGATCGTGAGCTACATTTCCTATTGCATCTCAGACGATGTGATCGAGCGTTTGCGCACCGAAAACCTCTATTTCACCGTGATATTTGTCGTGCTTTTCTTTTTGCGCTACATGCAAATCACATTTGTCGAGCAAAAAAGCGGAAGCCCAACCAAAATCGTCCTCAAGGATCTTTTTTTACAACTTGTGGCCTTGGGATGGATCGTGAGTTTCATCATTTTGGTGCCCGAGGCCCATCGCCTCATCTTGGGCAATTTCATCACCTTCCCTGATCTGCCTCCAGTTTCTCCACCGCTATGATGCCGCTAAGGCAAGCGCCCGGGATGCCCTGCCCAGGATAGGTACTGTCGCCGCATATATAAGCGGATTTGCCATCAAGCCGCGCATCTTTCATTTGCCAGGGTTTGATGGCTCGGTACTGCGGATAGCCACCCACAAAGCCGTAAGCTCGGCCAGTCCATTTTTCCCATGCTTTTTGGGTGGATGAATGCTGGTAGAGGATGTCGGCGCGGTTCAGGAATCCTTTCTCTTCCAAAATTTCAATCACGCGGGCCTCCAAGCTGGGCTTGTCATGCACGGATTGCAGCTGTGGCTGACCGATGTGGGTGCTGATGGCCGCGACGCACTGTCCCGGCTGACACCGCAATCGGTCATCAGGATGGCTCAAGCTCACAAAAATCGAATGGGCAGCAATCTCGGGCAGCGGCTCCATCAGCAATATTTGGTGATGTATTGCTGGAAAATCCGTCTTTTTTTGAAAGGCAATGCCCATGGTGAATGCACTCCAGAGCTTATCGGCCGGCATCAAGTGGGCTTGACAGCGAGCTTGGGTGGCGGCATCCATCATCGGCAATGTATTGTTGAGTGGGATCGCTGAGATCAACTGCTTGCAGTGCAGCGTCGGCTGCTTGTGGATGTGCACCGCATAGCCGTTGGCGAGTGACTCGACATGGGTGACGCGCTGCCGCAGGCGCACCTGCCCGTGGGCTTGCTCGATGTAGTCCACAATGGGCTGCACAAGATTGAGCATACCGCCCGGCACATAATAGTTGCCATAGTTGGTATAGCACAGCGCCGTCGCGCCAAAGAGGGCATTGACCTCCTTGGCGTTGTTTTGGGCGGAGATGAGCAACTGGGCATCGACAAACGCGCGAAATCGGTCGTTTGTCGCAAGGCCATGCTTGCCCATGAGGTCTTCGGTCGTCTCAAATACATGAGGCAACATTCGCAATTGCGAGAGCTCGGCCTTGGCAGCAAGCGACCACAAATCACCCACTGAAGTAGGAGGGAAGCGGCGCTGCCGCAGCGAGGTGCGCCACACCGATTGGCTCAATCGGTGGCATTCTTCCCAAAAGCCACGTTGCCCCTGCGCCCCAAAGACGCGCTCGGCCTCAACGATCCAAGTTTGCAAGTTTTCGTATCGCGTGAGCACCTCACCGTCAGGCAGATGCACTTGCATCGGCGTGGAGAGGCGCAGCGTTTCGATTTTGATACCAGTATGGCTGAGAAACCACTGCAAAGGCATATCTTTGTCTAGACCCACCAAGGTGGTCGCCCCTGCTTCAAAGGTAAAACCATGCCGAGGATAGGAACTGGCGCAGCCTCCAGGTAGCCAGTTTTGCTCCAAAACGCAGACTTTTTTACCATTTTTGGCCAGCAGGGCTGCCGCAGTCAATCCTGCAACGCCAGCCCCGATCACGATCACGTCTTGGAAGTCAGACATATTTTGTTTAATTTTTTACTATAGAAACTAAAACAAAACGCGACACGTATTGTTGGAGAAATTAGATGAAGAAAGTCACAGTTTCCAGAAAGTCTCATTTTAATGCCGCGCATCGGCTGCACAATCCGGCGTGGACCGATGAAAAAAATCGCGAAATATTTGGAAAGTGCAATCGGCCCAATTATCATGGGCACAATTATGACCTCGTGGTGAAGGTCTGCGGGGCGATCGATCCAGAAACAGGCTATGTTGTGGATATGAAATGGCTCGCAGATTTGATCGATCGGGTGATCGTGGATCGCTTTGATCACCAAAATTTGAATTTGGATACTGTTGAATTTAAGGACCTCAATCCCACTGCCGAGAATATCGCGGTCGTGGTCTGGGATTTGCTTCGTCCACATATTGGTTTGGACAAGACTTTGAAGGTAGAACTCTATGAAACGGAACGGAACTTTGTTGAGTACAGTGGAGAGTGAGCGCATGTCACACGAGGAGCTCGGAGACATGCATGTGGGCACCTCGTTTGAAACCCCTTTGCGACCAGATGCCTTTGATCGCGACGATGCGCTCAAGGTGGAGCTGATCTCCAAACATTTCAAGGAAATCATGCACATTTTGGGCTTGGACCTCGAAGACGACAGCCTCAAAGGTACCCCCATGCGGGTCGCCAAGATGTATGTCAACGAGATTTTCAGTGGGCTGAACCCTCAAAATGCGCCTGATATCAAGTTGTTTGAGAATAAGTATCAGTACAACGAGATGCTGGTGGAGCGCAACATCCCCTTCATTTCCAACTGCGAGCACCATTTTGTACCGATCGTCGGCAAGGCGCACTGCGCCTACATCTCCAACGGCATGGTCGTGGGGCTGAGCAAGATCAATCGCGTTGTGGAATACTATGCCCGCCGGCCACAGGTGCAAGAACGCATGACGATGCAGATCGCCAATCACCTCAAAGCGGCGCTAGGCACCGATGATGTGGCCATCCTGATCGAGGCAGAGCACATGTGCGTGAGTATGCGTGGAGTGGAACATAGCGGGGTGGTCACCATCACCAGCGAGTATGGCGGCAAATTCAAGGAAGAAGCCACCCGCAACGAATTCCTGCGATTGGTAAAGGGTTGATGCCTCCTGTTCGATGTTGGAATGAAGTCCCAAATTCGATGAGATGATATTCCAAACCGATGATTTTCAGGAAATTCATCCTTCCCCTTCGCCGCAAGCGCGATTAGCTTCGTCGATGCCTATGTAAGGTTCATCAATTTTTTTGATGACTAAATCGATTTATGCACATCATGAATCAAATCAATTCCTAACTTGGCGACAGAATTACCAGTAGTTGCACTGGACACGGAATTAATCGCAGGAAGAGCTTTGAACAGGTTGCTAAAACTCAAGCATTGCCCCCAAGAGGCTGCTATTTGGAACTGCTTGCAAGGTGTGAAAACAGACGCGTTGCGTTTCAAGCGTCAATTTCGCATTGGCCCATACGTAGTCGATTTTTGCTGCCCCTCCATGAAACTGATTGTGGAAGTCTGCCGCGACTCAGGCAACGTAAGGCCGCCAGATGCTTACGATCAGATGCGCATCAGTTATTTGGAGTCCTCGGGCTACAACGTGTTGCGATTTGGGGAAATTGAAGCACGCGATCATGGGGACCGTATCGTCGCCACCATCAAGGAGTGCATCGCTGCGGGTCACCCAACGAATTGATCCTTAATTGAATTTTGTAGCCTGAACCTTCCTGCCTTGAAGGGTTGGGTGCATGGAATTTTTAAAAGGAATTCATGCCTTGAGCTGCAAGCTCAATCAAAATGCAATTTCTTGGCTTCGATCGGTCCAGCCTTTTTGGCTGCAGCCTTGGCCATTTCTCTTTCCATCTTGGGGGATGTGAGGCCGTCTTCACGTTTATTTTTGACCTTGGGCTTGAAATTGCCGGTGCCTGCAATGGCTGGACAGTGCGATTTTTTAGGGAAAAGCGTGCGATGGTCGCTGCGCGAGGCGCTATTGCCCGTGCCATCCACGCCTGGGCAGTAGGATTTACAGGATGGCAAGGCTGCACTCGCCACGACGAGCATCACCCCTAAAAGCATTGCAGTAAAACGTTTCGCCTTCATTTTTCGGAATTCTGTAACAATTTAGGGATTTCAGGGCAATCAAAAAAACAATCTGGAGGCAACGCAGAAAGCAAGGGATAGATTGTCCAGCCATCACGGTCTGCACATTTCCACTTCAAATACCGTACCGCAGTCTTGAAATTCCATTCCACGATCTTGTTTGCAGGATCGTGTTGGCAGTCTTGCGCTTCGCGCGCGGCGATTTCCAATGGATCTTTTGCCCAAGCCTTGCCGGGCCAGAGCAGGTGCACCACGCCGCCTTTGTAGGATTTGGCGGCATCATAAGCGCGAAGTGGGGCGATCTGCGGGGCCATCAGCGTCGCCCCGCCATAGATCATGATCGGCAGCAGCAGTGCTGCCACGGCCAACCCATTCCAGTTGCGCTTTCCATTCGCCAGCCATTTCTCCAAGGCCAATCCACTCGGCAACACGAGGATGAGGTAGGGGATCAGGTAAAAAACATGGTTGTCATTCACCGAATATTTCACCGCAAATGCCACGAAGGGCCCGAGCAGCAAGAGCAGCCACCAAGTAAGCGTTCGCTGCTGTTGCCAGAGACGCATCCACCCCATTGCCATCGGCCAGAGCCAGACATGAAAGCAATAGGCAGCCATGGCGATGCCGATTGCCAAGCCTTTCAACAAGGCCATCGCGTCGATGCCCAAGACATCATTTTGGAATTGCGATTCAAAAAATATCGACCGCAAATCATTGCTGTGTGTGAATTGCGGTAAGATGAATAACAAACTCATCAAGCCCATCCATGGCAACATCCCGAGCAATTTTTGCGTGACCGTCAGTGGATTGCGCCACCAAAGGTAAGCCATGAGGAAAGGCAGGCTCAGAATGTGCTGAATGTGGGTGATTAAGCCGATGCCTACCAAAAGGCTCACGATCAGATAATTGCTTCTCCGGTTTTGCTGTAGATCCTTGATTGCGAGATGCAGGTAGACAATGAAAATCAGGTTGTTGAATGCATAAACCTCGATGATCTCGCTCTGTTGCCAAAAAGTAAATGCAAGCCCGAGCACGATCACCGGAAATATCGCCATGCCTGGCCGAGCAGGCGTGAGCAGGCGGGCAGTGCTGTACACGACATACAACGTACATAGCGCGCAAGCGATCGAAAACAGTGTGAGCACCAGTACAGGAGGCAAAAAATAAACAACCTTCAGCAACAGGTGCTGAAGGTTGTTGTAGAGTAGATGGCTCGTCGCATTTGTCGCGCCATCAAAACCAGTCTCTGCGGAGTAGAGGAAGCTCAAGCCATCGTTGAATCCCACAAAAGGGCTTCGGTTTAGCAGGTAGACGACCGCCAAGATGCCAAATACCAACCGTGGAAACCACTTTTGGTCCCAGATGGATAGGGTGGGGCTGATCTTTTTGGCAGGTGACATGAGCAAAAATGCCTTTGCCAAAGATAGATTTTATTCCCCAATTGCTACCCTCGTGCGGGCGATGCATCAGTTATTGGGCACGCGATACACCTCGTAGAGCACATTGTTGGCTTTGGTGACCACACCGTTGCCGCTTTGCGGGCCCGAGGATTGGATGCCGCCAACCATCCAACCGATGAGCGTGCGGCTGTTTTCTGTGGCCTTTTGGTAGCGCACGACCTCATGGTAGGTCACGCTCGGCGCAGCGGGGATGAACTGTGCATTGGAACCCAAGAAGCCGGGCATACCCTCGGCCGCAGGTTGCACATACTCCTTGTATTCCCCGTTGGGGAGGCGCACGATGGTGTTGATCAGGTTGGAGAATGGAAACTGCTGCGCGGGTGGCAGGGTGTCGCTCGGCACCAGCGAATCGCCGGCATAATAATAGTTGGTGATGCCACCCAGCATCGAGGTGTAGAGCACGCCCGTCGTTGAGTCAAACTGAATCACAACGGCAGACTTGTACAGGTTCGCCTTTTGGGTGAAGTTGGCGTCGACGGTGGTGGTCACGCCTCCTGAGCCATCAGGAGTGATCAGGATGGGGTTGGTCCAGGCACCCGATGCGCCTTTGAAGACGCCAGCCCAAGCGATGATCGCCTCCTTGCCATTGACTGCGCCGTGCACGGCGTTCAGGTCACGGCGGTGAAACTCGTTAGGTTCGGCACCCGAATAGGTGTATTTCTTTTTGATCACCAAGGCAGGCGCGGGCTCCATATTCACATGGAATTGCACGATTTGTTGGGTATAGACGCCGTTTTGGCCGTCGTAGGCCCTGGGATAGTTTTGCCCGAAGACCAGGTACAAGTCATCGCCCAGCGTTTCCATCTCGCCGCCCGTCACTTGGAGCGCATCGTCTTGCAGCGTAAACTTGATCGCTGCCAAGGCGGCATTCGCGTCACCATGGACGACAGCCTCGATCATTTCTGGTACATTGATCCCGATGCAGGTATTGTAGGTGTAATTGCTCGATCCTGTCGCGGTTTGAGAGCCATATCCGCCTACAAAATAGAGTAGATCGCCGACTTGCACATAGCCCATGTTGTTGGCCATGAGGTTGTCGCGCAGGTCCCAAGTGGTCGGTATCGGCAGGTTGTAGGTCAATCCAGCTGCGTGGTCCACGACCCACAACTTGTCGTTGGCGGTCTTTTGGGGAAATAGGCGATCGGGGCCAAACATCGTGTGAAAGCCGTTTACGCGGCCACCGACAAAGAGCCATTTGCCGCCCGACTCGCCAAAAGCGGCCGAATGGATGCCTGGCATGCCTTGCGGCTGCTGCGCCGCCGCCTCCACCACGAGCTTAAAGGGTAGATCCAGCGATGGCGCTGGAGCCGGAGGCGTCACAACGGCTGTCGTGTCGCCACCGCCAGTCGGCGGCGTGGTGCCACCTCCACAAGCGGCAAAAAAGACTGCTGCGAGCAGCAAAAGCGTCAAAAATTGATAATTGCGCATAGTATTTTGGAATAATTGGTTTTCAAGCATTTGCGTTTTTGATGATGGCTGTTGCCCAGGTATTGATGAGCGTTCGCTGCGCGTTGCTCAGGTCGCGTGAACGCGGCATGTACCAGGGTTGATTCCACATGTTTTGGTTGATGACCTGCATGAGGCGACTGGCCACAAAGGGCTCGCTCCATGATGCGCCATCGTTGAAAGGCATCTGCTGGGTCATCGCAGGGTAGAGCATCTCGTAGGATTTGAAGATCTCTTGGTAGAGCACATCCCAAGTGAGTTCCAGGTAGCCCGACTGATCGGGTTGCAGGTAGTAGGGGGCAAATTGCGCAGATTGGTTTGGCAGCACGCGCAAATTCAAATAAAATTCAGTGGCCCCAGAGAATGTGGTTGGTGTCGGCAGATTGGTGCCGGGGGGCGTGAATACAAAGAGCAAAAGGTTGGCTGTGCTCGTGTCTGCCGTGATTGCCATGCCATCATAGACGCTGATCGGGCCCTGGCTCAGTTGCAACAGGTTGAAGGTGCAGTCCATGCCATAGAGAGTCTGCGTCACCGAGGCCGCTTCACTTTGCGGCACGGGCACGCCACGCAGCATGACCCGCAGCAAGACCGGGCCGGCCGTAATTCCCTGGCTCAAAACGCTGCCACCTGGGTCTCCTTGATTGGCATAGCCTACGCTTTGGTCTGATTGGATTACGTAAGGAGACTCGGCCATGATGGTGGCAGAGACGCCTTTGGAATTGATTTGGTTGATTGAAAAATCGCTGGAGGCGACGATGCTGGCAGACGGGCCGCCCGTGTACACAAAGTCCAGCATACCACCATTGTTGATGAGGGTCTGTCGATTGATGCCTGCATCGGTGCCTGTGACATTGAAACTCACGAGGGTGGTCCCAGCAACTTGCACCTGCAATTCGCCGAGGTCATAAAGTTCGTAGCTCATGGGTGGTGGGTTGTTGCCATTGGTGTAGGGGTTGAATTCTGCACTGGGATCGCGATTTTCGGGCAATGTATTAAAGACATCCAAGCTGAGGATGCTCTTGTCGGTGTCGACCATGAAGGTGATCGGCGCCAATTGTTGGGGCCCGATATTGGGCGAGACCAAAGCAGGCCCCGATGGATTGAGCACACGACCGATGCTAGCTGTGGCCATTTCACCTTCATACCAAGGCGTGATCGAGCCCATGACCGACATGTAGGCGGGGTTGGTACCGTAGTCTGGCAATTGGGTATAGTCTGGACTGCGGTCCTCATATACTTCAAACATGTCGTAGCGCACCAAGGCGCCGATGAGTGTGCGACTGCTGTCACCATATTGCTCAAATACTGCCTGCAGTTGCGACCACTCGGTCATGGCTGCAGCTGGAATCGCTTGAAAGACGGCGCCAGATGCGATCATCGGGCTACCTTGTATGTTCACGACGCGGCCAAAATTGATCCAACGTGTCACGCCTTTTGCTGGTGCGCCGGCCATCAGTGTCGCATTGCTGCCCTTTTGCCGCAAATAAAACCCTTGGGTGAAATATTGCGTGGTAAAGGGAGTCGCAGGATTCATGTCACAAACGGTCGTCGTGTTGGCACCGCCATCGTTCACAGCATTGAAGCTCGCACCCAAAAAGGTTTTGAGGTCGGCAGGGCAGGACCCAGGATTTGCTGCCGTGTAGAGATTGTCGCCGGTATTGTCGGTGGGCATCACAGCGACGCTCACAATCGAGCAGTCGTGAATGACAAACTGCATGCCGCCGTTGTAGTTCCACTCGGCTGGGATGTTTCCTGTGAGTTGTGCAGCGGTATATAGGCCATAGTACTGCGTATCTATCTTGGACTTTCCGAGCGGCACTTGTGCCCACTCATAAAAGACTTCGGGCAAATTGACGCCCGCGATTTCTACATAATAGTAGTCTGTACCCAAGCTATTGCCAGCCGAAACATAGGTGTATCCTGGCGTTATGGCCATTACCGCAGCTGTCACATACACACGAGGTGGCAAGTAGGTCCCGGTATTCACGATGTCGTGCACCATGAGGCCTGAGCCATTTGCCGTGTACATTGGCTTGAAATCATCGTTGTTGCAGGTAGCAACATTGACGCTCGTCTTGCCAAAGAAGTTAATTCTTGGAAAATCAAATTGAGACATGATGAAAATAAATTTGGTGAAGTTGATAAACCTAGCTCTAGGTCGCCTTCAACTGAATGATATTCAGTCAATAGGGCAAAATCCTAGAATATAAATCTAATATATGTTAGTTCGGGATAATATCCAAAAGGCCATCATTTTTTCGAATAGACAAGGCAAGGAGCAGCGAATCAGGTTACTTGTGCGTGCTAGATGACAGATTGAAACGCAGTTTGGAGTGGATGAGCGTTCTTTACACCTGAACAAATTGATAAAAGTTCATTCTCATCCACCTTCATCGCGGGAATTGCTTAATTTGGCCCCTCTACTGCACGAAATGCCTATGAAACCCATCAAATTTGGAACCGATGGATGGCGCGCCATCATCGCTGAAGATTATACGATCGACAATCTCACCCGCGTCACCGAGGGCATGGCGACGTGGCTCAAAGCCCATTACAAAAAGCCTAGCGTCATGATCGGCTACGATTGCCGCTTCAACGGCGCATTGTTTAGCAATCAAGTCGCAAGGGTGATGGCCTCCCATGGCATCCAAGTATTTGTCGCGCAGCGCTTTGTGAGCACGCCGATGGTCTCGCTCGCACTGAGCAAGCGCCAGGTGAGCGCAGGCGTGGTCATCACAGCCAGCCACAATCCTGCAGAATACAACGGTTTCAAAATCAAGGGCGATTTTGGTGGCCCGGCCCTGCCAGCCACCATCACCGAGGTCGAAAGCTATATCCCCGATATGCCGGGTGACTATCCGCTCAGCTTTGAGGCTTTGGAAGCGCAGGGACTGATCCAGCACTTTGACATGGAGGCGCTGTACCTGAACCACATCCGTGAAAATTTTGATTTGCCACTGATCCACAAATCAGGTATCAAAATCGGCTATGACGCCATGTATGGCGCCGGGCAGCGGGCTTTTCGCAAGCTATTCCCCAATGCCAACTTGCTGCACGCCGAGGTCAATCCATCGTTCATGGGCACTGCCCCTGAGCCGATTGAGAAAAATCTAGTCGAATTCCAAGACTTGATCCGCTCGGCCGGGCTCGACTATGGCCTTGCCACCGATGGCGATGCCGACCGCATCGGGCTCCTCGATGAAAATGGCGTGTTTGTCGACAGCCATCACATCATCCTGCTGCTCATCCACTACCTCCACAAAGTCAAGGGATTGGATGGCAAGGTCGTTTATACCTTCTCGGTGACGCCCAAGGTCGACAAGCTCGCCCGCCTCTACAACCTGCCTGTGGAGTGTACCAAGGTCGGATTCAAATACATCTGCGAGATCATGCTGCATGAAAATGTGCTGGTAGGCGGTGAGGAATCTGGCGGCATCGCAATCGCAGGCCACATTCCTGAGCGCGACGGCATCTACATCGGGCTCACGATTTTGGAGATGATGGCCCAATCCGGCAAGAAACTCACTGAGCTGGTCCAAGAAATCTATGACCTCGTCGGTGCTTTCAATTTCCAACGGCGCGACCTGCATCTGCCCGAGGCTGAGAAAAATGCCATCGTGAATCGCCTCAAAACCGATCCCTACACCCAATTTGGAGACTACAAGGTGATCGTGACCCAAGATTTGGACGGTTATAAATTTGACTTTGCAGATGAGCAATGGGTGATGATCAGGCCCTCGGGTACTGAGCCCGTGCTGCGCATCTATGCAGAAAGCGGCACGCGCGCAGGCGCGGAGGCCATTTTGGATGCCGTCATCGCAACGATACGCCACTGATGAAGTGCGTTGCAATTTACAGGTATTGTGCCCTTGCGCTCTTGCTGTCACTTTTCGGTGGCATGCTCCATGCGCAGACAGATGCGCCCTACAATTGGCATCCAGTCAAGCATGAATTTTACAAGGGGGATTCTTCCTTTTTTCTGCAGGATACGGCTGTGAACCGCAAGCGGGTGCTAGCGGTGACGGGTACCACGCTGGGCGGCTATGGCCTGGCCTACGCCGGTATTTCCTATACATGGTACCGCGACTTTCCGAGCACCAAATTCCATTTTTTCAATGACAACCATGAGTGGGCACAGGTCGACAAGGTGGGCCACTTCATGGGCGGCTACAGCGGTGCACGCGGCATGATCGGGTTGTTCAAGTGGAGTGGAATGAACCGCCACAAATCGGCCCTCTATGGCGGATTGGTGGGTGGTTTGGCCATGGTGCCCCTGGAGCTGCTCGATGGATTTGCCACCAAGTGGGGTGCCTCTTGGGGGGATATCGTCTTCGATGTAGGTGGTGGGGCATTGGCTTATGGCAATGAAATGTTGTGGGCAGAGCAGCGCATCCAAGCCAAAGTTTCCTATCATCCCACGGGCTATGCGGATGCGAGGCCCGATCTGTTTGGGGACAAATACACCAAATACCTCAAGGATTACAACGGGCATACTGGTTGGTTGTCTTTCAGGGTCCACTCATTTTTGCCCGAGTCCAAATTGAAGTCCGTCTATCCGCGTTGGCTCAATTTTGCAGTCGGCTATGGCGCCAACGGCCTCCTGGGCGGCTATGACAATGGCATTACGCCCGCCATTCGCGATCGGGAATACCGCCAATATTACCTGAGTCCCGACATTGACCTCTCGGCAATTCCAACTAAATCAGGTGCTTTGCGGCTCATCCTCGATATTCTGGACTGCGTGCACCTGCCGAGTCCCGCCCTGGAATACAACAGTAAATTTGGCCTCCAATGGCATTGGCTTTATATGTGATCGTGTGGCCGATCTTCAATTGGATTCATTTTCATAAATGAATGGCATCAATTCACAGTATGATCTGTATTTGGCTTGATTGATGATAATTATTTGTAAATTTTAATGAATCGCTAACAAATATTCATATATTTGGTCGTTCATTGAATTTTTTATCAACTGTATCCCCATCTTATGTGTGGAATCGTAGGTGTATTTGAGCTCAAGGAGAGCAGCGAGGTCTTGCGTCCGCAAGTATTGGAAATGGCGCGTCGCATTAGGCACAGAGGGCCAGATTGGTCTGGCATGTTTTGTACCGACAAAGCGATTTTGGCGCACGAGCGCTTGGCGATCGTCGATCCCAAGTCGGGCAGGCAGCCGCTTTTTGGCCAGGCGGGCAATCTGGTCTTGGCGGTAAATGGCGAGATTTACAACCATCAGGCTATACGTGCCACATTTGATGGCCGGTATCCCTTTCTCACACAAAGCGATTGCGAGGTGATCTTGGCATTGTACCAAGAAAAAGGCGCCGATTTCTTGGAAGATTTGAACGGCATTTTTGCATTTGCCCTCTACGATCAAGCCCAGGATCGCTACCTCATCGCGCGTGACCACATGGGCATCATTCCCCTGTACATCGGCTGGGATGCCCGTGGCAATTTTTATGTCGCTTCAGAACTGAAGGCATTGGAAGGTGTCTGCCGCAAAATTGAGGAATTCAAGCCCGGCCACTACCTCGACAGCACGATCGGGGAAATGCGGCCTTGGTACCAAAGGGGATGGCGCGAATATGCAGCCGTGCAATCCAATGAAAGCGACATCGCGACACTGCGCACTGCCTTTGAAGCCGCCGTACACCGTCAGTTGATGTCAGATGTGCCCTACGGCGTCTTGCTTTCCGGCGGATTGGATTCATCGATCACCTCGGCCATCGCCAAAAAATATGCCGCGCGCCGCATTGAGTCGGGCGACACACAGCAGGCTTGGTATCCGCAACTGCACAGCTTTGCCGTCGGATTGGAGGGCTCGCCCGACTTGGCAGCTGCCCGCGTCGTCGCAGAGCACATCGGATCCATTCACCATGAGGTTCATTTCACCATACAAGAAGGGCTCGATGCACTCCGAGATGTGATTTATCATCTGGAAACGTATGACGTCACGACGATACGCGCGAGCACGCCCATGTATTTGCTCGCACGCGTGATCAAAAGCATGGGCATCAAAATGGTACTGTCGGGCGAGGGGGCGGATGAGCTTTTTGGCGGCTACCTCTATTTTCACAAGGCGCCGAGTGCAGAGGCATTTCATGAAGAAACCGTGCGCAAGCTCGGCAAGCTGCACCTCTACGATTGCCTTCGCGCCAACAAATCCTTGGCTGCCTGGGGCATCGAGGGCCGCGTGCCCTTTCTCGACAAAGAATTCATGGACGTGGCCATGACCCTGAATCCCGCCAACAAAATGGCCGGCAATGGCAAGATCGAGAAGTGGATCTTGCGCAAAGCATTTGAAGATTACTTGCCGGCAAGCGTAGCTTGGCGGCAAAAGGAGCAATTTTCAGATGGCGTGGGTTATGGGTGGATCGATTCGCTCAAAAAAATGACCGCTGAGCAGGTGAGTGATGCCGACTTGGCCAATGCCAAATACCGTTTTCCCATCCATCCGCCGATGTCCAAGGAGGAATATTTCTATCGGAGCATTTTCACTGAGCATTTCCCCAGTGATTCGGCTGCCGCCTGCGTGCCATCTGTGAAATCGGTCGCTTGCAGCACGCCCGAGGCCCTGGCTTGGGACAAATCCTTTCAAAATTTGAATGATCCCTCGGGTCGCGCGGTCAAAAGCGTGCATTCCCAAGCCTATTGATTCAAATTGAAGGCCACAGCGGCAGACAATCACGAGGTGATGGTCTGCCGCTGAATGCTTTCAGGAGCAGAAGTTCAATTTTTTTGGGAAATGCGGGCAAAAAAAAGAGACCCGCAGGTCTCGCATCAAAAGTCAATCAGCAGAAAATCAGATTACTGAAATCCGCTTGGACCTGATTTTTTCGCCATTGGAGACTTCTACGGTATAGAATCCTTTTGGGAACCTGCTCAGGTCCAAGGAAACTTGCTTGTAGCCGCTGAATGGGGAGATGGATTCAGAATACATTTCCTGACCGATCAGGCTGTAAACCTTGAGTTGCAAGGTTTGGGTTTCGCCAAACGTTTCCATGGTGAGCGTAAGCGCGCCAGAGGTAGGATTTGGGAAGACTGAGAATTCTTTGAGGAGGGGATTGCCATAGACCGCTTCAGTTGCTGACATAGGCAAATGCGCGAAGGCACTGACCGTCAGAAACATGAATGGGAGTATGAACAATAACTTTCTCATCAGAAGCGATCTTTATGAATCGATACGTGAAAATATGCATTTAGTTTGGGATAAAAAAATGTGGGCCAATATTTTTTAGATAATTTTGTCCTGCAGCCTGCGTCATCGCTGTGGCGGCATTCGCCCGTCATGGAGGAAAGTCCGGACTGCATAGCGCATCTCGCTACCTAACAGGTAGGATCGGCCGCAAGGCTGAGACGGCAAGTGCAACAGAGAGTAGACCGCCTGGCTACTGAACGTCTCCTCGCGGGGCGTGAGGTGGCTCGGTAAGGGTGAAAGGGTGGGGTAAGAGCCCACCAGTGTCGGTGGCGACATCGGCAGCTAGGTAAACCCCGGGAGCTGAAAGGCCATGTAAACCGGCGTTGTCTGTCGTGAAGGGCAGCCCAGTCGCGCGAACGGCATAAGTGGTTGTCTGGCAGGCAGAAGGGTTGCGCGCCCGAGTCGGAGGGTAGGCCGATTGAGCTCATTGGTGACGGTGAGCCTAGATAAATGATGGCGATCCGCTTCGGCGGAGACAAAATCCGGCTTATAAGGTTGTCTGGGGGCTCGCTTGCGAGCCCCTTGCCTTTCGGGGGTAGCGAATCGCTTGCTGAATGGTTCTGCCATCCAATTGGGTATTTCGGACTTTGATTTTCTGCCGCAAAATCATAACTTACAACTGCTTTTGGAAGACTGTGATGCAGAAAACTACCCCCGATCAACTGGCACATTTTTTCGCGCTTTCGCTCGACCTTTTTTGTGTTGCCGATTCTGATGGGTATTTCAGAATGCTCAACGACGCTTGGGGCAGAACATTGGGCTATTCCCTCGACGAGCTGCTCGCTGTTCCCTACATTAATTTTGTACATCCCGAAGATCTCAATGCAACCGTGACCGTGCAACAGGGGTTGGATGATGGGTTACAGGTACTCGATTTTGAAAATCGTTACCTTACAAAAGATGGCAACTGGAGGTGGCTCTCATGGAAGGCCGTACCGCAAGCCGACGGCACGATCTATGCCGTGGCACGTGACATCACTTCTCAAAAGGAAGATGAAAAAGCCACCGAGCAGTTGCTGATTAGGTTGGAACAGACCAATCATGAACTCGATCAATTTGCCTACATCGTTTCCCACGACCTTAAATCTCCCTTGCGCAGCATCCTCAACCTGAGCCAATGGATCCAAGAAGATTTAGGAGAGGCCCTCACGACCGAGGTCGCCGCACACATAGCCCTGCTCCAAGTGCGTGCTGGCAAAATGCAGCAAATGATCGATGACCTCTTGCAGTATGCCAAGACGGGCAGAAATGAAAAACCCGTCGTGGAGGTGGATTTGAACCACCTCATCCTGGAAATACAAGGCGTGCAGCAAATTCCAGTCGGATTTCGCATCGAGATTCCGCAGCCTTTGCTCAATGTGTTTGGGCATCCCGTGGAGTTGTTTCAGCTCTTTCAGAACCTCATCAGCAACGCGATCAAATACCGGAAGAGCGATATGGGCTTTGTGTCCATCACCCAATCCGATTTGGGCGATTATTGGCGATTTGAGGTGGCTGACAATGGCATCGGAATCGATGCCAACCACCACCAACGCATTTTTGAGGTTTTTCAACGCTTGCACACGAGCGAAGAAATCGATGGTACAGGGATCGGGCTAGCCTTGGTAAAAAAGATCATCGAGCGCATGGGCGGCAGCATTGTTGTGCATTCGCAAAAGGGCAGTGGCGCAACCTTTTCCTTCACTTGGCCTAAGTAAGGCAAGTCTTTGATGCCTCCAATCCATTCATAGTTTGAGATTATTGGCAATTCATCTGTTGGATCAAGCAATTGATCGAAAATAAGGATGATATTTTGAATGCTTGATATTAATTGCTTTGGCAATAGAGAATGCAAAGCAATGGAAGGCGTCATGTTCAAAAAAGGACTACGAATTCTGCAGATCGAGGACGATGCTGTCGAGAAAATGAGCTTGCAGCGCATTTTTCGCAAGCTATCTGTGCCGCATCATCTGGAGACCGCCGCCAATGGAGAGGAGGCCCTGCTCAAATTGCGCAGCAACCAAGCCGCATTCCCACACATCATTTTGCTAGACTTGCACATGCCTTTGATGAATGGCATCGAGTTCTTGGCTGCCTTGCGGGCAGACACCAAGCTGCAGAGCATCGCCGTCTACGTCATGACAAGCTCAGACTTGCCCGAAGACCGCGACGCAGCAGTGCGCCTACGGGTTTCGCGCTACGTCGTGAAACCCTTCACAACCGAAAAATACCAAGAGGCCATTGTCGACCTGCTGCTCCACTGGGAGTCGATCGAGTTTGAGGTCGCTGGATGACTTTCGCGTGATTCGTCTAAATTTTTAGCTATTTTCCGCCTGAAATTGAAATACTCAGGGTGAAAGCCTGTGCCCGAATTTGATTTTTGTCATGAAAGAAACACTTCACATCCTGGTGATTGACGATGACATGGTGGATCGCCTAGCGATCTCGCGTGCCTTGCACAAATCAGGATTGTCAGTACAGGTGAGCGAAGCTGCAAGCATACAGGCCGCTTGGGAGCGCATCGAACTCGGCCCGTGGGACTGTGTTTTTCTCGATTATTTGATGCCGGGTGGCGATGGACTCGACCTGCTACAGCAGTTTCGTGCAAAGGGCCATCAGATGCCCATCGTGATTGTAACATCACAGGGGGATGAAAAAGTCGCAGTAGAGGTGATGAAGGCTGGCGGCAGCGACTACATTACCAAAAATCTCATCAACTCTGAGGCAGTCGCCAACGTCGTGCGACGGGCGATACGCATCCACCTTGCAGAAGCTGAGCGGCTTGCGACTGCGCAGGCACTCGCAGACTCAGAGGCTAGGCTCGCCGAGGCGCAGCGCATCGCCAACATCGGCAGCTGGGAAATGGATGCGACGACTTTGGAGGAATTTTGGACAGAGCAGGTATTCATGATTTTGGGGGAGCCGGTAAAAGGCAATTCCAAAATGGGGCGTCGCACGCTCAAGCATCACATTCTCCAAGAAGATATCGGCTTGTGTATCGCGGCTTACCAAGAAATCTTGGATGGCCACACTGCTCGCAAGGTAGATGTGCGCATTCTGAACAAGGCGGGGAAGATCTTGCAAGTCGAGATTCAAGGCAAGCCGGTATTTGGCCCGGATCAAAAAGTTGCCAAAATCATCGGCACGATACAAGACATCACTGCCCGCAAGGCCATCGAGCAGGCGCTCAGGGAGTCGCGCGACCTCGCCGAGCGCAACGCCAAGACCAAGGAAGAATTTCTCGCCAACATGAGCCATGAAATTCGCACGCCGATGAACGCCATCCTTGGATTTGCGAAGCTGCTGCAGGAAACGCAACTTGATGCGCAGCAACATGAATACCTGCAAGCGATCGACACCTCGGGCGAGGCACTCCTCGCGATCATCAGTGATATTTTGGACCTGTCCAAAATCGAGGCAGGCATGATGCGCACCGAGGCGCATCCATTTTCAATTCCCGAGATTTTGCAGACGATCAAGAATATGTTTCGTGCGAAAGCACTTGAAAAACACCTGGAATTCAACACCCTGCGCGGCCCAGGTGTGCCAGATACTGTCATCGGCGACGCAGTCAAGCTCAAGCAGGTCTTGCTCAACTTAGTCGCCAACGCATTCAAATTCACCGAGGATGGCGAGGTAAACGTTGAATGCAAGCTCGTGGCTGAAGATGACACGACGGTGACCTTGTTGTTTGAGGTGGCGGATACGGGCATCGGCATTGCTGGTGATCAACAGGAGGCAATTTTTGCCAGTTTTACGCAAGCGACCAGCGATACGACCCGCAAATATGGCGGCACAGGATTGGGACTCACGATCTGCCGCCGCATCGTGGAGCTACAAGGTGGCCGCATCGGGCTCGATAGTGAGTTGGGCGAGGGCTCGACTTTCTTTTTTGAATTGCGTTTTGACAAATCAGATCTTGGATCATCGACTGCTGCAGCGCCGCAAGTGGCTACTTGTGCGGCGGAAAAATTGCCAACACTCAAAGTATTGCTGGCTGAGGACAACAAACTCAATCAACGACTAGCGACGATCGTTTTGGAACGATTGGGCTTTACGTTTCGCGTCGCCAATAGCGGCAGGGAAGCCCTCGATTTGATGACCTCGTTTCGCCCAGACATCGTGCTCATGGACATCCAAATGCCAGAAATGGATGGCTACGAAGCTACCCGCATGATCCGCAAGTTGGACGATCCCAGCCTGCGGCTCACCCCGATCATTGCCTTGACGGCTTATGCCTTGCAAGAGGAGGTCGAGAAATGCAAAGCAGCAGGCATGAATGGATTCATTGCCAAGCCTTTTCAGACCGAACAGTTGAAATCCACCATTCTGCAATTGATCCATGAAGGCAAGGAGCCGCCCGCAGCCCGCATTGAAGCGGTAAATTCGGCCACTGAGTCGCATGGGCTGCCAGCGCTCGACCTGCGGTCGCTGGATGAACTCGTCGACGGAAATGCCCAGTTTAGACAAGAATTGATTGGGATTTTTTTGGAAGAGGTACCCAAGGCAATGCGCGCGATGCAACATGCAATCACGCTGGATGATGCAAAAATGCTCTATCAGGCCGCCCACCTCGTCAAACCTAGCTTGCTCCTCTTTGGAGTGCCCGAGGCGGCAGTGCTCATCCGCGAATTGGAGGCGGCTGAATCTCAGAAAGGGATACCGCAGCGTCAGCAGACGGCTGCCCATGCCTTGCGTTTGCAGGCGCTACGCGCCTGCGAGGCCCTCAAATCCTTGAAATGAGACGCGAAGGCGCGCATTCAGCTTCCGCATTCCACTGTAAAGCTCCTGCTTTTAAAGCCGATCGGTGGAGCAGCGCATTTGTCTGCTGCCAAAAGCAAAATGCCCCAACCGCATACGCGGCCGGGGCAATGTGATCCAATCAATTATTTCAAAACTTATAGCTAAACCCAAGGCCAAAAATCTCCATGAGCTGGAGTGCTGGGCCTTTGCGTTGCACTGCGTTGCCATTGCCATCCAAATAAGGAGTGTTTGTGGCGGGTATCATCGAGTAGAGTGGGGCACCTGTCTTGGCATCCACCCGTGGGATCATGATGTCATGGTCATAGATCAAGTCAGTGAAAAAATTCACGACGATGTATTTGTTGATCTTGGCCACCAAAGAATTTGTCCAGCGCACGTCGATGTTCTGTGGGCGATCGACATAGTTGCTGAAGAGTTCCAAGTTGCTTTCCAGGCCTACATTCTTCATGATGTCCTTCTTGAACTTGGCTTTGAGGGTCGCACCAAACTCCATGCGCACCTTGTTGAATGAGCCTGGCCTGAAATCGCCGTTTGCATCGCGGCTGTTCACGCCGTATGCACCCACGCTGCTCAGGCTGTCGTCTGTCACAATCGTCATTTTGCCAGAGACAGGTGACAAAAAGAGGGAGAAATAGTCGGTAGGCTTAAAATCGATACCTGCGGCGAGGATCAAGTAAGCAGGGGCGAGGGCTTTGGAGACATAGACAGCATCGCCCGGTTTGGCTACGCCCGGGGCAAACTGCGTGCGAAAAGTACCAAGCCCTGTATAGTAAAACTTGTCACTCCAAGCCTTTTTGCCATACTTGGAGTTGAATTCAACCTTGTCCACGGCCTTGGTGATCGGAGCCTTTGGATCGTAGATGAAGTTGTTTTTGATGAAGCCAAAGGCCATGTCGAGCGAATTGTCCCAAGTGGTGGTATTCACCTTGCGGTTGGCAAATGCATTGAGGCTGCCGACGAGGGTGAGGTTACTCTGGCCGCCGGCCGCCCAATTGGAGAGACCGACTTGGTTGAAAGTGATACCGCCTTGACCACCTTTGGTCCAGGGTTTGGGGATCGAGTCTTGTGCCAAAGCGACGCTGGAGGTGGTCACAATAAGGGCAAGCAAGAATAAAAATTGCTTCATTGCAGAATAAGAATTGATGGGTAATGAGTGTAAAAGTCTGATTTTGAGCCATCAAGAATCACGGGAGGTAGGAGCCTCCCATGATATCTGATGTCAACTTTGAGGGAGATTACCCGCGCTTCACAAGCGCATCGCGAATCTCAGTAAGCAATTGCTCTTCTTTGGTAGGGGGTGCAGGTGGCGCATCCACGGGCTTCTTTTTCATGGCATTCATGGCCTTCACCACCGCAAAGATGCACATCGCGACAATCAGGAAGTTGATGACGGTGTTGATGAAAACACCAAAATTGACGCTTACTTCGGGTTTTGTAATTACACCCGCAGCGTCTTTCACCGCATCCTTGAGGTGCCACTTGATTTCTTTGAAGTCAACACCACCAAGCAGATAGCCAATTGGTGGCATCAAAATGTCGTTCACCATCGAGGTGACAATACCGCCAAATGCACCACCGATAATCACACCGACTGCGAGGTCCACTACATTGCCGCGCATGGCAAAATCCTTAAATTCTTGTACCAATCCCATGAGTAAATAAGCTTAAAAGTGAGTTGAAAATTAAATTTAGTAATTCTTAGGCGATTACAAACTCCACAAATCAACCAACTGGATTGAAGTGGCCATTTTTTTCTCGATGAAACCTGACTTTTTCTCGATGAATGTCATTTTGGAGCAGAGGGATTTTGGTTGCATCGCGATTCAGGGTAGAGGGGTAATTTCGGATAGGATTTTGGTCATTATTGCCAAAGAATCTTCGTTCTATTTGGATTTTCGAAGATAAGTGTGTTATTTTCAGCCTATTTACCTACCCTGAGAAGAATGGCTGATTCTATTACTTGCATTGTTGCAGATGACGACCCGATGTCGCTCAAGATCATGGAGAGTTTTATCAATAAAACTGCCGGCCTCACCTGCGTAGCTTATTGTAGCAGTGCCGTGGATGCTGCCAATGCACTCCAAAAAGATGCTGTGGACCTGCTCATCTTGGATGTCGAGATGCCTGAAATGACCGGCCTCGAATTGATACAGTCTTTGCGTACCAAGCCTTTCGTTGTCTTGGTGTCAAGCAAAGAGCAATATGCCATTCCTGCATTCGATCTTGATGTCACAGACTATCTCGTCAAGCCGACAGACTATGGCCGTTTTCTCAAGGCCTACAACAAGGTCGTGCAAGCTAGGGCCACCGATGACGAAATCATTCCCAAAGCCAACAAGCTTTTTGTCAAGGCTGATGCCGTCCTCCTAGGGCTCGATTTGGACAAAATCATCATGGTAGAGGCCATGGCTGACTATGTGCGCATCTACATCGGCGACAAACGGCATACTGTTTACAGCTCGATGAAAGGCATCGAAGCCAAATTGCCAACTTCCTCCTTTTTGCGCGTTCACCGATCCTATATCGTAAACCTAGCCTTGATTGATGCTGTCGAGGACAATACCGTCGTCGTGGCGGGGCATTTGGTCTCGGTCGGAGTCACTTACCAAAAAGGCCTCATGGCTCGACTCAATTTGCTTTGAGTCGCTCCCCACAAGCTGTGTAGTCCTCGAGGCCGCACAATTGTAGCAAAGACGATTCAAGACAGCTTGGTGATGGAATGCAAGCGCCAAGCGGATTTTAATCATCGGGCAATTTTTGGCATTGGTGGCGTTGTTGCCAGCATTCGCCTAAACTTCCGAGGATACAATTTGTCCCTTGCTATGTTTGGCTTATCGATGCTCAGTGAGCGCAATGCTGCTTGGTCATCGAAGTGCTTATCTTCTTCCAACACGAAAGGGTGTCGACGTTTTTTTTATCCCACCATCACATTTCCCTAAGATGTGTACCACCAATCCCACTTGTCGACACCCGCTTTTTTGCTGGCGCTAGCGTCGAATGAGGCGAAGGACTGCAAATGCAGAGGAGGTCTGGACCTCCAAAACATAGATCCCGGCCGCGAGGGCTTGCCCCAAAACCAATTGACTAGCCATGCTTGCGGAGCCCTCAGCGGCGCCTCGGGAGACAAGATTTCCCATGGCATCTCGCAATGACCAATGAAATTCTCCAGACTCGGGCAGGGTAATGTTCACCACAGTCGATCCATCAAATGGATTTGGCTTCGCCGCGAGCATGAGTCCATGGCTCTGCGCGTCCAAACCAGCGACGATGCCCACTGAAATGGTGTCGCGCGCCGTGCATCCGTTTGCCGCAGTGACCTGCAGCCAATAGTCACCCGCTTGCGTGAGGGCCACAGTCGCGCTGTTCGCACCTGTGCTCCACAAATAGCCCGCGCCAGGGTTCATCGGCGCGGTGAGCACGAGCGTATCGCCGACATAGATCGTATCGGGTCCAAGGTCGGCCATCGGCTGCCGTGCGAGCGCGCTCATGTCGGCCTCATAGAGCTTGCCGCCAAGCGTCTGCAGCAACTCGTCGCTCAAGTACATGTGCGTGTTGTCGCGCCAAGCCGCAGCTTCTTTTTGGGTAAATGCCCACGTGCGCTGCACCACTGAGCCGCCAAAAAAGTCGGCTCCTTCAAAGCATGAGAACAAAAAACACCGCGCATACGACACAAGCAGCAGTTGATTCTGCGCTGGATTCAGCGCTGCGCCACAGATCCAGTAATTCAATGTCGGACCAGGGCCGGTATAGAAGCTATCGATCAGCTCGGCGACATAGGTACCGGGTGTCTGGGGAAGGCGATACAGTTTCGTATAGCCGTCAAATGGCACCGTGCGGTTTTTGGAAAACAAATACAGCGAGTCCCCAAACGCGACAAAGGCCTCCATATCAAAGTTTTTCAGTGGATCTGCCGGCGGGAATGCAAGCTGATCTGCATAGCTAAAGTCAATGCGCTCAGGCGTGACACTATCGCCCACGATGGTGTCTACAGACGGTAATTTCAGGATGACGAGATTTGTGCGGTTGTTGTCGTTGTTGCCAAAATCGCCAATGTACACGTTGCCTGATACGTCTTGCGTAAGCTCTTCCCAATCGACATTCGTGGCGCCTCGCACGACGAGCGTGCGCAGGATCACGCCTGTCGTGTCGATCGCATACAGTTCGGGAGCGCCGCCGCTGTCATTGTGTGTCCAGAGGCGATTGGGGCCAGTACGGATGAGGCCTGATGTCTCAGCAATTGTCGCAGGCATGGTCGCGAGCGTGCGCAGGGGCAAGACTTGGGCAGCGAGCGTGCAGGCGAGGAGCACAGCCATGGCGGCCGTACTCAAGATGTATCTGAGCGCCCGCAGGGCAGGCGCAATCCAGCAATGATTGCATTTCATGCCACAAAGCTAGGATTCGCTTTGTAACAAGCGCAGGCTTTCGGCAATTTTAGCTGCTCAGTGGCTTTCACTCGACAGCAAGATCATCGGGTCGATCTTGTACCATTCGCTCAATTCACCGGTGGCGGTAGGCATCCGATAAGCGAGCTCATAGTGCATGCCTGCAGCGGTATGCCACTTGATCTCGGTCGGAGAGCTATTGCCCACGACTTTGCTCTTTTGCATTTCCACCAAGCCATTCACGATCGGGTCCACCATCGAGACTTTGTATTCAAAGTTTTGACCAGCAGGAAATTGCACCGTAAGTTGATCGCCGTCCTCACGTACTTGGACATCGAGTTGGCCAAAACCCAATTGCACGATGCCTGCAAAAAATAGGAGTGTAAAAAGTTTTTTCATGACTTTTCGATCGAAAATGAATTATTGAAGGACTTGGATTTTTTTGCTGCTGCGGGTGCCGTTGCCGGTCACGGTGACGATATAGGTGCCACTGCCGAGATCGCCGGGATGCACCCAGATCGTGTTTTCACCGCCTGCGCTCTCGTAAGCATGTTGGTATGCGACGCGGCCTAGTGCGTCGGTCACAGTGACATCGAGCAGCCCAGCGGCAGCACGTTGCACAAAATCAAATTGAAACGGCTGACCAATATGGAGCAGCGATGGATAGACATTCGTCAGTTGGCCAGCACCTTGGTTTTCAAGGCGCACAGTCTGCACCTCGGAGTAGCGGATGTTGCCGTTTGCGTCGTTTTGCAAAATGCGGTAGTGCAGGTTACAGTTGTAGGGTGCCGTGGCATCTTCATATTGAAAGCCTTTGTCAAGGTTTTCGGCTTCGAGTTTGATGGCGGTGATCGCAGTGAAGTTCTCGCCATCGAGGCTACGCTGCACCTCAAAGATTTTGCCCTCAGTGTCGCGGGCTACATCCCAGCTCAATGCGACCTTTTCATTGTTGACGGGTGTCGCCTCAAATCGGGTGCAACATTGCCCCAAGATGACTGCAGGCTGTACTAAGATGTCGTCAAAGAAATAATAGCCATAGGTGAATGTCGCAGGAGACACATAGACATAGGTGGTGGTAATGTCATTGTTGAAGTTGCCGATGGTCACGTGGGCAAATGCAGAGGCTGCAGTGAAGGTGCCCGATACCCGCGTCCAAAGCGTCTGACTGGTGATGGGCACGAGGTTGCGCACTTGTGGCACAAGTGGGATAGGGCCTGTGCTGAACCCATAACTTGGACTCGTGGTGGTAAAGGCCAACGCCTGATTGTTGGTGGCATAGCCGCCATAGTTTTCACAAAGCGATACCCACATTTCGACATAATAGGCTTGTCCAGGTGTCATGGCCGAGGTGAGCGGAGCCTTCACATACTCCCTAAATCCACTGGCAGCCTGATCGCCAAACGATTCACCAGCCATATAGGTGCCTGAGTGTGGTGTCTGAAAGCCGAATACGTTGGATGCGGTGAGGTAATCGGCGCTACCTGTATTGGCTTGCGCCCACATACCACTTTCGAAACTGGGGTTGGGTACGAGGTTTTGGGCATGAAGTGCCGACTGCGACCCCAGCAGGAGTAGGGCAACCCAAAGGGCGAGGGCTTTAAACGATCTCATTTTTTCTCCGATTGATGAACTACCGACGATTGATAGCATCAAATTAAGGTTTTGTCGGATAAAATACTATTCGGGGGAATAGATATTTTTATTCCTGTGCGTTTCATGGGCAGATTCTGAATTTCAGCCAAGACTGTTTCGGTCAGTTTCGCATGGTCTGACGAAAGATATTTTCTGCCGAATGGAGGGAGGTGGCGATGAATGAAGTTTGATGGCCCTCCATCTCACGTGTTACAATTCACGCACGACCCAGTTGGGTACCCACCATTGCTGCCCACCAGCCGATACCTGTATCCAGATGTCTTGGTGAGCATCGATGTCTAGCGTCTCACCGAGGCTGAATGAATTGACATGGTAGTTGGCGCTGAAGCCAGGTTGGGAGTAAAATGCGGTAGGTTCCATGAGCACAGCGCGCTGTGGCACCATGAAACTGCGGTGAAACAGCGACAGGCCAGCAACGATAAACACGGCCCACGCTCCGACCAGCGCCAATTGCCGCCAGATCGGCTTCTGTCGATTGGGCAGGAGGTAGTGTGTCGCTAGGCCAGCAACCGTGAGGCCAAAGACGAGGTAGATCACCCAGCCCCAAGACCTGAAAAACGTGAGGTAGCCATTCCAAGGATCTCCAGTGAAAAATCGCGTAGTTCCGTTTCGCTGCATCAACTGCCTGATCTTGGCGTCGCTGCTTTTTTCGCCATACTCTTGGGCAGCTTTCTTGATGTAATAGATGGCTTGCGGGTATTCGCGCAGGTTTTCATGCATGAAAGCCATGCGATAGAGCATGGTTTCAGAAAATTTTCCTTGTGCATACACTTTTTGATACTCCTCCATGGCGAGGGTAAATTTACCTGCATCAAATGCCTTATCGCCTGATTGCAAGCCGATTGCAGGATCAGTTTGGGAGTCCTGCGCGGTCACGTGACCGACTGCTGCCAGGAAAAAGCAGCAAAAAAGGATAAAAATAATAGTAGGTCTTTGCATACTTCAAAAAAAAGCCTTTATCTTTGCATTCCCAAATTTAGGGACGTTCATTAAAAATAATGATTCGGTAGCTCAGTCGGTAGAGCATTTGACTTTTAATCAAAGGGTCCTGGGTTCGAGCCCCAGCCGAATCACTTTTCTTCGCCCAGCTGGTGAAATTGGTAGACACGCCATCTTGAGGGGGTGGTGCTCGAAAGGGCATGGGAGTTCGAGTCTCCCGCTGGGCACAAGGGCTATACAGCCCTTTTTGCTTTTTTACATGACCTGATCGGTCTATCCATTCCCCGTATTTCATTGCATTTTCAAGTCTTAGGAGTTTCTGCGCGGCGGTAATCGGCGGTGCTGCTATTGGTATGGGCATAGTGCGCGCCGCGGCATGCATCCACGATGGCTGTGAGCCACGCCAGCCATCCCCCATCAAATTCATTGACCCGCAGCACTTCCTTTCCAGGAAACCGCTCGGCCCAGAGATCGTCCATGCGCGCTGTGAGGTGGATGATGAACACGGTCGAGCTCAGATGCCCAGCCCGAGGCTCTTGGTAGAGGCGTATCTGCCGCAGCTCGATTAGGTGCTCCTCATTGCCGCGAAACTGGTTTTGGCCGCGGAGCTTGCGCAAGGCATCGCGCAGCGTCGCCCATACCTCCAAAATTTCATCCTCATTTTTCATCACACTCCCATTTTTACGGGCTACGAATACCGACACGCCTGCAAGCGGTGCATTCTCCCAGCCAAACCTACCTCAAAACAAGGTGTAAATAAACGGTGCGATCGAGCTTGTGCCGCCAAATATCAGCAAGGCACCGATGAGCAGCAGCACCAGCACGATGGGTGTAATCCACCAAGCTTTGCGTTGCCACAGAAATCCAAACAAGTCTTTCAAAAAGTCCATATTCGCTCAAATATCGTTTCTGCACGCAAAGGTCGACAATTTTCAAGAATCACTGCAGGTAGGAATGCAGGTTTTCACCGCGTATGCGGCGGCAATGATCATTCCAATCAGGGTGCAGGCTTGCTGCGCGGCTCGGCGCTTGTCTTGCGATCCAAAAAAGCAATGAGGCGGCCTCCAAGCGTTTGGCCTGGCTTTTCGATCAGTTGATAGGTAAGGGTCGAGACGGCCACAGTGGCCACCATGACCAAGGCAAACCGCCAGGCATATCCCATAGCAATCGCATTCCAACCGATATCGGGCTTCATCACGATCCAGCCAAGCTGTTTTCCCCAGTAGATTACAGCCCAGTGCGTGATATACATACTGAAACTTACTTTGCCGATATGCCGCAGCACCTTGCCGGGCAGGTGGTCCCAAGACAGCTTGCTGAACCCAATCGCCATGAGCGCAAAACCTGTAGTGAGCACCAGTTCCGTTTGAAATACGCGTCCGCCTTGCGTCATCACCTCCGCAAAAATCAGGCTTGCCCACCCCAAAACATCCCAGCGGCTCAGTTTGGGCCATTCATCGCCGCGCAAAACAAAGAAAAGTAAAATCCCCAGTGCAAATATCGGCAGTTGCGAAGGCAGTACCCAGCCGGCGTAAATCGTGCGCACCATCGGATCGGTGAGCCAAGGAAGCCTTGTGAATACTTGCCAGGATATGAATCTGATGACGACTGCCATTCCCAAAAAGCGGATAGCCGAACGCAAATCGGGCACATACCGAAAAAGCATTGGCACCAGCAAGTAAAACATCATTTCGGTCGCGACGCTCCAGCTGCCCGGCACCAACCAAAGATGATAGGGGCTGAATGTATTGAGAAACAATAAATTGGAGATGATGTTGATGGGCGTGTTTTGAAATGTACCATCCAGAAAGACAGTGGGCTCAGTGCCATTTTGAATCACGAAATAGGCAATCGCGACATAATACATAGGTGCGATGCGAAAGTAGCGACGGATAAAAAAGTTGCGCCTAGGCTGTGTCTCCAAGTCGTGGCGGTGATGGTAAGACCGGAAGAGTGTAAATGCACTCGCCATGAAAAAAAGCTGCACGCCATGGCCGCCCAGCTCTACAATATAGGAAAGTGACTCCGGTAGGAGCCCCTGCACAGCGCTAGCACTCGAAAAGTGCAGCCAGACAACGCCTAAGATAGCAAGTCCTCTCAGGACGTCCACGAAATCGAGTTTGGATTGGGCCATTTTGGATTCGCTGATTGGAGGGCAAGATAGGTAAAAGTGGCAAATTTCTGTTTCGCACAGTTTAGGGGTCTGTCTGTATTTGGTTGTGGACGTTGAGCAGAAGGCGTTCTCCGACTTCAAAAACCGATAGACGCAGCGCCAAGTCAAGAAAGTAGGTAACCAATGGAAATTTGAGTGCTCGGGGTTTATGGCTCATGCTTGATTTTCAGAGATCTAGCCGATTGTGTATTATTTTCTTTGAAATGCTCAAAAAATCTAACTAGTTTTCAGTCGTCAGAGTTCGTTGTGAGATGCACGCATCTCGTCACGATCCAATTTTTTGAAAGCATATGTAAGATACCGTCTCTTTTGAGAGGCGTCTGCTATACATCTAGCGGTAACAGACATTTGATTTCAGCCATTGTGGCTATTTTGAAACTATGTTCTACTGAAAAAAAAGAAATTTGCCATGGAAAAGACTTCCTTGCCAAGAAATCCTCAAAGCCAAACGGCTGGAGAGCAGATCCAGTCCGGTCCGGAAAATTCCCTTCCGGCTCCAAAATTTAACTTAGGTGCCTCTGGTGCTGCTGGCGATGCCAAGCCTGCACAGAAAAAAGAAGATCCACTCAAGGTGAGTGAAGGTCAGATCACGTTTGATGTTGAAGGCCAAGATAGTGGCCCATATTTCAGCCGCGTCTGCCACTGGCCCGGAGGAAACTCTGGCGTCACCATCGGCCGTGGTTATGACCTCGGTAGCCGCACATCCAAAGGCGTACTTGCTGACCTCACCGCGGCAGGCATCACTGGTGCCCAAGCGACTACCCTCGCGACCGGCGCGGGCCTCAAAGGCGATCCAGCTGGTGCTTGGGTCAAAGCCAACAAGGCCAAGGTGGGTGAAATCACCCACGAGCAGCAAAAACTTCTTTTTGCAAAGGTCTATGGCGAGTTGAAACAAAACGTCATCGACATCAGCGAGAAAAAATCCGCCAAAGACAAGTATGGCGATGTAGACTTTGACAAGTTGCATCCCGCCATCATGGAGATCTTGGTCGACTTGCGCTACCGTGGTGACTACCATCCAAAATCAAGGGAGTGGATTCAACCGCTCGTCGTCAAAAACGACTTGAAAGGTTTCACCGCTGCCATGGGCGATGCCCGTTGGAAAACAGAATTTGGCGTTCCCAAAGACCGTTTTGACCGCCGCAAAGCCTATATGGTTGCAGCTGCTGCTGGCAAAGTCCCTGAGACCAAGCCATCTCAAGCGCCTGCCACCAAGGAGGAGCCCAAAAAAGAAACTACTCCCACCACCAGCCCCAATGGCAATGGCAACGCCGTCGTCATCGACAACGGCACTGTAAACGCCAGCTCACTCAACGTGCGCAGCGGTGCAGGACCAACCTTCTCCAAAGTCGGCAACCCGCTCACCAATGGTGCCAAGGTCCAAGTCCTAGAGAAAAAAGACGGTTGGCTCCGCATCGGCAATGGCCAATGGGTAAGTGCTGAGTTTGTCAAACTCTCTGGCAAAGCCGGCGAGTCCAAAGACAAGCCTGCACCAGCTCCGGCTCCCAAGCCGACTATCGGCACCGTCTCTGCCAGCCAACTCAACGTGCGCAGCACGCCGAGCACAGATGGCAAAGTCGTCGACACCCTCAAATCTGGCGCAAAGGTCACCATCGTCTCCGAGTCGAATGGCTGGATGAATATCGGTCCTGACCGTTGGATTTCTGCCAAGTTTGTCACGAAAGAAGGTGGTGAGGCCCCCAAAGTCACACAAGATCCTAAAAAAGGCGCCACAGGCGGCGGCCTCGTGAAGCCAGCTTGGATCACGACTGCAGAGGGCGAACTCGGCACGGCAGAGATTGTCGGCGCCAAGCACAACCCACGCGTGATCGAGTATCACGCGACAACCGGCAAGTTCAAGGATGACGAGACCCCATGGTGCTCATCCTTCGCCAACTGGGTCATGAAGCAATCTGGCCAACCCGGCACAGGTAGCGCCATGGCATCGAGCTGGGCCAAGTATGGCAAGGCGATCGACAAGCCGGCTTATGGCTCCGTTGTCGTCTTTGATCACGGCGGCGGCAAAGGTCACGTAGGTTTTGTTGTCGGCATGGCTGGCGGCAAGCTGCAAGTGCTCGGCGGCAATCAGAGCAATCAGGTCAAGGTCAGCAATTTCGGTACCTCAGAGGTCAAGGCATACCGTGTGCCGACCGATTGGGCGGTGCCTGCTGGCAACTACACCATGGGCGCCATCGCCAAAGTCGAAGACAGCGGCGGCCACGCAGCCACGCGCTAATTCGATCTTATTCAATTGAAATTTCACCAAGCTCCGACATGCAACACGTGTCGGAGCTTGTTTTTTCATGGCGATGCGGGCGCGCAGGCTTGCGATTCCACGAGAGGGCCAATTGCGAGCGACTGATCGCTGCAAAATCCCGCATGCCATGCTTGCAATCTGCGCGCGATGTCTTATCTTGGCTCGGAAACGCATCTTTTAAGCGCTTTTGTCCCATGGGCGAAAACAGGTATCTCAATTACATTCTGCTGGCAGTCGTCATTTTTTTGCTGATCCTCCAAATCTGGAATCCATTTGCAAAAAAGGGCGACATGAGTCAGTTTGACAAGACCTTTGAAAAGGCCGAAGCGACGCTCGATCGCTTTGAAAAGCTCAATGGCCAATTGCAGCAAAAGTCTGATTCGCTCCGCATTGCGCGCTTTCAGATCGACTCGGTGTACAACCGTCAGCTGCCGCTGTATGCAGCCGCACTCAGCGAGATCAACCGCAAGCTCGACCTCGCCAACCGCCAATACATGAACCTGGTGCGCGAACTGAATGCCGACAAAGGGCGTTTTGATGCCTCAGGCGCTCCCGACTCGATCCCCTACCTCGAGGATTTGCGTGACCGTAAATACTTCAAAACCATCTCGCAATGATGAGAAAGCTACTCTTCCTCCTCCTGATGCTAGCCTGTGGCCTTGCTTGGGGTCAACAGGCGCCGATGCGCTGCGACAGCAGCTATATCGAGCTGTTTGCCAAAGGCGATTTTGACGACAGCCACATTCCCTGCGATACATTTGTGGTCATGGGGCGCAATTATTATGAGCGCATCTCCCTCGGCTACAACCTACGCGGCGACATCGTGGCCGGCCAAGGCAAAGTCATTGAGAACCTCGCGCTGCAATTGCAACTCGCCAAGGAGCGCACCGACACCTTGCAAGCCATCATCAACCTGACGGAGGCAACCCTCAAAAATTATCGGAACCTTGCAGATGGTTATCAAGCCAATCTGGCTCAATCACTTGCGCTCAACAAGACAGTCGTGGACAGCACACGCATCATGCTCACTGAGCTGCGCACAGCACATGTGAAGGAAGTGCGTAAAAGCAAGTTTCAAGGATTTTTGTTGGGAGGCCTTTTTGGAGCTTTGGTCGGATTCATTGCCGGCGTCTTGCTGGTAAGGTAACCTTGCATCCGACCGCCACAAATCTAGAATAGAATACAAAGAACATGAGTTTTGAAACGGTAAATTATGCCCAAAAGCGCGTGCGGCAGCTCGACACGCGGGAATGGAAGCTTTGGTACACCGAGAGCGAGGACGGCCTGCAATTTCGCATGCTCACCAAAGACTCGGGGGATTGTTATGAAAACGTGGCGGGCATCGCCAATGCCATCGCTGGCGAAGACAGCTATATCAAAGACGACGACAACGACGACGCCTACTTTACCGACCATTTCCGCTATGCCACCGACACGGGCGTGCTCGACATTTACCTGGAGATCAAAACACGTGAATTGGCTTGGGTCGAGGCAGCAGGAGACTTTGCGGGCGATGCATGTTCGTTGGGCTTGAATGTGCCGCTGATGCCTGAAATCGCAGGTTGAGGCTAGGAATTCGGTTTGTCCATCGGCTCGACCATCACCACTTTTTCGCGGTCGACTAGGACTGCGCCTGCTGCACCGTTTTTTACCTTGCGCACATATTTGCGCTCGGTGTATTGCACGGGCACGAGGTTTTCGCGCTTTCTTTTGGAGTAGTAGGCAGCGACTGAGGCGGCAAATTCCAGGACATTGTTGGGGATCGGGCCTGCGGTCGGGTTGCGGATGATCACGTGTGAGCCTGCCGCGTCGCGCGCGTGCATCCACAGGTCGTCTTTGCGGCTGTAGGCAAAGGTAAGGCTGTCATTCTGCTTGGCATTTTTGCCGCAGAGGATGGTGTAGCCGTCTTTTTTGAATTCGTGGAAGCCGTGTTTTTGCAGCGCTGTTTCCGGTTTGCCAGACTCGATGAGCGGCAGGTATTCCGCGCCATAAGCATTCATCCGCCTCAACAAATCATAATCCAAGCCGTCGGGTCCAAGTTGCAAGGTCGTGGGGTGGGGGAATGCGGTAAAGGTGTCCCTCGCGGTCTTGAAAGCGCCCAATTCTTGCTCCAGGCGAATGATTTGCTCCTCCAAGTGCTTGACGCGGGATCGGTGTTTTTTCTGCTTTTGGTAATACTGCTCGGCGTTTTGCTGCGGATTGAGCTCGGGCTTCATTTTCACGACGATCGGGCGGTCGTTGTAGAAGTCTGTCAATTCCACCTGCTGATCGCCTTGTTGGAGCAAATGCAGGTTGGCCATGATCAAGTGCCCGATTTCCTCAGGCGGCCGCTCGGTGGCGATGGCATCGACCGAGGTGTAAAACGAGTCAATCTGCCCCTGCAAGCGCTGTGTATGCCGATCGAGCGGCTTGCGCACATCCTCATACACCTTCGCATAGTGCTGATACTGATGCCAGGTCTTGAAAAATACATGAAGCGCACGTTGCAGTCCCTCGATCTCGATGGCCTCGCCACCCGGCGGCGGAAACATCAAAAACTGTATCCGGTCCTTTTTGCGCAACAAGTAGTAGCGCTCATCCTCCACCAAAGCCATGCAAGCCGCAAATGCATCCACAAAGCTCAAACCATCCGTCATTGCCCCCTCGATCTGAGCCACAAAATTCTTCTCAAATATCGGCGAAATGGCCTTCAGGTGCTCCTGCGCTGGCAAGGCTGCCAAGGCTGGATCGGTGATCGCATCCGCGTTGTAGATGCCGGGCGTCACCACAAATTCAAGGTCGAGCTCTGAATGCTGCCTGAAGCGGTCCACGACCTTGCCGTGGTGCAGCACAAGCACATTCGACATGAGGCCATGCATTTTCAGGGCGACTTGGTAGTGTTTCTCCAAATCGATGAGGATCACCCGCTCGTAGGGCACCGTGTGCACGCGCTGTATGCGCAAGCCTTGCAGCTGCAAAAACAGCCCCAGGACATTCTTGCGGGCCTTGTTGAACTGATTGAGCGGCCATACAAAGGGCAGGGGAGAGCCGCAGGAAACCCGCAGCCACACGTCCTTTTCGGGCGTGCCAAGCCCGATCATGAGCTGGTCTTTTTCTTGCGTGAAAGCTTCGGCAAAGATGCCACCCTTCGTCTCGCGGTCGAGCAAAGTTGCGATTTTGCGCAAGATGAAATAGTGGATATGCATACTGATCCTCGCTGTCTGTCGGTTGTCGAAACGCCACAAAAGTACGACATTTGCCCCGTGTCCAAAAAGAAAAATCTACAAGCCGACACGCAGGCCACGCCCTCCAAAGTGCGCATCCTCGCGATCGAAACCGCCACGGCGGTGAGCAGCGTCGCGCTGTTTGAAGACGGCTTGCTCGTCGCCCTCCAAGAAATCCACTCCAACCGCACCCATGCCCGCCTCGTGACGGTCATGATCGAGCGGCTGCTGCAAGACCTCGATTTGCGGCCCGCAGACCTCTCGGCGGTCGCCGTCGCCAAAGGCCCCGGCTCCTACACCGGCTTGCGCGTCGGCGTCTCGGTCGCCAAGGGCCTCTGCATGGCCCTCGACATCCCCCTGCTCAGCGTCGGCAGCTTGGAAGCCTTGGCGATGTCGGTCACCGACTTCGCGCACAGCATCCAAGCCTGGATCTGCCCGATGATCGATGCCCGCCGCATGGAGGTCTTCACGCAATTGTTTGATACGCAGGGTCATGCGCAAGCCGAGGCCGAGGCCAAAATCATGGAAGACGATGCCTTTGCCGACCTGCTCGCCCAGCGCAAAGTGATCTTTGTGGGCGATGGCGCTGAAAAATGCCGTGCATTGTTTGCCGGCAACGCCAATGCCATCGTCTTGGGCGCGCGCCTCTCCTCGGCCGCCTACATGGGCGCGGTGGCGCACCGGCGCCTGCTCGCGGGGGAGGTTGAGGATTTGGTGACCTTCGAGCCCTTTTACCTGAAGGAATTTGTAGCGACATTGGCTAAAAAGAAAGTTCTATGAAAATCATCTCTCATCGTCTTTGGCTGCTGTTGCCCTTGTTGTTGCTGTTTACGGCTTGCGGCGGACCGATCGAATCCTTGCATTTTGACTCGCCAGCGGGCGACCGCAGCATCGATGTGGTGGGCAAGCGCGAGTCGCCTGCCGGACCCATCATCGTGACCATGACGCTCACGGTTCCTGCGGGCACCAAGAGCTTTTCCTTTGAGCACCAGGCAGGTTCACTCACCAAAGACAACGTGACCGCCACCTGGCTCAACAACAACCGCTGCAATGTCAACTTCAAGCTCGACGACGGCACTGCCTGGGAAGTCGAGACCTTTTTGCTGGATGACAAAATAGAAGCCGTCAAAAAATTTGAAATCGATGGAAAATCCATCTTCCACTGATCGCCGCATCCAGCTCAAGCCGCTCACGCGCTTCAACTGGGAGCAGGCCACGCAGCTGCAATTGCATGATTACCAGGAGGATTTTCTGCCTTCGGTGCTGTTTTCATTGGCCCAGAGCAAGTTTGAAAACCTTTTTCCCTACGGCATCTATGAAGGCGATGCCATGGTGGGCTTTGCAATGTATGGCGAATTTGACGGCGTCTGCTGGATCAGCCGCTTCATGCTCGACAAAGCCCATCAGGAAAAAGGCATCGGCCGCCTAGCCCTGCTGCAACTGCTGGACATGCTGCGCCTGCAACCGCGCTGCAAAGAAATCCGCACGAGCTTCGCCCGCCAAAATGCCCTGGCAGAGTATTTTTTCCGCTCAGTCGGCTTCGAGCCGATGGGTGAGGGTGTGGATCGGGAGATTGTGATGCGCTGGGTGAGGAAGTAGGGGGGATTTGCTAGAGATTGCGCTTTGCCCAATCGCAAGGTGGTATCCCTGAGACCCAAAAGTGCTGGTCGAAGATCTCGGATCCCCAAAACCACAGCCCTCATTCCACCGCCTCGCCCGACCTTTCCTCCAAAATCGGATCCAGATGTTTGGGCTCCTCGATCTTGCCGGGGTGCGTGTGCTCGGCGCAATCCTCAAGCTCGCAATCGGTGTCTACGCCTTCGATTTCTATCGTGGCATGTTTGATTTCCAATTCTTTGAGGCGGCTGCGCACGCGCTTTTTCACGACTTCGGTGCCTTCCAAGCCCATCGGACCTGCGACCACGACGTGTAGGGTGGCGACGTTGTATTCGCCATCGAGCGTCCACAGGTGCAGGTCATGTACATCCTCCACACCCTCCAATGCCCTGATCTTGCTCTCAATCTCTGCGGGCACGAGTTGGGCGGGCGTGCCCTGCAAAAAGATGCGAAAACTCTTGCCGAGGTTGCGAAAGACATTGATCAGCACATAAGCCATGATGCCGAGCGAGAGGATGGGATCGAGGATGGGCACATCCGCAAACAACATCACAATGCTGCCCACCAATATCGCCACCCAGCCCAGCACGTCCTCGAGCAGGTGCAGCGCCACCACGCGCTCATTCAGGGTCGTGCCCTTTTGCAGCCGCAGGACCGCCGCGCCATTGACCGCGATCCCGATCAGGGCAAAAACGATCATGCCCTTGGCGTCGCTCGCCTCGGGATGTAGCAATCGGGGGATCGTATTCCGCAAAATGAAAACGGCCCCCACGATGAGCACGACCGAGTTGATGAATGCCCCGAGCACAGAAAAGCGTCTGTAGCCATAAGAGTAGGCGCGGTCACTTTCCTTGCCCGCTACGCCCTCCAGGTACCAAGCCAAGCCCAGCGCGATCGAGTCCCCAAAATCGTGCAAGGCATCGCTGAGGATGGCCATGCTGTTGGTGAAGATGCCGCCAAAAATCTCGAGGATCGTGAAACCCAGGTTGAGGAAAAAAGCCACTTTGAGGTTGCCGACGGCACCATGATGATGCCCACCGCCATGGTGATGATGCCCATGGTGTTGGGCTTGCGGGTGGTCATGATCGTGGTGATCATGGCCCTCGTGGTGATGGTGGTCATGCGCCATTGGCTAAAGCTAGCATTTTTCAACTGAAACCAGAGTCATTTTTGGAGTGGCAACCAATTTGGCACCGGGGCTGCGGCAGGCTCGGCGATTCCATGGGAAATACTGCAATGGTCAAGTGAATGCCCTCTTGCTTGCGAAAATTGAAATATACCGAAGCCCCCGCGCCCGCCTTTTCTGCAAATGCCGGTGTGTGCGCCTCGGCCCAACCCTTGGATTTCAGCAATTCAGGATAGGATAGATGCGCTATTGTGACGTTTTTTGACTTTGGCTGCGGAGCACGAGACCCCGCCTATTGCAAATGCGCTGTTAGCAGCTGGCTTTTTAGTCCGTAAAGTGTCCATCATGCCCGCTTGCTCTTGTTAATGTTTGTCCATCTTTGAAAACCAACTGTAGTCCATGTTCTTCTTCCCACTCACACTCACATGAAACACATAAATAGTAGTCTCCGTTCTCGTCCCAGTGAATTATGATTTCAGTTGGAGTTACGAAATTCCAAATGTCTTTACTTGTTGAAACGTTTAATGGTTTTGTGTAGCCATTTTTCAATGTCTCGGCGTAATAATGATGAACTATTTCTGAATTTCTGATTTTGTCCGTTGAGTTTAGTTTTAAGAAATTTTTTAAGACGATGTCTGCACCGTCCAAATACGGTTGATGTTCAGCTTCAACAAATCCTATTTTTAATTTCCTATTGTCAAAGAATGGAATTTCACACGGCTCGCTTTCAAAAAAGTCCGTGTCGTATTCGTTTGGTTTAAGTTGTCCTACAATTTTTGATTCCATTTATTGTATCTTTAAAATTGCTGCTAACGATTTGTAGCTTTCCGAAGGGCGGGACTTTTGCCACAAAACATGATTAAAAAATACTAATGTTTGATAAACCACAAAACTGTCTTTGGAGTACGAAATCCCGTCTTTCAGAAACGCACTGTTACCTGCTGTAAATATTTTCATGATGTTATTCGTTTTCGATTAACACTGTAATTGTCAAAGTCTGGATGATGCCAAAATTTTTCAAGACCAATTGTATGAAATATTTGTCTTTCATCTGAATACATTGGATAAAGCCCTGCTATATTAATATAATAGTCCGTCCCTATGTCAATGTTTAAACAATTCTCTTTATCTAAAGTGCTTGGTGCAAAAATAAAAAAAGCATCCATGTCCGAATCTGAACTAATAGATTCCCCGAAATTCACAGTGTCTCCATAACAGAATGGACAATCTCCACGTAGATTGTTTGCAATGAAACCTACGACTTGTCCCCATGCAATGTTTGATGATTCTACCGAAATACAGAGTTCTGGTCGTCCATTTTTCCATTCTGGGTGTTTAATGAGAGAAAGTCCATATGTCAATACTGTAATATAGCCTATTTCAGGAATGTCTTTATATACTATTGATGTAACTCCTGCAACACCTTCAATATAACTGTCGTTTATAAAAAAATCCGGTTCTTTCTGAAAAATATTGTCCAAATGTTCAAGATACCTTTCTATTGGCGTCTTTGCATTTATTGGTTCATTCTTTTTCTTAAAGTTAAACAGGCCCATTGGTTTTTGGGAAATTTATAGCAGGTAACTACGGTATAAGCGAAGTCCTTTTTCAAACAAGTTAAGCAATCTGATCATACGATTCACAAAACCTTCGTCTTTTCCTTCAGAAACATTCGGATAATCGAAGGTTGGAAGTTATTGGAATTTCATTCCTAAGAGGTCGACGATCACGCGCCATGCACTAATAAAAGCCCCTTCCAACCAAAACTGCAATCATTTCTGCAATGACAGCCACTTCGTCACAGGCGCTGCCGCTGCCTGCTCTATCCGCACAAAATAGGTCCCGCTGGGCAGTGCTTCCAAATCCAGTTCCAATACATTTCCATCAGTTTGGGCATTTTCAAATAGCGTATGCCCCATCAAATCATAAATGCGCATTGTGGACCCTGTCGTCGGCAGCCCAGCGATGCGAAAACGGCCCGCATTGGGATTCGGAACGATCTGCCACTGCCCGATCGGGTCCGATAAGCCGGCGGGAATGCCCACGGTCCCCGTCATGTACATGACTTTGCCACCCGCATCGTCTTGCCACACCATGTGCAATTTGCCCGCAGACCATTTCATGTCTGGAAAGCTTTGTATCCCGTTTGCCCAGCCCGAAACATACTGCACGGGCCGATCCCAAAGTCCATTTGGCCCGGTGAATGAATAACGCAGGGCAATCTCGGGATTCGCGCCGTTGTTTTGGTACCAAGCCACGACGATCGTGTCGCCATTGCCCGCGATTGCGGGATAGTTTTGGGTGATGAGTCCGCTGGCGCTGTCATTGACCAAGCGATTGTATCCAAGCTGTCCAGTTGCTAGGCTGGATGAGCCAAGGTAGATGCGTGCCTGTCCATTCCCACCTTGGCTCATAAATGCCGTGTAAATGCTGTCTCCCCTGAATACCGAGACGGGCCCCGAGCTCGGGCAGGCCGACAATGTCCAGTCGGTCGTGTCCAAATCGATCGCTTGGCCATAGCTCGAGCCTTGGTCTGTCGAAATCGCAGCCCAGATGTCGCGTATGTTGCTGTTGTTGTTTCTGAAGGTGCTGATGAGTTTGCCGTCATACCAATAGGTCTGCCCTGTGCAGCAATCGCAAACGATGCCGCCGGGAGCCACAGTGCTGACCGCGACTTCGGGCAACCAGGTCTGTCCCGCATCCATGCTCTTGCGTATCACATACCGCGGATTGGCATAAGTACTCGTTTGCCGCATGTACATCACGACGGGCTGCCCGCCGTTCATGATCGTCACATTCGCAAATGTCGGCATGTCGGCGCCGAGGCTGTCGACCCATACGGGCAGATTCCACGTGAGGCCGGCATCAAACGAACTCCTGAGCATGACCTTGGCCGATGAAGCTGGCGCAGTCGTGTACACGGCGTAAATCGTATCGCCTCGGGCGGCGAGATTGGGCCCCTCGACGGTGTAGGCATTGATCTGCCCCGTCGGATTCACTTGCGTAGGTGTGTCGAAGCCTGTGCCATTCCAGCGGGTGACCCAAGCCTTTTTGCCACCCGTGGTACTGGCCCAAATGATCGTCGGGTTGTCGCCTTGCGCGAGTGCGATTTGCGGGCGAATGTTGTCATAAACCGCGCCATTCGCCACCGGGGTGGGAGTGGACCACACCAGACCGATGGATTGTGCATGCACGCAACCCAATTGGACGAGGGTGAGCAGTGTGATCAGGAATGCAAAGCGCGTGAGCGATTGAGGATGTTTCATTTCCATGTCCCGAGATGTTGAATTTGTAATTGCGTCGCCTCCTGCAATTTGCGCGCCTCGACCTCGGCGCGTTCGGCAAAATCCTTGCCGCTGCTGGCGTAGATGATGCCTCGGCTGGAGTTGATGAGCAGCCCGCCTTGGGCGTTCATGCCGTGGGCACAGACGCCCTCGAGGTCGCCGCCCTGCGCACCGATGCCGGGCACGAGGTAAAAGTTGTCGGGCGCGATCTTGCGGATGGCGCTCAGGTACTCGGGGCGCGTAGCGCCTGTCACGAAGCCGAGGTGGCCCGGCATCCCCTGTGCCCATTGCAGGGCGGTTTCGACCACTTTTTCATAGAGCGGTGCATTGCCCAGCGTCTGCAACTGGAAATCATCTGCGCCGGGATTGCTGGTGAGCGCTAGCAGGAATACCCACTTTTCGGGGAATTGCAGGAAAGGCTTGACGCTGTCGTGGCCCATGTAAGGCGCGACGGTGATGGCATCAAAGTCCATTACCTCAAAAAACGCGCGGGCATACAATTCGCTGGTGTTGCCGATGTCGCCGCGCTTGGCGTCGGCGATCGTGAGGCAATCCTTGGGGATGATGTCCAGCGTCTTTTTCAGGCTGATCCAGCCCTTGGGACCCTGCGCTTCATAAAAGGCAATGTTGGGTTTGTAGGCGATGGCATAAGCCGAAGTCGCCTCGATGATGGCGCGGTTGAACTCAAAGACGGGATCGTCGGCGCCCTGCAAATGCGTTGGAATCTTGCGCGGGTCGGTATCGAGACCGATGCAGACGAGGGATTGTTTCGCCTTGATCGTTTCAAAGAGTGCGTCAGGAGTCATGCCGCAAAATTAGCCTTGAATTCGATCAGGATTGTGTGGGTGGAAAACTTATTGCTGGTGGTGTTGGTGGTGAGAATAGAACCGCCCCGCTTTCTGCGGGATAGACGCCGTCCTAGGCTTCCAGCGATTCAACTTCGGATCGGATAACATATTCGCCGAAGGTTATTGGCTATTTCTACGCCCCAGCGGGGCCGTCTTTGGGTAGCCGGGAGCGGTAGCTCAATGTCATCAAGTTAAGGTCTCAATAGTTGTCCTTGGCATAACTGATGGGTGTTGATAATTTTGCAATCGCAATGGTCTGGCTTTGGAT
>JANPHP010000381.1:0-10273 GCA_031424495.1 Bacteroidota bacterium | reverse complement strand
GAGCTGCCCAAAGGCAGCCAAACGGAGCACATTGTTTCCACGCGACGACTGATCGAGTGTCTGACTGTATGCGAATGCACCTGCCGAATCGAGTTGCAGCAACTCGTAGTGCGTGGTCTGGCGCATTGTCGAGATGCCCGCAAATGAGATGCCTGCTTGTAACCGAAACCGATCCCAAAATGGAACAATGCTGCGCTTAAAGAGATGCCCCCATCCCAATTCATAGGTCAGCAAATGCCCGTCGCTGCGGTTTTCCGTATGTTGTTGTTCGCTGTTGCTCACATTTTCGGATGTCGATTTGCTGGCATCGCGCGTATAGCCGATGCCGACGCGGTGAAAATTGTTGCGGGCATTGCTTTTGAGTGCAAACAGCTCAAAGCCCACTTTTTGCGTGCCCTGCGTGGATGGGCCATAACTGGATCGCGCGAGGTTCAAATTGGTCATGCGTAGGCCTACCTCCATTTTTTCAGGATGGTGCAGTGTGTCTTGGGCCAGCAGCTGCTGGTCGACAAGATTGAAAATGAGGAAGCAAGAAAATGCAATCAGTAGGAGAGGGTTTTTCATGGGTTGCACAAATTTGAATTTTGAAGAATAGTGAATTGGATTGCCGATCAAAATGAATAACCGATGGATAGGCTGGGGGGAAACAAGTGCGTAGGGAGCGTCACGCCAAATTCTCGAGACTTGGTAGTTTTGGTGGATGGCTGAAGCCCTGCTGTTGAAAAATGGGACTCGGATTGTTGAATCCACATACTCGGGCCAAAGGACCACTCGATACCAACAAAACACTGCTTGAAAAGCCGAAACTCACCTTGGAACAAAATCGCAGCTTGTGCAAAGAGATCGAGTTGCGCATCATCTACCGATGATCTCCGCTGAATGGTGATGAGATTGGCGTCGATCAATTGTGACGTGCTCCAACTGTTGTCAGCAAGTAGGCTTTCCAAGTGCAGCTCCAGCCCAGCGCGCAAGCGCAAGCGCCGCAACCCCGGTTTTGTAAATTGTGGCAATTGTCTGCCGATGGCAAATGAGCCAAAAGCAGTCAATTTCTCGTGGTAGCCGCTAACAATCAACGTCGACGTAAAGCGATGATCTTGGACGTCTATCGAGCTTACCTGATGGCCTAGCCCAAGGCTGCCGCGCCAAAACGTAAGCTTGGGAGTGGTTTTCAAGTAAAAAAGCTCGGCACCGTAGGAAACGACAGCAAGTTGCCTTGCATATCCGTCGTCGCTGCTGCCATTGCCGTTGGCCTGCGTCCAATTGATATTGCGCAGGCCGATTTCACGATGACCAAAAGGAGTGACCACAGCCTGCCCAGCAAGCATGGTAAATGTCAGCGTCGCCAAGAGCAATGCAAATAGCGGCTTGATCCATTGTTTTTGGGAAAAGTATTGATGCATGATGGAATTGAAATGAAGGTGAATTCAAAAAGAAAAGCCGAGGTTGAAGACTGGGATTGCAATCGGACTACCAAAGGTCAAGCGCAAGCCATGCACAGTCGTCGACGTGCCCGTGTCTAGCACTTGCCCGGTGGGCACGTATTGCCGCGTCCGTTCAAAGATTGTCTTCCCAAAGGTTGCTTGTGGCCCGTAGCGAAACTCGACCCCCAAAAACAAGCGCTTGAGCAGCCGCAACTCCAGTTGCGCAAATGCTTTCGTCGCCAGTTGTTGCCCGCCCTGTAGACTTTGCGTTTCCAACTGCTCTCCCGAACCGAACCGAAGTTGCTGCGTTGTATGCATTCGGGTTCGGAAATTTGCAGTGAGGCAGGCGCCCAAGCGCAGGCGCAGCCGAGAGAGGGTAGGGTTGCGGTGCGCCGCAAATTCATAACCATACCCGATTTCAGTGAGCAGGGTAGATGTCTGCAGCTTGAATGTTGTATTTTCTGGAGACTGCGGATTGGTTTCAGACATGGCAAAACCATTGCGGTAGTTGAAGCCGATGCCTGCCCGCCAAAAGGTCTGGTCAGAAAGGCGCTTCAATCCAAACACTTCCCATCCGAATGGACCAGCACCATCGTATTCGGAACCGATTTTGGAGTCTGAAATGTCACTCACTTGTTCAAAATAGCCGCCGAGATTTACCATTCGTATGCCGACCTCCCAGTCTTCGGGATGGGGTGATTGGGCATACAAGCCAGCGTTGAAAAATAAGAGATAGGGCAAAAGCGCCGCAAGGCGCCAGGCGTGGATTCGATTTTTCATGGTAATGGATGTTAATACCAATAAGCACCCTATCCTAAGGGCGCATAAAAAAGCATAGCATCAAAAACAAGACAATTATCGTGCCAGATCTTGGCAGATCACTTGTAAGGCTGTGCGGGCAAATACAATTGATTGCATTCCCGTACAACAGCTGGTGACTCGGCATCAAACTCACAACGCAGCCCGGCTATTTTGAAGGCCAAGGTTGCAGCTTCCAAGGTCATGCCCTCGGCTGCCTCCAAGATCGCATCGTGCAAGCCGCCCGTGGCTATGCCACCCATCGCTTTCAAAACCACATCCAAGGCCTTGCCCAGCTCGGCCTTGTCGGGTTGCGGCAGCTCCAGCACAGGAATTGCATTGCACAATTCCATCGGCAGCTCAGGAACAGGATTGAGCAATACGACGCGCTTTTTGCTGCCATATTTTGGAATGTCGACCAATAATTTGCGCAGCAAAGCCTTTACATCGGCGCGGTACATAAAGTCGTAGACGCCTTCCAGCGCAAAGACCTCGACTTCAGACGAATCTTGACGGCGCTCGATCTCGACAAGCACCTGCGCGATGTCGCTCACACGCTCATCCACCGCCATTACCGTATCAAACGAGAGGCTCATTTCAAGCAATCCTTCCACACAGGTCCAGCGATACAGTACGCCATCCGCCCGTTTGCACCATTTTTTGAGGCCCGCATAGCTGCGCTCAAATTCAGTGGTGCGCAGCATGATCACAGGCGCGCCCGCCTCCAAAATTTCATCAACTTTATCAAAATATCCCATGTCCAAAAGATTGCATCGTAAGATTAGCGATTCCGACACTGGATTGCAAGCAAATAGAGCCAATGGCATCCGCCGCATCTGCACAGGTTCATTGTTGGGCAGTAAATCCGAGAACAAAAGATTGTGGTCGATGAGATCCCTATTTTGCGCCGAACTCCGCAGCATAGCGCTCCATCATGCGCAAGTAGAGCTGCATTTCAGCGACGACGCTAGGCTCGCCCGGCATTTGCAGGGCACGCAGTGCAGCCACTTTGGCCCGCACATTCGCACGGTAGCATTTGAACCAGGTGAAAAGCAGCCTATCCTCGCGGCCTTGCATCGCAGGAAAGGCTATGAGGTAGGCTTTCAAGAATGCATCCGCATGTGCCTCAAATCCCGTAGCCTCCAGGTCCATGCAAAAAAAGGCGACCTCATTGAGCACGTCAATCTGCCGGAAGTGCGCATTGAATTCGATGCAATCAAAAATGATCGGCTCAGGATAAGCAAAAATATTGCGGGCATGCAAGTCGCCATGCACGTCGCGTACGAGGCCCGTGGCCCCGCGCAGCGCAATCGCATCAGCATGCGCCTGCAAGAAGCGGTCGCTTGCTGTCGCAACAGATGCCAAGCGTGCCCCAGCATCCATTCCCAAGCCCGCCTCAAAAACAGCAGATTGGCCCAATATGTCATTGAAATCACTCCGATAGCCATCTGCCGAGCTTTGCTGCGGCGCAGAAATCACCTTGGCAGTGCGGTGAAAATCAGCTACGCACCGCGCCAACACTTGCATGTATGCCAAGTCGATTTTGCCATGCGCCAACATCAAATCCATCTCCATCGCAGTGTCGAGCCGCCGCATTTTCAGTGCGTAGTCCACGATGGGGCCACCGACGGCCTGTCGATCTGCCAACAAAAAAATATCGTCCATCTGATGAACGGCTACGACTTGTAAATAAACAGTCGGCGCCAATCGGCAGTTGAGTTCCAGCTCACGCTGGCAGTTGAGCTGCCTTTTGTCGAGGTCAGAAAAGTCCAAAAAACTGTATTGGACTGGCTTTTTGAGCTTGTAGGCAAATTCATCCGTCAAGATCACCCACGAGATATGTGTCTCCACCATGCGGGTACCATGCGGAAGGCTCTCGACCAGACAAGCTATTTCGGTGGCTGTCATTGCTGCGATTGAACCCAAGCTGTGGCCTGTTCCAGCATTTCAGCGATACTGATTTTGTCGGAATGCAAGACCAAATGCGCCTCGCGTATCGGCTCAAAATCCTTGCGCAATTGCAAATAGACGCCATAGTCGGCGTCGCTGTCTTCGCGTTTCTGTTGCAAGCGCTCACGCACCACCGATTTGTTGGCGAGCACCTCGATCCAGAGCACTTTGGTATTTGCTGAGCGCGCCTCCTTTATAAACTCATTGCGCAGGCCTTCTTTGTAAAATGTTGCGTCGATCACCACCGTCTGCGCTGCACGCAAGGCATGGCCCATGCGCTCCAAAAGTGCAGTGTAGACATTGGCTTTTTCGCGTGGCGAATAGGTGTGGTCGGGCGACATGGTCTTGCGCATGATGTCGCTGCTGAAGTAGGCAGCGCCGATTGCTGGGGCAAATCGTTTGGCAAAATAGGTCTTGCCGCTGCCCGGCAGGCCGCATACAATGATCGCGATTGCAGTAGATGAACTCATGATGGAAAAATCGCCGTGTTTGGATTGCCGACGCATGACGAAGGTAGGGTGAAAATGTTGATTCTAATCAGTCTTGCAAAACCGCTAACTTCGCAACATGGAAAACCCGCACGATCCTGCCCTTTGGACGCAAAGGCAATGGTTGGCTTTTTTGCTCATGATCGCTGCCGATGCCGATGGGCAGATGGACGCGTCAGAGATGCGGCCGATCAACGTGGGCCTCGGCAATGAGGTCGTCGCCTCCATGCTCGATTGGGTGCAAGGCTTGTCAAACGCGGAGCGCGAAGGCATTCTACGCGATTCTTTGGCGCAATTTGTGCAGCAGCGAGGCGCCCGCGAGAAATTGCAGCGCCTGCTTCGCGATACCTTCATGGCCGACGGGGAATACAGCACTGCTGAGCAAGCCTTGACGCGCAAGATTGGCGATTGGATCAGGGCAGCGAGCGCCGACTGAAGTGAAGGACCTCTATACAATATTGGGCGTGGCGCCAGATTGCGAACCCGATGCAATCAAGGCGGCTTACCGCGCATTGGTACTCCAGCATCATCCCGACCAGTTTCAAACGTTGCCAACGGCGGATCAGCAACAGGCCCACGAGCGCTTTTTGGAGATCAAGGAGGCTTATGAAGTGCTCTCCGATGCTGAGCAACGCGAGGAATACGACATCGATTTTGTCGTTGCATTCCCTGAATATGAATTGGAGGGCGATGAAGACGAGGCAGATGAATATTGGGAGGAAAATCCGCCAGCTAGGATGCCCGTCGAGCATGGCGACACGAGCAACGGTATGTTGCGCTTACTTTTGCTGCTCGTCCTGCCCGTGGTGACGACCACTTTGATGGCAATTGTTTCCAATTCGGTATGGCTCATCCTCTCAGCGACCCTTGGCGGTTTGTTATTGGCGATTTGGCTCGGGGCTGCTTTGCGAGATGGGGAATGAGCAATTGCTGACTTAATTGTAGATTCGTTTCAGGTCAGGAACCAGCAATAGAACCGATTTTCTCGCTCAAATTCCCTCTTTTTACGTTTCTTTGGGGCTAAAATTAGATTGATGAGGTTTGTTTCATACTGTTTAATGGTCTTCGCTTGCGCCACATTGTGGTCCTGTGGGCCTAAGCAACAAGCGCCAGCAAGTGCCGATTCGACGGCAACAAGCACAGTCGCCCCTGAGCCCACTGAAAAATGGTTGGTCTTGAAATATGACGATGTGCGGTTGCGGGCCACGCCCAGCAAAGGCGGCGAGGTTTTGGCCTCATTCAAGGAGGGTGACCAGGTGCTTGATCTGAAAGAGCGCTCAGACAATCAAGAGACCGTCGTCTTGCGTGGCGAATCAATTACGGCGTCTTGGGCCAAAGTGCGCACCAAGGAAGGCCTAGAAGGATGGATCTTTTCGGGCACTTTGGGTGCTGCCCCCGATCCCAGCATTGCAGCATTTGCAGCCACGCTCGCACCCTTGCCGACCGACGACTGCAAAAGCATCCAAACTGCGCTCGAAGCCTACGCTGTAGCCATGAAAGGCAAGTCGACTGAGATCGCAGATCAAGCCGTGCGGCCCCTCAGCGCATTTCTCGACCGCGTGGCCGACACCCAGAATGGCAAGCTGATGCAGCGTCCCGACACCAAGGCGCTTGAGGAACTCATGTACATCGACGAAGGAAAGACGCCTGACCCTAAGGCCTCGGCCGAGAAAAAGGCTTGGGAGGATTGTGGTCTGCAATTGGATTTTCCAGAAGGCATGCTCTACCTCATCTTGAAGCCAGGCGTGATGTTGCCAACCGTCGGTACCATGGTGAGCGACGGCATGCGCCGCTACCTGGAGATTTGCAAAAAAGAAGACGCAAATCCTTGGTCAGAAGATGCAGGCTTGATCATCACCCCCAAGGAATTGGCCGATCGTTGCGTTTCTTGGGATGCATTTTTGAAAGATTACCCCGATTTCTCCTTCAAAACGGAGATCATCGAAAAGCGCAAAAGCTATATTTCCTCGCTCCTAATCGGTGAAAACAATACGCCGGCCTTTGAATATGACGGCAAAAAAGCTGCTTCAGCTGAATTCAAGGCTGCATGGGAATGGGTGCTGAAAACCAATGCAGGAACCCACACCGGCAAAATAGTGCAAGAATGGTGCGACATGATCAAGCCGGGCGGTTGGAAGATGACCCCCAAATCCCAGAAGTACATCGATGGTTTTTGGAATGCAAATTAAGTACTTATCAGGGCTGTTTTTCCTGCTTTTGGGCCTGATGACCGGGTTCCCAACGGTTGCAAATACCCAAAATATTGACCTGATCATTGCTGCTGACAGCAGCTTTGAGGCTGGGGATTACGCGCGATTGATCATCGATTGTGATGCCGCCATTGCCGAATTTCCCGACACGGCCTACCTCTATTATTACCGTGGAGTGGCGCTGAGTTTTATTGGTGATGTCGTGCCAGCGATGGCTGACCTCAACAAGGCCATCCAATTGGAATCTGACTTTGCCGAGCCTTTTTTGGCCCGTGCACGTCTGTACTACGGGCGAGGCGACCGCGAGCAGGCCCACAAAGACATCCGTCAGTGTCTCAAGCGCGATGCGGGTATGCTTGAAGCCTATTTGTTGCGTGCCGAAATGTACCTCGATGAAGGCGTATTGGGCGAAGCCTGGAACGACTTGGAGACCGCCCGACGCATGGCACCGCGCGACCCCGAAGTTTATTGCCTGCGCTCCGAATATTACCTCATCTACGGCGATGCCCGCAAGGCCATCAAGGAGGCGGGCACCGCCATCAAACTCGCACCCGACGACGCCCTTGGCTATGTCGCGCAAGCCATGGCCTATCAAGCTGCGGCCGATTTTGCCAATGCAAAATCAGATGTTGACTTTGCCATTCAGCTGGAGCCGCTGGAATACAGCCTCCTCAACACCCGCGCAATGATCCTTGATGCCATGGGCGACCGCGAGGCGGCCCTCAAGGACATCGAGCGCTACATTGGCAAGGATTCCCTCGCCTGGGACGCTTACCTTACCCGCGCATGGTTTTCCATGCAAGACAGCGCTTGGACCGATGCCGAGCGCGACCTGCTCACCGCCCAAAAGATGCAGCCTGCCGAGACCAGCATCCCTGATCAGCTCGGTTACCTCTACCTGCTGATGGGCGAAAATGCCAAAGCAAAATTCGTCCTAGATACACTTGTCGCGCTTGCCCCCAACAATGCCTTTGCCCGCGCCAACCTCGGCTATGCCCGCCTGCAGCTCGGCGACGCTGACGCAGCCCTCAAAGACATACAGCAAGCCATCAAACTCGACGAATTTGAGCCGCGCTGCTATTTCTACCGCGCCGCCGTTTACCACGCCCAGAAAAAGCCCGCCAAAGCTTGTGAAGACCTCCAAACCGCTGAGGAAATGGGCTTTATCGACTACTACGGCGAGGCCGAGCTAGCCGCCCTCAAGAAAAAAGCCTGCAATTAAATTGACGAACGCTGAACCCGCGGCGTCCGATCGCAGGTTTATCGATAAGACGTCCCTGGCGCCTGAGGAAATCGTTCCTGTTTGATTGATTTCGTAGGGACGCCATGCATGGCGTGCCTACGAAATCAATTTTGGCAGAAAATCCGCCGAACCCACCACCACAATAATTTCGACCGACACGTTATTCCATCCCACATTTTCCTAAATTTCACCTTGAAATTATGGGAACCTACGTCGGCAAATGGGACTGCCCGCTTTGTGGCACCAAGCGCATTCCAGGATGGAAAGATGGGCGCACGGTAGAGGCATGTCCAGCCTGCGGCGGCCCGTCGACGGGAAAATGGTACCTCGACGAGCGCAACATCGAGATCGCAGATGCCACTGAAATTGCATCCGCAAAAAGCAAACGTTCTTGGAAATGCGGTCACTGCAGCAAAGTCAACGATGGTGCTGACCAAGTCTGTGACGCTTGCGGCAATCCACGCGATGCAAGCACCGACGATCAGCAGTTCATCAGCCGCGAATATGCTCCTGAAAATCTTCCAAAGTCAGGCGACGATGTAGAGGACCCGTCTGCTGAGGCGGTCACTGAAAATCGCGCCGCCACGCAAGAGGGTTTTTCAAGGTCTGCACGAGAGCGCATTTCCTGGGAAGAGGAAGCAAAGCGCAAGCGCCGAATCAAAATCTTCAAGATTGTCGGGATTTCGGTCGGGAGCCTGTTCCTACTGCTTTTCATGCTCCTTTGGAAAAAGGAAATCCCAGTGATGGTTACTGGATTTTCTTGGGAACGCAGTGTGGACATTGAGGTCTATGGCCCACATTCAGAGGCGTCTTGGGACAGTCCGCCTGCGGGTGCGTACAGCATCAGCTCAGCATCTGAGGTGCATCATTACAATACGATCGTAATTGGTCGGGAATGCCATACGGAGAGCCATTCCGTAGTTTGCGGCACGACCGACAATGGAAATGGCACATTTTCAGACACCTACTGTGATGAGAGCAAGGAGGTCTGTGAGGACCAGACGAGAGAGGAGCCCGTCTATGCCACACGGTACTACTATACCATCGACCGATGGGGATTTGACCACACTGAAAAGGCTGGAAAGGCTGATCATCAACCGAATTGGCCCACTTATCCTGCGACACTTACCCAACCCGACAAATACCGCGAAGGCAAGAAAGCGGAAACCTATACCGTCAAAGTGATGCGCAAATCGAGCGAAGAAAATACCTCCGAATTACCCGAGGCACGCTGGAACGCCTTACGGCCCGGGCAGCAATTGATCGGTTATCGAAATGCGATCTTCGGGTTTTGGATGGGGCTGAAGGATTGAATGATGTAGGATTTGGGATGGTGGTTTGGGATTTTCGATTCTGTATGAAATGGGCGCTTGGCCTCATGGAAACAGGAAGCGTTTTATGCCTCGCTTGGCGGAATCGCTTTCTTTGATGCAACGGAGGAATGCGTCAAATTCTCCGCTGGTCATCACATCGCAAATCTCTACCCTTTCGTCTATATGGTAGATTTCGAGATCGGAATAGTGACTGAGATGGAGGTTGTATCCGTGGTAGACATGGGTCGGTTCAGGGAACGAAAACGTATTGTTGGCACCGATTACATTTCCAGCTTCAAAAAAGCTTGTCGTCAGGCCCGGAAACTTGTTACAACCGTGTGCAGGATGGATGAATCCCCCATATCGATTTCTTGTTGTGACAAGCGCAAAGCAAACTTCCTCAGTATCTCTGTTTACTTTGAGCACAATGACATATTTGTCACGCGTAGGTATTCCGTGGCCAAAATTAAAGTTTGACACAAACCAGACTGTTCCGGGAAGGTAGTTTTCAGCGGTGATTTGCACGGTCTTCCGATAGCAGGTAGTGGTATTCTTTCATCAGCATCCCCTCATTCGCTGCAAGGTAGGCAAGGATATGTGCCTCATCTGTAAGCGCATTCAGGTGTAGATTTACCGATACTTGCGTCCTGTTGATACCCAAATTGAAAAGTGGTTTCAGCTCCTCTTTTTCTACCACCATTGCCCACAATGAACCTTCAGCATGGGTCATGTTGACGAGTTCGACGGCCGATTTTTTGCCGTGAAGATTGATCACGTCATCAATCAAGGCCATTTCATAATCAGAAAATTCATCGTCGCAAAATTCGGCCTTTGGCGTGATCAACAGCCC
>JANPHP010000380.1:0-11384 GCA_031424495.1 Bacteroidota bacterium | reverse complement strand
GCGCTGCGTGAGACCAAGCGCGCACTCTCGCTCGCAGCATCCATAGACGTGTTCCCGCCCCCGATCACGACCACGCGGTCGGGCACGCTCACGTCCAGATGCCCCATCCGCAGCCGCTCGATGAATTCGGTAGCGCCCGTCACGCCTTGCAGGTTCTCTCCAGCAAGCCCGAGCGGACGTGTATTCCCAAGGCCAATGCCTAAGAATATTCCTGCATATCCACGCTCCAGTCGCTCAAAATCCTCCAGCGACTCAATGGGTGAATTGTAATAAACGCGATAGCCAAATTGCGCTTGCAAATAAGCCATCTCTTCCAAGGCCTCTGCATTCGTAATTTTGTAGGGCGCGACGCCGTACACCGTGAGTCCACTAGGCTCGGATTTTGCCTCAAAAATATCGACCTCGTAGCCCAGCAAGCGCAACTCGCAAGCACAAGCGATGCCCGCAGGGCCGGCACCGACGATGGCTACTTTCTTACCATTTTCAGGGGCGAGATTGTACAGCTTTTTATTGGAATGAATCGCATTCGAAGTGGCATGCGCCTGCAAGCGGCCGATCTCTATCGGCTTCACATCCTGATGGTTGTAGACGCAAGCACCCTCACACAGCACCTCGGTCGGGCAGACCTTGCCGCAAGCATGCCCGAAATAATTGCTGTCATAAATTGTCTTGGCCGCACCATCGAGATTGCCGGTATTGATCTGCCGAATGAAGAGCGGTATGTCGATGCCCGTGGGGCAAGCATTCACGCAAGGCGCATCATAGCAAAACAAGCACCGCGAGCTCTCATAATATGCCTCGGTGGCATTCATCAAAGGCTTGAGCTGCGCAAAATTCTGCTCAAATTCAGCCTCCGTCTTAGGTCTATTGAATTCACTCATTTTCTTCAAATTAGGAATGAGAAATTAGGAATTAGCAATTTCTTAGACTAGGTCAAGCTGGCTAAGCCATCATCACCAATTCCTCATTGCTAATTCCTAATTTCTAATCACAACTCAACTAGTTTCCCATAAGTCTCAGGCCTGCGATCCCTGAAAAACTGCCATGTGCTACGCACTTCATCGATCATGTCGAGGTCGAAATCAGCGATGAGCAATTCATCGTCATTTTCGCTCGCTTGTGCAAAGATCTGTCCGCGTGGATCAACGAAGTAGCTTGTGCCATAAAATCGGCCGAGATCCCAAGGTTTCTCGGTTCCGACGCGGTTGATGCAGCCCATGAAATAGCCGTTGGCGGCTGCGTGGGCAGGTTGCTCGAGTTTCCAGAGGTATTGCGAAAGGCCGGCGACGGTTGCGCTCGGATTGTAGACAATCTCTGCACCATTGAGGCCGAGGCAGCGCGCCCCGTCAGGGAAGTGGCGGTCGTAGCAGATGTAGACGCCGACTTTTGCGTAGGCCGTCTGGAAGACAGGATAGCCCAAATTGCCGGGACGGAAGAAAAACTTCTCCCAAAACCCACTCGTGTGGGGGATATGGTTTTTGCGGTATTTGCCGAGGTATTTACCGTCGGCATCGATCACGGCGGCGGTGTTGTAAAGGAAGCCTGCGCTTTCCTTTTCATAAATCGGCACGATGATCACCATTTGGTATTTTTTGGCGTAGGCAGCGAGGCGCTCGGTGGTCGGGCCGGGCACGGCTTCAGCACTAGCATACCAAGCTTTGTCCTGCCCGGGGCAAAAGTAAGGCGTGTTAAAAATCTCTTGCAGACACAGGATCTGCACGCCCGCCTGACCTGCCTGATCGATGTAGGGCAGGTGCTTTTCATACATCGCCTCCACGATTTGCTCGATGGAACCTTCTCCCTCGGTCATGGGGAGGCTCATTTGGATCAATCCTGATTTTACGTTTCTAGGCATATATCTTAATCCGATTTGGGGATAAACGACTTTGGATTTGGAAGATTGGAGGTTTTTGGGAGAAATGCAAGTTTTTGGGGGAATGGGCGCCTGGTCACTTGGCATAGCTGCTCATATATGGCTAAAATTGTGGATTTCGGAGGGCGACGGTAGCTCGTACACGTTTCACAAGAGAATGAGCGCTGCTATTGTCAACCACAATTTTGGCCGCCGTGAGTAGCAACAAGTATCCAACACGCGAGCGAAAATCCTACAGACTCCCGCTACCAATACGTGATTCGGTATTCAGTCTTGGGCTTCATCTCGGGACGGGTCGACAGGATGCATCTGCCGGGCGTGGGATAGCTGTAGTCGACGCCTTGGACCGTGCTTTCTGCGCTATTGTATGTGAGCACGGAGGACAGCCGACCCTGGGCGTCGTAATTGTAGATTTTGCGCTGCGTGCGATCGTTGCCATAATAGAGCGAAGCCTCCGCAAGTCGGTTTTGCGCATCGTATTGGTAGCGCCAACAGACAGCTGCGTAAATGCATTCCAGCATCAAGCGGCCATCATTGTAGGACTTGAGCGATCCCCAATCTCCACTTTGGGAGTTCGGAGCGTATTTTGTGCGGGTAATGGAGCGGCCCGATACTTCTGTCTCATACCGCTGCAGCTCGGTCTGTGGTCGATTGCCATCGGCGTCAGCGCCGCCGAGCAGCGAGATCGCGGCGACGCTGTCATAGCGGTCATAACGATAGGCATAACGCGTGGTATCCTTCCCTGCAATGTCTGTGAGGCGGGAGATTCGGCTGCGGCTATCATATTCGTAGATCTGGGTGCCACGACGGCCCGGTTCATCAAGCTCAATGATGCGACCTAGGCTATCGTATTGCCAGTAGGTTTCTCCTTGCTTGAAGCCCTCCAAATTGTAGGTGATTTGGTGGGCTATATGGCCTTGCGCATCATATTCATTGCGCTCGATTACCTTGGGTTTCGAGATGGAGTCCAGTGGACTCCATGTGCGGGTGATATTGCGGTAGGCATCATATTCTGTGCATTGCAATAGCTTGATTTTTCCTGCTTCATCCGGGATTTCCACGCGCGATTCATTCCCGTGGACATCATATTCCCGCAACGCAATGAGCCTGCCATTTTCCCCTAGATAAGCACGTGAGACCAAATATTGCTGGCAATTGGCATCCTTGCAGACATTTACCTCCCAATATTGGGAATTGTCCGTGATGCTCGTGCGCAACCACTTCTGCGTGAGTGGGTCCCAGCTAAACGTAGCCATTAATTTTTCGCCAATTTCATCATTGTACAAGGCCACCTCACGGATGGGATTGCCTTTTGCGTCGCGCACCCACTGCCGATAGTGTACAGGATTGCGGTACACTTCCTCGATGCGCATCAGGAACTTGCCTTCGTAATGGTAGGTGCGCACCGGTATCATTTCGGTGGGTTTATAGCCGTCAAAACAAGTGGTCAATCGGCCCTTGGAGTCATATTCTGAAGCAAAGTAACGCGTCGGAAGTCGATCAGCATATTGTATCTGCCCTGTGAGCAATCGACCCTTTGCATCATAGGTCGCCAAGCTTTTGCCGTTCAATTTGCCTTCGACAAAATACTGTGTTTCCACCGGCCTGCCCTTGCGGTCATAGCGAACCTCTTGCTGCAAGGTCGAGTCATAGCCGCTGCAATCTTGCGAAGGCACGTAGGCATACGTGCGCAGGTATTGCAGGGTATTGTGCTTTTGAGCTTGCAGCATCGAGGCGCTGAGCATCAAAATCAAGATATAGACTAGCTTGCGCATTGATTTGGAAAGATAGACAAATCGGATCAAAAAGCCATGCACTGACCTTGCAATTTTGGGAGATAGCATCGACAAGGGTTGGGGAGCGAAATGCAAGTTATGGGGGCGGATGACGGCTTTTTAATTCACCCAACCGCGCAAAACTTCGAGTCCAAATCCCGCTGCTCATGAAGACCGTGCATTTAATTGCCAGAGCCCTAGAACCGATAAATTGACTTCAATTGCATGGTTTCGCGGTCTCATTTTAATCATTGTATGCCTCATCAATTGATCAGCTAACAAGGTATAAAAATGCCCTCCAATTCCCAAGCACTGGCAGCATCGTTTGACTTGAGGATCGAGTACTGTATTCAGCGAGGAAACGCATTGCGGATTTAATTTAAAAGAATGCGATGGTTGGGCCCATACTGAAAGCGGTTTGGGTATCGCAAAAATGAATTTCTTGGACGCTGATTGATGGGATAACCATCTGTCGGATAGGCCCATAGCCTTTGCGTGGTGACTTGATCGTAGATGGAGCAGGCAGGCATATTCGCCGGCCCCAACGGGAATCGAACCGGCATGGACACTGACTTCAAATAGGTAGTCAAAAGGCTTCTGACATTTTTAATATCAAGGCAAGTGGGTATCGTAAGCTCGCTTTTGAGGTCAAATACTTGGCTCCGAGCCCACGGCCCCTTCAGTGGCCGATGATTGACCGAATCATACCCATACCCTGGCTGTATCATCGCGTATTCCAGCTTGCTGAGGCCAGTGTTTGCGATCCAGCGATCGAGTGCGGGATCACCCATGGCCAGCAAGTCCTCATATTGATGCTGCCCATTGATGGCCTCGGCGGCGGCTCGGCCTACTGTCTGCTCCACAAGATAACCGACGGCGCAGATGCGTCCGTCAAGGTCGATGAAGCATGGGCGGCGCTCATCCGTGTAGTCGTGGTTGCGAGGGAAGGTCCCCGCCACCCAATAATCATGTAGCAGGTCGAGAATGTGCATTCGCTGCGCCTGTTGCGCTGCGCATAACGGAGGGATGGGGCTGTGTCGCAAACGCTCCTCGACATAGGCGAGGTGCGTGCGGATGCGCAAATCTTCGTCGGTGGATGCATCGGGCGAATGACCAAATTTGCTCGTAAAGCTCAGGTCCCCGATCACTTGATTCACAGCTTGGCGATCGTGTTGCGGAGCTGGGGCAAGGGCGACGACTACCCAAACGAACAAGATTGCAAAGAGGAAAATGGGCAAGCGTAAAGTAGTTGTGGATCGCATGGTATTTACATCAGCATGAATATTGCTTCGATGTGAAATTAAGCAAATTGGATGAATAATGGTAAGCAAAAAATTTGACATTCAGCACACTACCCATCCGCAGTCTCAATCATAGCCATTGAAAATGACATCGCCATAGGTGCGCGTCTCCCAATATTGGATTTGCCTGATCTCGCTGGGAAACAATTCGACCAAATCATTTCCAGAAAACTCCGCTTGCAACAGGTCGGGTGGCAGATAGGTAAATTGTGGCTCCAATCGCCCCCGCAATCCCGCAGGCGCATCCACCCACGCCAGCTGCATCCAAACACTGCCATCCCCAATTGCTGCAAAATAGGGGTATACCGCATTGAACACCAGATCTACGTCCGCCTGCCCAGCATTGCCCTGCAACATTGCGCGGTAGTAGTTACTATCCTGACGGGGAGGCTCGATTTCCGCGACACGGTAGCCCTCCAATTGCCCTGCAAAATATACCAGGCTGTGCAGCAATGCCTCTGACATCGCAGGTGCATCTTTGCCTTTCAATGATGGACCAAAGCCCGTGATGCCTTTGGGGAATACCATCGTTTTTATTGTGCGCGCAGCGTCCTGAAAATGCCCAGCAACAATTGCGCTTCCTGCGCCGTGAGGCTGAATATCTTCGAATCCGTAATGAGGATGCCGTCTACATTGGTGGAGAAGGATAGGTTTCCGACCTTTTTGCTGGCGAAAAAACTATGGGTGGTTTGGTAGCCTTTGGGGGCCGAGAGGTCCATTCCTGTGTAAAGCGCCTCGCCGTCAGAGTCGATGAGCCATTTTAAGTCTTGGCGGCTGTCGCTCTCCACATACCATTGTTTTTCCTTGGCCATATCGAGCGGCTCGGCGACGATATTCATGCCATTTTGCCCATTAAGATCGACATAGACGCTTTCCTCGCCCGCATTTACCCTGATCGTGGGGGGCGCACTGACCACCAGTTTCGCACCCTCCATCGTGAATTGATGGTCTACCCAGTCAGCGCCCTTTTCAGGGATTGCTACGACCACCTCCGTTTTGGGCGCATTATCTGGAAGGGATTCTGGGATCTGTTTCTGGGTCTCGGTAAAGGTTTCGGTCGTGGTATGCGTGCTGTCCTGAGACACCGATGCATTGCAGGCGGTGAGTGCCGCAGCCATCAAGATCAGAAAAAGTTTATGTTTCATCTTGTTGAATTTGTAGGGCGAAACTAGCCAGAAAACGGCTTTGAAGCAAGGTGAATGCTGCCTATACTCCTCGCAAGGCACGCGCAACTTGGAAATGATCGGCTACCGAAGCACGCGCAGCATCTTCACATCGCGCGCATTCCCGATCGTGATGGCCACCTCATACAGACCCGCCAGCAAGTCTGCAATGTCAATGGTCGCGCCATTCAATGCATCGTTTTTCATTCACAAGCGTGCAAGGCCACCTATTTGGGAGGATAGCAGCCCCCCATCAGCGCAAGATGCTGACCTTGGTCCAGAACCTTCGCCCCTTTTCCGTCGTGATTTGCAGCAAATACACCCCGGCGCGGTAGTCGCGTAGGTCGAGCGTGCTCGCTTGTTCGCGGCGCGGGAGCGCCTGCGTGAGCAGGATGCGTCCAGTCACATCGCAAACGCGCAGCGTGGAGACATCCCCCACATTCACATTCCACACCAAAGAAAACAGCCCCGTGCTAGGATTGGGATAAGCGATCAAGCCCCCATTAGGATCCGGCCACAAAGTATCAGCCGGCGCCTGCCAATTCGTAGTGTCGGGCGGGATCACGGTCGTGTCGCCGATCGCGCAGTTGCCAATGAGGCAACCGAGGGAGTCTAGTTTGTAGAGGGTGCAATAGGTACCACTTTGTAGCCAATTCTGTACAAGTACCAGAATATCCCCATTGTCCAACGTATGCATTTGGATAGGGTTCTGCTGCATGTTGTTGATGCTATCACCTCCAAGGTTGTAGAACCGGGTCCACTGACTGTCAAGGTCAGGGCTAAATTTTGTGATGAACCAATTCCTTTGCAGTGTTGTATCGTTTGGGGCACGGTCATGTTGCCCAGTGAGATAAAAGTCGCCTTTCCCGGAACGATAGAACACAACAGCATCACTATATTTCTTGGGCGGAAAGAGGTACTTCTTCCAAACCACATCAAAGCTAGCGTCAAGTTTTACGATTCCTATTCGATGGTCTTCGGCACCGGAATCAGGATCATAAATGTATTCCAACAACCAAGCGACATATCCACCATCGTTTGTAGCGTGCAAGTTACCTATAGCATTGTCTTGCAACTGTGGGGTTAGATCCTTTCGCAGTAGCAGCGAGCCCTCAGGTGAAAACACTGAAATCCGTGGCCGCATATTATACGTTTGTAGACCATTGACAAAATAATCGAAGCTAGGAGCAATGACTAGATTTCGGATTGAATCATAAGTAGCATAAATTGTACTGTGGTGATAAGGGCTGGCAATTCTCTCGGTAGAGTCCAAATGCGTGACGGTACCTAAATTGTCTACCCAAGTGAGCCTCGTAATGAATGCATACCTCCCCAAACTTGTGGTGAGGAAAACACCGCCTCCACTTGGTAGGTTCAAAAATTCATAAAAGTAATCGTAGATCGTGCTTTTGGGGATCTCGCCTTCGAATAGAATCTGACCTGACGAATCCATCTTGCCATAATACAATGGACGTGTAGAATCTGATGGCAAATATCCTGTGAGCCAGTACCAGAAGTTACCATTGCCATCTGGAATTGATTTCGTGAACAAAGCAGGAATGTTCAAATAATACTTTGACGTATCCCCATGACTCACCCTAGTCTGAATCTCAAACAAAGAGTCCATCAAAGCAACCTCGGCGCCGTAATAGTAACCATCTGGACCCATGGTATCGATCTTGGAAAACAGCCCCCACCATCCATTGCCATTGGGCCAAATCGAAGTGAGGTCAGAAGTGTTTGGAATGCCGGCCTCATATTTTTTCACAAAGGGCCGATGGCCGACTTGACCCCAAAGTGATGTTGCCACCAGTGTCAGTGACACGAGCAGCAACATTAGTATTTTGGGCCAGACTATCCTCATCCCCTTAAATTAGCTGGATTTTGCCAGTCTTCCAAGCTTGACCATCCTTCAAGACTTGATAGAAGTACAGGCCGGGCGTCTGCCTACCCAGTTTGACCTTGTTGACTTGCCCTGGGCGAAGTGACTGCTCGGCTACCACGCGCCCTGAAATGTCATAGGCCCGGATCTGGTATTTTGCGGCCTCGGTGCCCTCAAACTCGATGAAAAATACATCTTGGCTGGGATTGGGGTAGAGCTTAAAGTTTTCTAGTGTCCCAATCGCACCGACGGCTGCCTCTTCCTCCATCCACTTTGCAACGGGGACGGGCGGCTCCAACTGTGTCTCTTCTGAACGCCATGTCCACAATTGATCTAGGGCCGCTTGTGCCTGTGGGTAGATACTCGGTAGCGGACAAAGGCCCACCTCGTGTTGCGTGAGGCTCAAGCCCTCATCGACCATACAACATTGCTTGGCCATGGCCCGCAATTGTATGCCCAAGAGTTCAAAAGGGCCCTGCCCCACCGTGCAAAACTGCACGCCCCCTAGCGCGCTGTCAGCCGCAATGAGGCCACCACTCAGCGCAAGGGCTTGTTTCTGGTAACAAGCAGAATATCCAAACTGGCTCAACGCAGCGACGACGCTGTCTGAGGCCTTGGGAAAAAGGCTGTCTCGGAGGAAATACCGGATCTTCTCGTCCTGCCAAAAGGTCTTTTCATTACGGCTCACCGCTACTTCATTCTCTAAGATTTGGCGGGCCGAGGTACCTGTCTGTGCTGCGAGGATTTGGTTTTTGATTCCTTGGGGCAAGTTTAACGTTTCGAACTTTTGCAATGCTTTGGAACTCAGGGGAGAGTTGGCTAGCAAGATGGCCCTGAACGTTCCTGGCGGCAGTGCCGGGGTCTTATTCATCATGGCGATCAGTACCGTGTCTGAGAGAAAGGGTGCAAAAGACATCAACCCATTCTGGATTTGTCCGGGTTGCTGCGTCTGTTGGATCATCAAGAGGCGCGCTATTGTATTACCGCCATCAATTGAGGCATTCAAAAGGGCCTGCTGTTGGGCGAGCTTGTTGGTGGCAATGCTGATTTTGGGATTGATGATTGGGAATCCACCGCCGACAAGTCGCTCACAATGTTGAATTTTGTTCAATAAAATTGGTTGCGGATTGACTGCCACGACAATATCACTACATGCTGGCTGTGGTGTAGGCCTACACTCCGAATTGATGTTGCAGGTATGATTTATTGAATACTGATTCGGATGCGAAACCAAAAACTTGTTCTCATTTGCAGCAGAACACAACCCGTAATAGCGATTTCGTACGAGTGTTCTGGAAGGCAGGCTAGTACTGGCCCAGCCCTGCGACTCCCCAACCCCAGCAGTCACGCTATTCCCCAAGGCCATGATGCCATATGTACAATTGGTAAAGTCATTGCAATTCATCACCAAACCATCCACGTTTAGAGGCCCCTCATTGTCCTCCTGCGCCGAGATGCCGTAGGGCAACCCTGTAAAGGTATTGTTATAGACAAAATTGTAATCATCCCCGCCCGCATGCACAATGAGTCCATACCTGGCGAGGCTGTTGGGGGTGGTGGTGAAGAAATTGTTGCTTTGCAGCCTGTACTTGCTGCAATTTTCTAGGTAGAGGCCGGTGGCCTTCTTGGCGGGGCCTACGTCGAAGTTGTTGTCTTCGATCACCGCGAAGTGCGCGCCGCGCAGCTTGGCGCCCATGAACTTGTTCTGAACAAACGTGCTGTGCTTGATCGCCGGGGAGAGCAGCGGGTTGCTGCACTCGTGGTGGATGCCGTAGAGCAATCCCTCAAAGCGCGTGGCCGTGCCTGCGGTGCAGCCATTGGTATTGGAAGTTGTGCAGCGCCAGTCGACGGTGTAGGTGGCGTCGTAGGCGGCGATGCCCATGCCGCACTGCTGATCGCCGTAGCCCGTGCCGGGCGCATGGCGGAAATTGCAGCCTTCAAACATGATGTTGCGCACGTTCCAGAGCGCCACGTGCGTGGCTGGACCCGCCTGCTCGTGCAGGGGAGCATTGGTCTCAAAGAGGCAATTGCGGAAATAACTCATGTTGGCAAGCGGGTAAGACAGCATCTCCACGTCGCGCACGTTGTTGATAAACTTGGCGCCCTGACACTTCACGATGCCGCCAAAGCTGTTCCAATAAAAATTGCCGCTGTTGTCGTGGAGGGAGGTCGAGATGCCTTGCCGGGCATGCTCGATCGTGCCGTTCACCACCTCGACGATGCCTTGGAAGGGTGCATAACCATTGGTGGCGATGATTTGGTTGCGGGTCACATTGCCAGCTACATCCACGCCGCCCCAAAGACCGCAGGGACTGGTGAGCGTGCCGCCTTGCACACGCAGTTTTGCGCCTTGCGCCACGATAAGCCGCTTGCCGGGGGCAAACTGCACGGTGCCCCTCACCGTAAGCGTGACGCCTGGATCGACGATCACATTGCCGGGGAAGGCCCGCACCGTGCCTGTAGCCCATGTGCGGTTGCTCGTAACATGGTAGTCGCCCGTGGCAGGCAGGTCGGCCTCCCACATGCCGCGCCCATAGGTCGAGACGAGTAGGCGGTTGCGGCAATAGTCGATCATGACCTTGGTGCAAGCTGTCGCAGGCAGGCCATTGTTGAAGCAGTCCCAGTTGTCGGTTTGTTTGTTGTACCTGAATATGCCTCCATCCGTCGCAGCATAAAGCACATCATTAGTCCCATTTTGGTAGCACAGGTAGTTGACAGGGAAAGGCGGTAATCCCTTGGACATCGGGCGCCATGTTGCACCAAAGTCGTGGGATTCATAGACTCTTTCCACTGCCTCTTGCGTTTGAGACTTCCAGCCATAGCCGCTCATCCCGATGAATAGGTGAGCTGCATCTTCTGGATCAACCTCGATATCGGTGGCGTATTTCCAGATGTAGATATTAAATCCCGTCGAGGGATCGACCATGCTGGAGGTGATGTCGGTAAAGCTTGCGCCGCCGTCGTGAGACACCCAAAAGGCTTCTGCCGGTATACTCTGTCCCCAAAAAGGCTGGTCGTAGGCAAGGTAGATGACATTTGGGTCTGATTTGCCGAAGCCGATGTCTTGTAAGTGGTGGCCATTTCTATTCGGTTTCGTGAAGATAGGGGTTGGGGTCGTCATCGTGATTGGAGCAAGATCGTACTTTGCAAGAAATTGCTCATCTCCAGTCCAGAAAATATGAGGAAGGACCGGATCGCTAAAGATACGCCTATCGGTAAAAAAAGACAGATTCTCATCACCCAAGAGGGGCAGGGTGTACGACAAATTCGTCAGGCGGCCATTTCATCTTGTGTAAAAGCGATCATCCTGTGCCATTGGCTTCCTTTTTCTAGCGCCCTGAGGTTTGCGACCGCCTGCCAGCCAGCGAAGGTCCAACGTTGGCCGGAGAG
>JANPHP010000379.1:0-11085 GCA_031424495.1 Bacteroidota bacterium | reverse complement strand
CGCCGCCATGGTCCCAAGGTCTACAGGACGGTGGCGAAGCGTATCACTCCTCCCAAAAAACATGTCGGTCGACGATCGCACTGCTTGTGAGATCATCGACCGACATGGAAAGGCGCTTTACAGAGCTGTTGAGGGTACCTTGCTTATTGCTTGATAAAGTGGGCGACACGTATGCCATTTGCAGTTGTGACCTGCAAGAAATACAATCCCGCAGGCAATTGCGCTACAGAAAATGCATTTTCAGTTTCGGTTTGCACCACTTGCCCGGCTATATTGTAGATCGAAATGCGCTCGGTGGTTTCCTCCGATTGAATGGCCAAATCTGTGGAAGCTGGACTCGGATAGACCTTGATTTTGGGAAGGGCCAAGGCAGCATCAACTGCGACAAAGTCTTGGTATTCAAAGGCACCCATGTCCATAGACAGGCCGACTAATCTTGGATTGCCCGCATAGTCATCATACATATTGACTGGGGTAGTGGTGAGCGTCTCATCAATTCCCCTTGAGCCCTGTGCAAGTGAATAATCGCCAGTGCCGGGATTGGTAAATGTAGGCGTAGCGCCAATGCAAGTGGAGCAGAGGATCAACCAATTGTTATCCAAAGGCATCAATCCATCGCTGAAACTGACGGTTGCGCCACTGTTTCCCGCGACCTGCGGCGCGGTTTGGTTGCTGAAAATGCAATTGTTGAAGACGATATTGCCTGAGGTCGAAAACTGGAAAATATTGCTGCCGGCAGTGTTGGCGTGGAATGTCCCATTTTGGACCAAGAGATTGGTCTCCACAGTGGTGATTGCACCGCCAAACCTGCCCGCTTGGTTGCCATCAAAAATACAATTGTTCATTTTGATATCGGAGTAGACGAGGTTGCAGGCAGCGCCATCATACATCACGGTTTGATTTTCTTGAAAGCGGCACCTGACAAATTTGGAAGAACTGGATTCGGCATAAACGGCACCACCTTGGTTGTAGGTTTGATTGTTTTTGAAAACCATGTTGTAGAATCCTGCATCGCCACGCAGCATCAGTCCGGAGCCATTTTTGGCGGTCGAGGTGGTGGTGGATTTTCCATGTTGGAGGATGAAACCATCCATTATTGCGGTGCTATCCACACCTGCATACACATACAAGACATGTTCGGCAAAGCTTCCGGGGATGACTTGTCCCTCCAAAGTGGCTTTTTGGTTGATGGGGTCGCGTTGGCTCAGTGCCGTTTCTGTGCCGTTGAATCCACCGTAGATCACCACTCCATTTTTCAACCAAAATGAGCGATCTTCTGGCAAAGTCGGAATATTGCCAAGGGTGTCGATCAATGGCTTGTAGGTGCCTTGTGCGACCCATATTGTATCACCGGCAGATGCATTGTAAATGGCAGTCTGCAAGTCGGTATAGGCATCCGCCCATGAGGTACCATTTTGCATGCCCCCAGAAACCTCGACGACGTAGATTTGGGCATCCAATTTTGCAACGAAAATACAAGCCAATACAAGCAGTAATAATTTTCTCATTTTGTGTTTCTTTTAGATTTGATGCAAGATTGGTACACGCAATAGAGGAATGGCCTTGCGTTTCAGGAATGGACAATATTGTTTGGGAATGGCAAGCAGAATGCTCGCGGGTATAATACAAAAGAGGGCCTAGGCCCTCTTTTAGTTTTATATCAGTGTATCAGTTTTCCGAAGAAATCAAATCTTGGAGTAGTCTCTTTTGATCCTGCCCACGCGTGAGTAGGTGTAGTCGAGGCCGTTGCCTATCCTCCTGAAAGTAAACTGCATCGTCACCTCGTCGCTCCCATTGCCTGTTCCGATAGGAAACATGGCCGCAAGCAGCACTTGCTGGTTGCCATTGCTATTGCCATTGCCTGGTACTGGAGGCTGCACAAACACCCTGCTCTGGTCACCCATTCCACCGCCAGCAGACCCGCCTGCAATACGATCTCCGGAGATGAGAAATGTTCCGCCAGTATACTCGCTAGCCTGATTGCCTGAAAGCTTCACGACAATCATGCCCGTGCCATTGCCTAAGTCTTCGACATCGACACTAGATACAACGACATTGCCGTTTTGAGCATAAGCCGATCCAGCAAATGCGACGGTGATCAATAAGAACAAAAACACGCCCAGTTTTTTCATAATAATTCTGTGGTTGAAGATTTTGCACAAATATGTACAAGGCCACTAGGATTGTCCTGCCGTTTTTCAGCAATGGACAGTTTGTTTTAGGAATGGATTTGCTGCATTTTACGGAGCCACAAAAAAAGAGGGCCTCGACCCTCTTTTTTCAAAATGCCTCGACAATCGATCAGGGATTGGTTGTCGTGACTGGGAAACTCCAGTGCCAGAAGACCCTGCCATCGCCCTCGACACGCAGGTCCACGGTGATGATATCACTCTGCTGCCCTGTGCTGGGCGATAATGGGAGCACACCAGCAAGAATCACAGGTTGATTTCCATTGCCATTTCCATTGTTTCCATTACCATTGCCAGGCGTAGGTGGCACGATGATGGCTCTGGACGATGACCCGATTCCACCACTTACACTACCACCAGGTATGCGGCTGCCAGTTGCGGTGAAGCTGCCACCGTGGTAGAGATAAGCGAGATTGCCCGAGATACGTGCAGTAATGATGCCCGTGCCGTTGCCCATGTCGTAAATTTTGGTTTCAGAGACGACGGCGTTGCCGTTTTGGGCAAATGCCGATCCGAATGTCGTCAAGCTGAGCAGGAGGATCAAAAATAAACCGATTTTTTTCATACTATTTTGTGGTTGAAGATTTCAATCAAATATTACCCTTGTTTTTGTGTCCATCTGATGTTTTTCAGGAATGGACGATTTTGTTCAGGAATGGACTCGGCGGATTTCCATTGCAAAAAAAGAGGGCCGAGGCCCTCTTGATGTTGGTAGGCACAGCTGCCCTGTGTTGGTTGCAAACCTCTGGCAGACGCGATGGATTGCGCCTTGCCGCGCATTACTCTACCGTCACTGTATAAAAAGGAACGGTTTTCAGTGCACGTTGCTCGGGATAGGCGGTGTTGGTTGAACGAACCCTCAGGTCGACCGTCGCTGAGCTAGGCTGATTGCCACTTTGCGGCTGAAGGGGAAATGCGCCCGTCAGGATCACTGCTTGGTTGCCATTGCTGTTTCCGTTTCCATTTCCCGGTGCAGGTGACACGACGATGGCCCTGGTGTCGATGCCGAGGCCACTCCCTGCGCTACCGCCAGGGATGCGGTCGCTGGAGATTGAAAAGCTGCCGCCAACGTAGTTGGAGGCAAGGTTGCCCGATACGCGCACGGTGAGGATCCCCGTGCCATTGCCCATATCGTAGGCTTTGACTTCAGAAATCACGGCGTTTCCGTTTTGCGCGCGCAGGCCGAGCGTGGCCATGAGCAGGAGCACAAATAGTGTGAGATTTCTTAGATTTTGCATAAAAATAGGTTGTGGTACTTTGACAAAATCAAAACTACCTGTACCCACATCACGTCGACCGAAGTTTTCAGGAATGGACAATTTTCTTCAGGAATGGCATGCTCAGGTCCCTAGCATCGCCTGCCCAAACTCCAATTTCTTGTACTTGGAGAGTTTGGCGATCAAGCCACCGGCCATATTGATCGACAAATTGGGCGTGCAACAGTTCAATGGGTTGATGCCCCTATTCCCCCTTCTCTTTCAGTTTATTGAGGAGCTCTTCGATTAATTTGTCTTTTTCACTTAATGCTTGGTCTTTTTCACTTAATGCTTGTCCTATCTCATTCAATGCTTGGTCTTTCTCACTTAATGCTTGGTCTTTCTCATTCAATGCTTGGTCTTTCTCATTCAATGCCTGCCCTATCTCATTCAATGCTTGTCCCATTTCCTTGAGTTCTTGCATAGCCTGCAAGTATTCCTTCCTTTGCTTCTGAAACTGCACATCGATCGTGCGCCATGCTTCTTGCTCGGTCTCGATTTTTTTCTTTTCTGCGGGGTTGGTCCCTGAGTGATGCAAGATGTCGGTGATCAGTTTCACTTCCTCGATGTCGGTCTCGAGTGAGAATACCTTGACGATCTTGCTCTCATCGACAAAATTTGCCTGCTCAAATACGCTCAAGAGCTTGTCGAGCCTGGTCTGATAGCGATCGGTAATGCGGTTGACCTGCACGACGTAGCAGTCGTGGGTAAGCTTCTCCACAAAGTCGCTCTTGGTTTCGAGTATCGTGTGGTCGATCAAATCCAGATAATTTCTCTGTACCTTGATGCAGGGGGTTTTGATCTCGGGCAGTTTGAAACCCAAGATATAGATCGTCGTGATGGGCAAGACGACCTTCTCTTGGTTCACGATGTCTTCCTTCTTGTACTGCTCTGCGAGATAGTTTCTGAAGCGCATGAGGTCGACCTCGTTTTGGGCCTTTTGGATCTCGATCAGCACCTTCCTTGATTCACCACCTGCAGTTACGATCGTGGCGATGAAGTCCAAGCGAAAAACGGCAAGCGCCGCAAGCTCGTTCGTGTAAGTGAATTCCTGCGGTTTGACTTCTACCGATGTGATCGTCTCTTCCAGAAGTGTGCCGATGAAAAATCTGGCCACGCGCTCGTTTTCGAGCATACGCTTGAAGACCACGTCATAGATGGGGTTGGCGATGATCATCTCCCTATAAGTTGCATGTTTACATCAGTGGGCGAGCACATCGATCTAGGGGATTCTTGTGCCAAGATGCCGAGTTCCTTCATGGCTGCAAATTTCATCCTTTTTTCTGCGTTTTTCAAGAGGCGTGCAATCGAAAATGAAAAGGAATCCCAGGAGGCGAGCGGCTTGTCAGGGTATTTTTTTGAGGCGAAAGATGAATCAAGACTCCCTTGCTTGAGCATGCCCGATCCGTCACCCCAACATCGCCTGCTCAAACTCCAATTTCTTGTACTTGGAGAGTTTGGCGATCAAGCCACCGGCCATATTGATCGACAAATCTGACTTGGAATAGTTCACGATTTGGGCTTTGTGGATGAGCCATGATTTATGAACACGTAAAAATTCAGGATTGCCCTCAAGCATGGTTTCATAGTGCTTGAGATTTTTGCTCACGATGAATTTCTTATCGGTGGTATGGATGAGACAGTAGGACTCTTGGGCCTCGATGGCCACGACGGTTTCCAATGAAATCACTTGCTGGTAGCCTTTTTCAGAAACCATGATATTCTTGACCTCCTTGGCGTGCAGGGTATTGCTCAGGAAACTGAGGCGCTCGGCTTGCCTTTTGAGATCGACTTGGTTGCGTGCACGCCCCACTGCGAGTTTGAGTCGGTCGATATCCACCGGTTTGAGGAGGTAATCGACCGCTGCAAGCTCAAATGCACGCACTGCATAGTTGCCGTAAGCCGTGACAAAGATGATTTCGAAATCTATCTTCTCAAAAAACTTGACAATCTCATAGCCCGAATATTGTGGCATTTGGATGTCGAGAAATACCAAGTCTGGTTTGTGCAATTGGATGCTGGCGACGGCCTGGGGAATGTTGGAGCACTTATCCATGAGCTCGACCTCGGGGCAAAATCGCAGCAGCAGGTTGCTCAGCACATTTCTTGCGCTTTCCTCGTCATCTACCAATATGGCCTTGATTTTGGTCATGGGGCAAGAATGCTAGCTTCTGATATGTGACCGCGTCTTTTTTTCATGAATCGCCAAAGTAATTGAGCAACGGCTCAAAACCTACGTTTTACGGGAATCTGTAATGTAACCTTCGTGCCCAAGGGCAATCCGTTTTCCATCAAATCCTCATATTCAAACCCCAATTCACCCTCAAAGTGCGCCCGCAAGATGGCAAACCGTTTGCGTATCGCCGCTCCCGAAAATGACTCTGCGGCTGCGCCTTGCCTTGCCTTGATCTCACGTGCCTTTTCTCGGCCCACGCCATTGTCTTGCACCGTGCAAATCAATGTCTCCCCCAATTCAAAACGAATGTCGAGCCGCTTGGGACCTTCTCGGTGGATCAGTCCATGGATGAGGGCATTCTCGACAAATGGCTGGATCAGCATCGGCGGCACCTGTATGTCGTCGATGTCTTCGGAATCGATCGTGTACTCAAAATCATGCTTGAAACGCAATTTTTCCAAAGCGAGGTACAATTTCAGCAATTCCATCTCCTGCTCAAACTCAATAAAGTCCTTGTCGGAATAGTTCAGGGTGCGCCGCACGAGGTTGGCAAACTTGGTGATGAAGGTATAGGAATTGTCGATGTCGCCTTGCAAGACGAGGTCTTGGATCGAGTTGAGGGCATTGAAGATGAAGTGGGGATTCATCTGCGATTGGATTGCAGTGAGCCGCGAAAGGTTGAGCTCATTGAGCAGACTATCTTTGCGGCGCTGCACCCGCAGCTGTCGCAAATAGATCAGCGTGATCAGTGCTAGCATGAGCAACGCGACAGCCACTATGAACCACCACCGTGCATACAAGGGCGCCGAAATGGAAAATCGATAGGTGACGATATTGCTGATGTTGCCTTGATTTTCAGCGTTGGCCTCAAAGGTATATTCGCCGGGGCCTAGGGCATTGTAGGTGAATTCGTGGTTTTGGTAAGTGGCTGTGGCCCAGGTATCTTCATAGCCGAGCAGGCGGTAGTGATAGACAATATTGGCGCGGTAGCGCAGGGTGGGGGTGGAGATCTGAAATCGAAACTTGCGTTGGGTGTGGTCAAAGAAGCCGCGTTCCCCGATCTGTGGGTGCAGGGAGTCGTTGACGGTCACTTGTGTGAGTACGATGGCGGTGGCTGGCACAGCCTGATGCAGCGACTCCAAGCGCAGGTGCTGCACGCCCTTGGCGTGCGTGAGCCAAAGCTGATCGTCGTCGAGCGCAAAATCGATGACCTTGCTGCTTCCCAAGCCATTTGCTTGGTTGAGCTGCGTAAACTTTTTCCCATCAGGCTCCATCACCACCAATCCCGCAGACGTCGCGGCATAGAGCTGCCCGGCATGTAGGATCAGTTGCTTGAATTCCAGCGGTTTTCCTGCAAGTTGATGTTGGATATGGGCAATGGGCTTTCCCTTTTGGGCGATCAAAAGCCCTTGGTTTTTGGTCGCAATGTACAAGCTGCCGTTGCCAAACGTAGCATCATTTGCGAATATGCGTTCCTCATTAAAAAGGAGATCGGTCACCGTGCCATCCGCTGCAAATGCCTTCATGCCGTCGGCTGTCGATAGATAAATCAGATTGGCAGCGGTATCGAGTGCGATGGCATAGCTGCGCATCGCAAGCTGCGGTACATCGGTTTGCACAAATTCACCTCGACCATCCCAAATGATCTTGCTCATGCCGGTATTGAGTGCGAGGTAATAGGTGGATGCGTCCATGGCAATTGCGCCCTTGAGGGAGCCTGCACCGATGGTGTGGATTTGGCCTGAACGTTTGTCGTAAGCTCGAAGCTTGCCGTCGTCATAAATGACCAAAGGCTGCCCCGGCCAACTGTAAACGGCCGCCAATGACTTGATGCCAGCATCGCTGATTTGGGTCATTTTCCCATCCTTCACCGCGAGCAGCCGCCCGGTGGCTGTGCCCATCAAAATCCCGAGATCTGAATCGGTACACAAACCCATGACCAATTGCCCGCCTGGAATCGGTACTGCGTCTGGGATGTCCATATCTGGGATCACAATCACGCCATTGTTAAAGGTCGTCAGCAGCAGATTGCCCTCTTGGTCCTTGAAAACCGTGGAAATGAGGTATTGAGGAAACCAGACTTCGCTGGCTTGAGAGGGGGAATGCTTGTCCATCAGGCGCACGCCTGCAACCGTACCTGCGATCCACAACTGATCATTCACATTGTAAAACCTCAGGAATTCGCTGGCGGGCAGGAAGGGTTTGGTGTGGATGGGCGTAAGCGCGTAGTCGTCTTCGCTGAAAGTAAAAACATCCTTGCTGGCTAGATTGATGGCGTATGCACGACCTTGGATGCGAAAAAACTTGAGCAGGCCCACGATCGGTGCTTGCTCATGCAGCAGCGGGACGATCCGAGTTCCGTTTGCTGTGATCTCGAGCAATGAGTCGCGGCTGCTCAGGTGGCATACAAAGTTGCCCTTTTGTGTGAAAAACAGATCTCCAATATAATTTTTCGTGATTTTTGATCGCTGCACAATGTGGCCTTCGGCATCCATCAGCAGTATTTTTTTGGTGACCACTAGCAATAGGTCCTCGGGCGTCACAGTGATGTGGATGTCGGATACGCGCTCATCATTTTGCAACTCGTAGATCACCGAGGCAGCGCCATCTTCAATCTTGACAATCTGGTGATTGAGGTTGAAGCAAAAAATCGTACCACACGCATTCATCACAAAACCAAAAACCGAAGAGCCGATCATTTCCTTGCATTCGATACGCTCAAAAGTATAGCCATCGTGTTTGAAGATGCCCTCATCCGTCGCAAACCAATAGTTGCTTTGCTGGTCTTGGATCACATCATAGATTTGCACGCCCTCAAACTGCTTTTCGCCGAGCATGAAATAGGCAGGCTGCTGGGCAGACATAGGAGTCCACACCCACAACAGCAGGCCGCAGATCCCGATGAGACTCAGGAATATCTTGTTCAAGTGGATCAGCATCCTAGCCACAAATTCAATGAATCGGTCACAAGATACGGTGAAGGATGAGGAATCAAAAACAGGCGACGATTCACGTCCTATGGCTTGCGATTCCATTTTTGATTGTTCAATATTGGGGGCTGCAAGTGGATTTCAACGACAAAGATGCAAGAATATACCCTCACTGAAACGACGGTTGATGAAATTAACGGGGTCGCAGTAGCTGCAGGCGGTGCCTACAAGGATCCCGATGACCACAAGAAAAAGGTAAATCTCACGATCAATCGCGTGCCGCATCCAAGCTTGGCCGTCGGCGACACCGTGCAGTTTGGAAATCAAACATGGAAGATTTTGAGCTTTCAGAAGAAGCTGTTCAGCAAGCATGGTACGATCACGCTGCAGCAGGTGGAGTGAGGGGATTGGTCATTCGTAGTCGCTGGGAATGCCCTGCGACTACGAATCATCATTTTTGATGGAAATACACTTCCAGTGCAATTGGCAATTGCTTTTCCGGAGTGAGATTCACAGCGTACGTTGTGTTTAGCGCATCACCTAATTTCTTTTTCGCATGCCCCGCCCCCGCTCGCTGAGCGGGACAGGCAAAGGCGGCATTTCGAGAACCCTACGACCGGAGGCCGTGGGTTCGTATTAGGCCATCGCCGTCTCGGCGACCATTTGGTCCAGGTAGGCCTCGATTTTCTTTGCATCGGTGACCTTCGTCACCAAATTCGGGCGATCGGGCTGCACGTCTTTGTTGGCGAGCAGGTCGGCGAGCTTGAGGGTGTCGAGGCGATCGATGCTGCCGACGAGGTCAAAACCGGGCACGCTGTTGCGGTGAAAGAAGCTGGCAATGAGCAGCTTTTCCGTTTCTGGGGGCGCTTGCATGAAAAGGCGATTGAGGAAGGTCTGCACCTTGGTGCGGGCATTGCCCTCGCCGCGATCCACATATTCTATCTTGGCTTCCTTCAAAAACTCGCGCAGGCGATCCGAGATGCGTTCGCCCACGATCAGGCTCTGATCCTTGCGGGTGTCGCGCAATATATGCACGACGACCATGCCGCCCTTGCCGCCATCGGTTTGGCTCATCAAAAGGCTGGTGAAGGCCAATCCTGAACCTGCCTTGCCGCATGAGATTTGGAGGGCCTCGTCAAATGCCGCGAGCGGGCTGTCGACTGCTTGCATCAAGCTGTCGTTCCAGAGGTGCCGGTAGGCATTGGGGCCGATCTTGGGCAGTGCGAGCGCTGCCAGGAAATGCTCCATTCCCATAAAATCCTCATCCTTGAGCCTGATGCCGCGACCAGAAGGCATGGTCACGCTTTCGAGCAATGCCATTGGCACAAACATGTTTTCCACGCTCGTGAGGGGCGCGTAGTTCTGCGCGAGCAGGTAGCGGCTGCGCGGGTCCACGCCTACGGGCAGGCTCAGCTTGGACGCGCGGTCGATGCCTTTGGCCACTTGGTCCAGGGTCATCAGGTGGTTGTTGTCCTTGCTCAGCGGCGTGTTGGGGAAATTGGCCCGCAATTGCTCGCACAATATTTCTTGGATCTTGAGGTTGCTGTTGCTGCCTTTGGGGGCGCCATTCAGCAAGTCTTCCAGGTAGACCGCATCGGTTTTCATACCTTCGCTCAGGGGGGGACGCATCATGCGCAAGCTCTCAAAGAGCACTTTGAGGCGCATGTACAGGTTCACCTTGCCCACGCCGAGCGTGAGGCGCACCATGTCGCGGTGAAAAATCTCCACAATATAGGTTCCGAGCTTTTCCTCCGGATGGTAATCAGCCCGGTTGGGATTCAATTCCGGTGGCTTGCTCCAGTCTTGGGTGAGGTCGTAGCCTTGGCTTTGGTGGGGTTGCTTGGTGGCAGGGCGACCAAGCATCGCCATTTTGAAGTAATAAATATTGCGGCGCATCGAGCCGCCGGCCATGTTGTAAAATTCCTCATCCACCTCAGAAAACAACTCGGGATATTTCCCCTCGCGAAAGGCCTGAGAGTCGGGATTGGTCATCTCGTCATACAGGTTATTGTATTTGGAAATGATATCCGTCGCATCCAGCACATCCTCCCAGCGGTCGATGTAGTGGCTTTGCGCCTCGGGCACGCTGTCTGTGCCGAGTCCGCGCATCATGTGCAGGAACTTGGTAAACGATTCGGGGTTGGATTCCCATTGGTCGCGCTTGCTTTCATACAAGATTTTGACCGGCAGGCCGCAGAGCATTTGACACCAACGGTGTTGCCAGTCTGCTTGGATCATGTCTTGGATGATGTTGGGCAGGATGCGGTCGTTGGCGGATGCGCTAAGCGTATGCGTGGCGACGCCATCTGCTTGCATATTGCCGTCGAGGTAGCAAAAGAAGAGGGGCCCGCGCTCACGGTTGTCAAATGCGAAACTCATGCCGCCGCTCCCGTAGACGCGGCACTTGAGGTTCTCGCCGTTGAAAACCTGCAAGACAGGGTGCAGACAAGTGTCTGAGCCTTCTTTGCACTTGTTGTATTCCTCCAAATGCACGACGCGGCCATCGTTCCACACGCGCGGCAGCAGGCCGAGCT
>JANPHP010000378.1:0-18660 GCA_031424495.1 Bacteroidota bacterium | reverse complement strand
CTCTCCGGCCAACGTTGGACCTTCGCTGGCTGGCAGGCGGTCGCAAACCTCAGGGCGCTAGAAAAAGGAAGCCAATGGCACAGGATGATCGCTTTTACACAAGATGAAATGGCCGCCTGACGAATTTGTCGTACACCCTGCGCGTTTCAGTTCATCGGGGCCGAGATTTTGGCCAAGGTGAACTGAAAAGGCATTATTTTTGATCGATGCAAAACGTCCCCCGATGAAGTCTGCTGAAAATCCCTTTAGCGTCGAAAAGGCCGAAGAAAGCGCTGGTTTTTTGTTGTGGCAGGTCACAGCCTTGTGGCAGCGCGCCATCAAAAAGGCCTTGGAGCCGTTTGGCATCACGCATTCGCAGTTTGTGTTGATGGCCAGCATCCATTGGCTCACCCTGCACAAACAAGAGGTCACCCAAATCGGCCTGTCCTCGCATACCAAGATCGACCCGATGACCACATCGACGGTCTTGCGCACCCTGCAGCAAAAAGGCTTCCTGTCGCGGCAGGAGCACGCCACCGACACCCGCGCCAAAACCGTCGTGCTCACCGATGCCGGCAAAAAAGTCGTGAAAAAGGCCGTAGTCGCCGTCGAGCAATTTGATCAAGCATTCTTCGCCGAATTAGGAGATGCATTACCAGCATTCAACCGCAATCTCCTGACCCTGCTCAGCAAAGGAGACAGCGATAAGGCGCTGTAAATTTAGGAAGTATCGGGTGGCATTGTATTGCTTTCATTTCATAGCTTTGGGTTGCACAAGGGCATGAAATCGTCAACGATGGATAGCCGACTTTGCTTGTGCGCGATTTCATGTAATCGATCATCTGCTATGCTCCTCGGAAAAGAATGGTTTGCCAGCCCACATCGCCATTTGCAAAGAATGATTTGCGGATTCCTTGTATTGGCCCTCTGTGCGTCTGTCAATGTTTATGCGCAAACCAATTACTATGTATCACCCACAGGCAGCGACGCCAATGCCGGAACTTCACTCGCAACGCCTTGGCAAACGATAGAGCACGCTGCCGCTTACGCGACGCCGGGCAGTACAGTGCATATTCTGGCGGGGACGTATGCGGAGATAATTCACATCAACGTCAGTGGCACGTTCGGCAATCCGATTACATTTCGAAACTATCAACAGGATGTCGTCTCGCTTATTGCGCCTGCGTCCCCAATTCCCTCCCCTTTTACAGCCTTGATCCTGATCGAAAACCGAAGCAATATTGTCATACAGGGATTGACCATCAGGAGCTTGACTTGTCCGTTTGCAAATGGGATATTGGTGCGCTCCAACCCGGGTACCCCCATGGAAAATATCACCTTGCGCAATCTGAAGATCAGAAATATAGGATTCACAACAAATCTCCAAGAGCCTTTTGACCAATCAGACAATGCACATGGGATCGAAGTCTACGGGCAGGGGCATGGTGCAACGGATGCTCTGCGCAATGTTGTCATCGACAGTTGTGAAGTCTTTCACAATATCAATGGATACAGTGAAAACATCACTCTGAATGGAAACATCGATGGCTTCTCCATTACGAATTGCAGTGTGCATGGCAACACCAATATTGGCATCGACGTGGCGGGGAATTTTATCGATTCCGTGCCGCCAGCCTTCAACCATGCACGCAATGGATTGGTCGCGCGCAACATGGTGTTCGACAATCGCTCCACAAAGGCAAAGTGTGCAGGCATCTATTGCGATGGCTGCTGGAACACCACGATCGAGCGTAATATCTCGCATCACAATCAGGCTGGGATTGCAGTAGGTTGTGAGCAGAATGGAACCACAGACAGTGTGATCGTCAGAAACAATTTTGTCTATCTCAACGATCAGTCGGGCATCGAGATTGGCGGCTACAACCCCAATACAACAGGCATTGTGCGCAATTCGGTTGTACGGAACAATACCTGTTTCCACAACGACCTCTCTGATCAACACGATGAGCTGATCATACACAAAGTGGATCATTGCCAAATATTTCAAAACATCTTTTACAGTGACAGCGACTTGCTGTTTCAGATTGATAATCTGTCCCCGCAAAACTATACCTCAGACCATAACCTCTTTTTCACACAGCAAGGGAGCAGCGCTACCGCGCTCGTGAATGATCGCGGGAGTACAATGAGTTTTTTAAGCTATCTTGCAGGTACAGGAAAAGATGCAGCATCCATCTTTGCGAATCCAGCCTTGGTCGACACGGTCGCGCCAGATTTGCATTTACAATCGACATCGCCCGCACGCAATGCAGGTGACGTGAATTTTGTTCATGCTGCAGCAGAAAAGGACATCGATGGCGAGAATCGCGCAGTAGGGATCGTGGACATCGGCGCGGATGAGGATCAGGTGGGGGATTTTTTGATGGATGGGTCGTTGGGGAATGCAGGAATTTTCATTTACCCAAATCCAGCGACCGAAACGATCACGCTGCTGCTCGACGGTCGAGCGAGAGCTGTGGACGTGCGACTTTACAATATGCTGGGTGAGTTGGTGCAGCAGTCCCAAGTTTCGGCCGTTGGGCAATTTGGGATAGCGAATCTGCCGAGAGGTAGTTACTTTTTGACGATCGATCAGCGGCCTGGTGTGGGCATCATTTTCATGAAGCGATAGCCGCAGGTTCGTGGCTGCAGCTAGGCACTTCATTCTACCCCCCCCCAAAAAAAACAAAAGCCCTCATCTTTTGGAAAAAGGCCTTTGCTTGCAGGTTTTGCACCTGCTCTACGCTATCTCCGTGTCCGTTCCTACGCCGAGGCGCAAGTAAGACAATAAGGCATTCAACGGGTACAGTGTAGAATTTTGTCAATGCTTTACGTTTTGCGAAAGAACGGGTCTCGTGGACCGATCTGGCAACCGTTTCAGGCTACGATACGAATATGCACCGACCCTTGCCCAAGGACAAGTCAGTTCTGGAAATTAATCGGATTTGCTTTTGGAGTTCATGGAAATGAATCGTATCATTATCAGCAATTTAAAGTGTATGGATGGCCGATTTTTTTCAGGTGAATTTTCATGAAAAATTCTGAATTCCTCTTTGAGCTTGTGCATTCGCTTTCCAAGGCCGACAAGGACAATTTCCAGCGGCTCGCCCGCGTGCGCGGCAAGCGCAGCGACCACAAGTACCTGCAACTCTACCGGGCCATCGAGACCCAAAAAACCTACAACGAGGCTGCCCTCAAGCCCCAATTTGACTTCGCCAACTTCTCAGAAGCCAAGAGCCACCTCACCCAGCTCATCTTGCGCAGCCTGAGCCTCTACGATGAGCATCCCGAAACGCTGATGCAAAACCGCCTCACGGAGATTCGCATTTTGCTAGAGCGCTCGCTCTATGACTTTGCGCTCAAAAAGATCGAGCAGGCCCGTGAGATCGCCGTGCAAGAGGAACGCTACGATGCCCTGCGGGCACTCGCCGACTTCGAGTTGGTGGCCTTGCCTTTTGTGGTGCAGCCCCGGGGCTTGCAGCAACAGCGCGAGCAGGTCGTGGCCGACCGCGACCGGAGTTTTGAGCAGTTGGAGATGCTGCAACAGCTCAAAGATCTGCACGACCGCGACCTGAACGCCGTGCTCGACAAGAGTTCGCAATCAGGCCACTTCGGGCCTGAACTCGTGGCCGAGATCGAGCGCCACCCGACCTTGTCCATGCCCGATACCGCACTGCCGGTGCGTGCCCAGTCGATCAAGCACCGTATATGGAACGTGATCCGCATGCAGCAGCTCGACTATGAGCAGCGGGCATTGGTGCTGGAAAAGACCCTGGAATTGTTTGAAAATCATCCCTTTCTCATTGCTGAGGAGCCGGTGCGCTACGTCTTTTCCCTTGGCGGCTATGGCATGTGCCTCAATGTGATCGGCCAATATGAGCAATCCTTGGAGGCGACGCTCAAGCTACTGCAATTCAAAGCAACGCATGACAACGTGGCCCGCTCGATCTTTCTCAATTTCGCGACCAATATCTGCACTTACACGCTGTTGCGCGGCGATGTCGGGCCTTTGCGCAAGCACATGAGCTACCTGCTTGCGGGCCTGCGCGCCCACGCAGACAGCACGCCTGCGGGTACGCTTGCCTACATCCGCTACCTGTTTGCGATCGTGTTTTGGATGGCGGGCGACCTGCGGCGCGCACATCGTTATGCCCGCGAAGTCGTCGACGAGCCGGCGGGTCGCACCAACTTGCAAGCCGCTTGCAAGACCTTTTTGCTCATTTTTGCTTGGGAACAGGAAGATCCTGAGGCCATTACGAGCCTGTTGCGGGCTTGGCGTCGGCAATGGCGGAAGAAGGCACCTGTATTTGAGATCGAGCGGATGTTTGCCGAGCATATGGGCAGGTTGATCGACCTGGCGGGCAAGGAGGAATTGCGGGAGGCGTTTGCAGCCTGCCTTGCTGATGTGCAGGCCTACCTTGCCGGTGGCCACAAAGTGCGCGCCGACAACTTTGTCTTTGTGGTGCATTGGCTGCAAGCCAAATTGGAGAACAAGGGGATTGTGGAGGTGGTGAGAGGAGGGGGTTAGAGATTAGGAATTAGGAATTAGGAATTAGAGATTAGGAATTAGAGATTAGGAATTAAGGTAGTAGGTAGCAGGTAGTAGGTAGTAGGTAGTAGGTCGCGCGAGCTGTGGAGTTTTTGTGATTGGCTGAATATGAATTGTTTATTGATCCGTGATTGCGAGCTGTATAGCCTAAAAAGCATTTAGCAGTTGCTGAGCGGATTCCCGCCCCAACAACTGCTAACTACTAATTTCTAACTGCTAACTAAAGCAGCTTATTTCCCGACTTGGCCGAGTTGCTTTTGAAACTCGTCAAGGGTTTTCTTCTCGTTTTCAATGACCTTCTTTTGATCCTCTTGGGACTTCTTGTTGGCCTCTTGGTTCTTCTTGTTGTCTTCGATTTCCTTTTGGAGCTTTTCGAGATCGGAACCAAGCTTGGCGAGGTCTTTTTCGAGGTCGGTTTGTGTTTTCACAGCGCCTTCAAGCACTTTGGTCTGCGCCTCGATTGCGAGGTTCAGTTCGTAGGTGCGCACCTCGGCTGCTAGGCCTTCCAGCATTTTCTTGCCGTTGTTGAGTTCGGCGGCGTTGTCATTGGCATTGAGCCAGTTGTCATAGCCTGTAGCCATGAAGAGGATGACCTTGCTTTGGTTGTCCTTTTTGGTCTCGACTTTGTAATAGATGTCGAGCATGCTGCTGGAAATTTCGGGGAATACTTGGGCTTTGAAGGCCTCATATCCTTTTTCTTTCTTGCCTTTCAGCTTTTTGAACTTGGCCTCGAGCACGGCTTCGACATTCTTTTGCTCGCCTTGCAGCTCTACGACGAGGCATTTGCCGTCGGTGCCGAGGGGTGATTTTTCAGTGCCTTCAGAGGCTTTTTGGGCCCAGCTCGCTGTGAAAAGCAGCAAGAACAAGGTCGCGATGAGTGAAATCTTTTTCATGTACGTGTTTTTCGGTATTGATTACAAATATCATTCCATCTCTTGGGTGAGATGGATAAAATTAGGTGAATTCTCGGAAACTGTCAACGAATGATCGCAAATACGTGATCAATACAATCGCATCCATTGTCCTGATACATCGCAAGCGCATTCAAAGTGTACTTGCAACAAGCAGGTTGATGTCCATGAACTCCATGCCAAATATGCCCGCAAGCGAGCGCTTGGTGAGATGCCTGCGGTAGACATAGACACCGTGCTTCACGCCTTCGTTTACTTTCATGAGTTGCTCCATGCCACCCATGTCGCCGGCCTTGATCAAGAGTGGGCCCAAGATGTTGCTGATGGCGGATGAAGCTGTTGCAGGCACACGCGCCGCGATGTTGGGGACGCAATAGTGCACGATGTCGTGCTCTATGAAGGTGGGCCGGGCATGGCTCGTGAGCCGGCTGGTGGATACACAACCGCCTTGGTCGATGGCGACATCGACGATCACGGAGCCTTCTTTCATGTGGGCGACCATATCTTCGGTCACGACGATGGGGGCACGGTGACCAGGCTTGAAGGCGGCGCCGATCACGACGTCGCTGCTGATCACGAAGTCCTCAATGTAGTTGTGCAAGCTCACGGCAGTGTGGATCTTTTGGCCGAGTGCCTGCTCCATGGCGCGGAGTTGGTGTACGTCTTCGTCGATGACTTTGACAGTCGCGCCCATTCCCAGTGCCGTGCGCACGGCCCCGAGGCCCACGGTCCCTGCGCCGATGATGGTGACCACCGCAGGCGGCACGCCCGTGATGCCGCCGAGCAGCAAGCCCTTGCCGCCCGAGTGCGTGCTCAGTAATTCTGATGCGATGTGGATGCAGGTCACGCCCGCAATCTCGCTCATGCTCTGCACGACCGGCAGGTTGCCGTCGCTGCCCTGCAAAAACTCAAAGCCGATGGCCAGGATGTTTTTGCGCAACATGGTGCGCATATGCTCGGCATTCATGCTGCCGATGTTGAGCGCCGAAATCAAGATTTGGTGCGGGCGCAAGAGCTCGAGTTCCTCGGTGCTCAGCGGTGCGATCTTGACGATGGTCTCAGCCTTGATATAAATGTCTTCGAGCGTGTAGCAGAGGTGGGCGCCGGCTGCGTTGTAGGCGCCGTCGGGAAAACTGCTGCTCTCGCCAGCGCCTTTTTGTACAAAGACCTCGTGGCCATTGGCGACGAGGACGCCGACCGACTCGGGCGTCAAGGCGACGCGGTTTTCAGTAGGCACGGTTTCCTTGGGGATACCGATGCGCAGTACTTTCTTTTCGCGCCTTGTTTTTGTAGGCATTTCCATGGGGACTACCCATGATGCAGGGTGCAACTCCCCCAAAATTCCGCCACCTATTTTAGACTTACCCATGCTTTATCGCAATGCAATTTTGACTGTCCTTTCCGTTGGTCCTGTGACCGAAATGTTGATTTCCACAGCATCTTCGGGGATGAGCGGCTCGATGAGTTCGGGCCATTCGAGCAGGCAATAGTTGCCAGAATCGATGTATTCCTCAAAACCGATGTCAAATACCTCGCTCAAATCCTTGATGCGATAGAAATCAAAATGGTATATGCTCCCCGCAGCGCTGTCATACTCATTGACGATCGAGAACGTGGGACTTTTGACGATGTCTTCTGAGCCTAGGAGCTTGCAAATAGCTTTCACGAGCGTGGTTTTACCCGCGCCCATCGCTCCGAAAATTGCGAAAATCCTATGAGATCCGCAAATCTCCAAGATTTTGGCTGCTGCCGCGGGCACCTCTGAGAGGCTGCCTATGTGCACCGACGTTTCGACGCTCACCATCCTTTGCAAGCGCTCGGGGAAGGAATCGAGGCGCTCACTACAAATCTAATGGCTCGGGCCCATTTCCCCAACACGACTTATACCCAATTGCTGTTCGGGTACGGGTGGACGGTACGGAATTGCTGTTCGGGTACGGGTTGGCGGGTTGGGGGCGGATGTGCGGTTTAGGATGCGCCGATGCAGGCTGGCGAATATCCCTAAATGCCGCCGTCGGTACGGCGGCGGATGGTCATGTTGTAGAGACGCGATTAATCGCGTCTCTACAACAGATTGCATCGATACAACCCATCCCCAAACCGCGTTGAGATCCAAGACATTGAACCCCAACGCGGTTTTCCTACTTCTTAGGCACGAGCTCCACAAGCGGCACGATCATCTCGTGCATCGAGATGCCGCCGTGCTGAAAGGTATCCTTGAAAAATTTCACGTAGTAGTTGTAGTTGTTGGGGTAGGCAAAGAAATAATCCTCGCAGGTGAAGACGTAGGTCGAGCTCATGTTCATCTTCGGAAGCTTGGCTTCTTCGGGTTTTTTGATGGTGAACAGGAACTTCTCGTCGTCGTAACTCAGGTTGCGGCCCTGCTTGTAGCGCAGGTTGGTGGTGGTTTCGCGGTCGCCGACGATGCGCACGGGCCTGTTCACATACACGGTCCCGTGGTCGCTTGTGATCACGACCTTGACCTTGTGCTGGGCGAGCTTCTTGAGCAATTCCAATAGGGGCGAATGCTCAAACCAGCTGCGCGAGACCGCGCGGTAGGCGGCAGGCGTGGGCGCGAGCTCGCGGATGATGTTTACCTCCGTGCGCGAATGCGAGAGCATGTCGATGAAGTTGTAAACGATCGCGTTGAAATCGTTTTTGAGCAGGTTTTTGTAGTTTTCATTCAGGTGAAAACCGTCGTCGTTGGTGAGGATCTTGTGGTATGAGACCTTCGCATTGATGCGGCGGCGGCTGATTTGCTCGCGCAGCAGTTCCTCTTCGTGCAGGTTTTTGCCACCCTCTTCATTGTCATTTTTCCAAAAGCGAGGGTATTTCTGGGAAATCTCCAACGGATGCATGCCCGCAAAGATGGCGTTGCGGCAGTACTGAGTCGCCGTCGGCAAGATGCTGTAATAGTGGCGCTCACTCTCGACGTGGTAGTAGTCAGCGATGAGCGGCTCCAATTCCTTCCACTGATCCTGCCGCATGCAGTCCACGAGAATGAAAAACACACTCTCATAGTTGGGGCCGATGTCTTTGAAGGCCGACTGTGCCAGCACGTCGGGGCTCAAGATCGGGCGCTCGCTCAGGTCTTCGGTATTGACCCAGTCGAGGTAATTGTCTTGCACCATGCGGCTGAAATTGAGGTTGGCCTCGATGATCTGGGTCTTGAGGACTTCCAGCATGCTCTGGTCCTCATTCTCCTCAATCTGCTTCTCCCAATGCGTGAGCTTTTTGTAGATGTCGATCCAGTCGTTGTAGTCGTTGCGCTCATAAAACTGCATGCCGATCTTGCGAAAGTCTTGCTGGTAGCCCGTGTTCACCTTTTGGTTCACGAGTTGTTTGTTTTGCAGGATCTTCTTGCAAGCCAGAAGGATCTGGCTGGGATTCACGGGCTTGATGAGGTAATCGCTGATCTTGGAGCCAATCGCATCCTCCATGATATGCTCCTCCTCGCTCTTGGTGATCATGACCACGGGTAGGTGGGGGTGCAGAGCTTTGATTTCACTCAGCACCTCCAGACCCGTCATGCCCGGCATGTTCTCGTCGAGAAAGACGATGTCAAAGGCCTCGCCCTTCACCAGTTCCAATGCATCATAGCCATTGCTGACCGATGAGACCAGGAATCCTTTGAGTTCCAGAAATTTGATATGGGGCTTGAGGAGTTCGATCTCGTCATCTACCCAGAGGATTTTTGCGTTTTCCATAAGCATTTTACCTAGTCGCGACTTTGCAGCAGGGCGAAAGTACGCAATTGACGGAATAAGTGTTTTTAGGTAAATGCAGGATCGATAGGCAAAAATTTAGGCGAACCGTGGTAGATACGTGAAAGCACGAATATAGTTGAAACGTTCACATTTCCACCAAGCCATCGCTTTCTTCCAGCTGAAAAACTTGGTCGACCGTCGTGCCAAATGCCTGCGCCATTTTTAGCGCTAGCACGGTCGAGGGAATGAACTTACCCGTCTCCACGGCATTCACCGCCTGTCGGGACACGCCTAGGCGCAGTGCCAGATCCGCTTGCGTCCAATTCTTTTTGGCTCTTTCTACCTTGATCGTGTTTCTCATCTCAAGCGTATTTTTTGCGTGCCCAGAGGAGGCCACCCGCATAAGACAGGAAAAAGAATGCCACCAACTCCTGTAGATTCCAGTTGTCATTGTCCAATGCCACCACCATGTCCAGGATGCCCAGCACCATCGTGATCAAGACCGATAGGCAAAAGGCAATGGCCGTAGCCTCCAACTGTATGCTCCGCTGCACCTCGTCGAGGCCCGACAAGCGACGGATGTAATTGTAAAGGAACCAAGCAAATCCCATCGTCAGTATGCCCGTGAAAATGATGCCTATCCCCATGGGCGGCTCAAATCTTTTGATGATGAAGACGAATGCCAGGTAACTGAGCGCCCAGACGATGGCGCTGATCAAGGTCCAACGCTGATTTTTTTTCACTGTGCTTTCCATAATCACTGTAATTAAGATTCGACACAAAGATATGCATACATTCCATAATGTCAAGTAAGCATTACATTTTGTTAGGCTAGGCTGTCTATTTATTTTTGGGGATTCCTCACCCTGCACGCATTGAAATACTATCTTTGCCCTGCTGCACAATAGGATGGTACTTCAAAACAAGATTATCAACGACCCGGTACACGGGTTCATCGAGATCCCCCGCGGGATCATCCTCGACCTGATCGACACCGACGTCTTTCAGCGCCTGCGGCGCATCCAGCAATTGGCGCTCAGTTCGCTCGTGTATCCAGGGGCGGTGCACAGCCGATTCAACCATTGCATCGGTGCCATGCACCTCACCGGGCAGGCGCTCGACGTCTTGCGCAGCAAGGGCACTGTGATCAGCCCACAGGAGTATGAGGCCACATTGATCGCGATTTTGCTGCACGACATCGGGCATGGTCCCTTCAGCCACGCCCTCGAAAACGTGATCTTGCAGGGCCTGCACCATGAGCGCATGAGCCAAGCGCTCATGCAGCACCTCAATGTGCAATTTGGCGGCCGCCTGAACCTCGCAATCCAAATATTCGAAGGCACCTATCCCCGTAAATTCCTGCATCAGCTCGTGTCCAGTCAGCTCGACATGGACCGACTCGACTACCTCAAGCGCGACAGTTATTTCACCGGCGTCGTGGAGGGCTTGGTGAGCGCGAGCCGCATCATCAAGACCCTGAACGTCGTCGAGGACCGCCTGGTGGTCGAGATCAAAGGCATCTACTCCGTCGAGAAATTCATCGTCGCGCGACGGCTCATGTATTGGCAGGTCTACCTGCACCGCGCCGTCTTGGCGGCCGAGTACATGATCGTGAACATCCTCAAGCGTGCCAAGGAGCTGATGTATGGCCAAAACAAACTCTGGAAGACCGAGGCCCTCGAATTTCTCTTTGGGCAGAATACCCTATTGGAACCCACGATCACGCCAGAGATCATCACCCGCTACATCGAGCTCGACGACAACGACATCATGGTGGCAGTGAAGCAGTGGCGGCGCTCGGGCGACCGCGTACTGGAAATGCTCTGCAACAATCTGTTGCAGCGCAAATTGCTCAAGGCGCGGCTCCAAGACACGCCATTTTCAGACGCTCATATTCAAGAATTGCGTCTCGATGCTCGCCGTCGGCTCGGCCTCAGCGATCAGGAAGTAAAATACCTGGTCTTCTCCGGCGAAATCAGCAATATGGCCTACAAAGCCGGACTGCAAGAACCCATCGAAATCCTGCACAAAGACGGCACGGTCGAAAACATCAGCACCGCATCCGACTTGCACAACATCATGGCCCTCTCCAACCAAGTCAAGAAGCACTTCATCTGCTACCCGACCTGGTAGCAGTGTTCTCCCTTTTGAGTGTTGTAAAATTTTGTTTTTCAGCATGATTGATGTTGAGTTGGTCTGTAGATCGCCGATTGTGCGACATAAATTTTGCCATTGCCCTGCTTGGAAGGCAAGAATTGCCACCGCATTGCCCTGCTCATTCAATTAATTCGTTACTTTGATGGCGGTTAGGGGATATGATCGGGTATTGTTGGCTTAAGATGGAGAACAATTGCTTGGAAACGGCTGATTGGTCGGCGGATAGGACTTCCGCTGGCATAGATGCTTTGCAGTTGCCCAGCCCCAACGGGACGCGGATCGGCAAGATTCCCAATGCACTTCGGCGGATCGCATGGTTGTTGCTGCTGTCTGCAATGGCCCTCGGATTGCAAGCCACCAATGTCGACAGCCTGCGCCGGGTCGTGCATGCACTCCCAAAAGACACGGCATCGGTCATCCAAATCGTAAAAATCACGGGGCAATTGCGGGGCGAGGGCAGTCCAGAGGCCGAGGAGTTTGGGAAAATGGCCATCGATATGGCCAAGGGTTTGGCCTACCCCAAGTATGCCGGCGAGGCCAATATGGCATTGGGATTGGTCTACAGTTATCACAACAACTACGAGGCTGCCTTGCGCTGCTTCAACACCGCAGAAAATCATTTCCGCGAGGCAAACAGTGAACCAGGCATTGCCAAAACCAACCTGAATATGGGTGCGCTCTATTTGGGTCGCAAAAACTATGATGTCGCGCAGCAGCACCTACTGGTCGCCAAGGAGATTGTGGACCGTCTGGGCATCACCAGATACAAGTGCAGCGTCAATGCCAACCTGGCCATCATTTTGGCCGCAAACAAGCGTTATCCAGCGGCACTCTCCCTGTACATGGAGAACCTCAAGATCTTGGAAAATCAGGAAGATTCACTCCAACTCGCCAATACCTATTGCAACATCGGCTTTGTCTATGACGAGCAGCAGCGCTATGACGAGGGCCTGAAATATTTCCAAAAGGCTTACGAAATCGCCATTGCTGCAGAAGGTGGTTTGTACTACGAGGGCGGCTACGCCTTGCAGAACATGATTTCCAGCCTCATCAAATTGGGCCGCCTCCCAGCGGCAGAAAAACAACTCGCGACGCTATGGCCTATCGCCAGGCGATCGGGCTCCGCGCAACTCATTGCAGATACCTACCATGCATCGGCAGACCTGCATGCAGGCATCGGGGACTACCAGCAGGCCTACCGCGACTTTGAAGCCTATGTGCAGCTCAAGGATTCGCTCGTGAACGAAGACCAAAATGCCAAGCTCGCAGCGATGCAAACCGAATATGAGATCTTGAAACGCGATGCGACCATCGCCAGCATCGAGCAGGAATCCATCATCATCAAAGCCACACAGCAGCGGCAGGCCGCAGACGCCTCGCGGCAATCGTTTTTGATCATCATCTTGGCCATCCTCGGCGGTTCCTTGCTGATCGCCTTTGCGATCATGGTCTTCATCATGGTGAGCCGCAACCGCGTGCTCGGCGCCCTGAAAAGCAGCCACCGACTCATCGAGGACCAGCACCGCGAGATTGAGCTGCAAAACAATGCCCTCAAGCTCCAAAACGAACGTTTGGAAGACCTCAACCGCGAGAAAGACGGGCTCGTGGGCATCGTCGCCCACGACCTGAAGTCGCCCATGAACAAGGCACTAGCGCTCTCCGAGCTCCTCCAGATCCAAGGTCCGCTCAACGAGGACCAACTGCGCTCCGTCAGCATGATGGGCAAAGTCGCGAGTGCTGGCAATGACCTCATCCGCGACCTGCTCGACCTCAACGCGATCGAGCACCCAGATACCGACTTGCGACCCGAGCATGTGGACTTGGCAGCATTGCTGCATGAGCTAGAGGTCGGCTACGAGGGCGAGGCAAGGCGCAAAGACCTCCGCATGCATTTTCAGATCGCAGCAGACTTGCCAAGCCTGCGCTGCGACCGCAAATCCCTCGTCAGGGTCATGGACAACCTCATTTCCAATGCCATGAAATTTTCACCGCGAGGGCTTGCCATCCACGTGAAGGCCTACGCCGGGCAAAATGGCGAATTGTCACTCGAAGTGGCTGATGAGGGGCCGGGCATCAGCCCGAGCGACCAGGAAAAGATGTTCAAGAAATTTCAGCGGCTCACCGCCCGCCCGACGGGCGGCGAAAACTCCACCGGCCTAGGCCTTGCCATCACGCAAGCATTGGTACACAAGCTCGGGGGCGAGATCGACTTGCACAGCAAGCTCGGCGCGGGCGCACGGTTTGTGGTGAAGTTGCCAGCAGGGCCGCAGGGCTAATGCAGTAAGTTGGTCGCCTTTTGAGAAACCGTCCCATTTTCGCAAAATGCATTGCTGATCAGAGCGTGCGGTAAAAAGGCTTGTCGGCAATGGCCAGCATCTCTTGGTCGCCCTTGCTGTCGCCGTATGCAAAAATCCGCTCAAATTGCTTGAGATCGATCTCCGCTTGAATGCGCCTAGCCTTCTCGGGGCCATTGCAATTCGGTGTCGCAAACTCTCCCGTAAACACATCATCCACCCACAAAACCTCCGTGCAGATGCCGGGCAGGCCTTGGCTTTCGAGCCAGGGACTCAACCACAGGTCCAGCGAGGCACTCACGATGTAGACCACGTGACCCTTGGAGCGGTGAAAAGCTAGCTTGGCGAGCGCATCTTCACTGAAAATCGTTGGCAGCATCGTGAAGCAAAAGCGCTGCGCCTTTTGCGAGAGAAACTCCCGGGTCATTCCCTTGAAATGCCGAGCAAGCAACCTCTTTTTTGCCTTTTCAGCGTCATAGAGTCCCAGCTTTGTGAGCACCAGGAAGGGACTGAGCATGATCAAGCTTTGGATCAAACTGGCCTGTCCACTCACATAAACAATAAACGCAAACATCGAGTCACGCTCAGTGAGCGTGCCATCAAAGTCAAACAACACCAGCTTCTTCAGTTTACTCTCTTGACCTTCTTCCATGCGCAATCACCAGCAATAGCGGCACAAATGGGAGATACAGCCGATACTCGTTGATCCTGCCGATCAGCAACACGAGCAGCAGGTATCCCGCTATCAGGAGATAAAAGTAATAATTTTTTTGAATCGTCGCCGCAACGAACGATTTGATCTGCCCCCAAAACGCCAAGACCACGGCTGGCAACAGGTAAGTAAGCGGATGGCGCACGATATAATGCAAATGCAGGTTGTCGAGCAGCATCACCGTTTTGGAGTAGTAGACCGCATCGGGATAGATCACCGATTGTAGCAAGATTTGGCTCACGATCGGGATGGGGATGTAGGCCGCATAGATCTTTTTGCGGTAAAATGTCGCAAACAAGGCATAAATGAGCGCGATATCGGCCCGACTGAAGCTCAGCAACACGATGCACAGTCCGTAGAGCACGAAACGCAGGCTAGCGTCGCGCATCTCCTTGATGATCATCGCCGCCACCAGGCAGAGCGTCAGCAGCCCTAGCGTGTCGGGGCGCCAGCCCGTGTATTGCAGGTAGATGTAAAAGACGCAAAGCCCAAATCCAGCCGCCCAGCGCCATTTTTCACTCAGTTCCCGAGCCAACCGCCACTGCAGTTCCAGCACCACCCACCCAAAAACCAGATTGTACACCAGCACAGCGTGGTTGAAAGGCAGCCAATCACAGAGCCATTTGAGTGGGAGCAGTGGCAAAATGCGGTACTGATCGGGTGCGTCGCCCAGCCCTTGAAAAATGCGTGCATAAAATCCATGTGTCAGCTCATAGTCCAGGTCCACCACAAAAAACTTATTGGCAGCATTGGCCAGGAAGATCGCCATGAGTGCGTGCACGACGAGCCGCAGGCCCTGCGGGGTCCTTTTGACAGACGAGACTTCGATCGGCTCCATGGCCACAAGAAAAGGAAAATTGCCGACAAGACCATCAAGGGGGGATTTTTTGCGGGCCTAGGGCTTTCTCTAGCTGTTTACGACTTGCGGCTAGGGAAAAATGGGCACGGCTGCTTTCCCGCATGAGACGCCAATGCCTGCACCGGAGGAAATCATGCATTTGAGCGTGGAGAGGCGATGCTTGGCATCCAATCGCTAGGATGTAGATGTGCATTCCAGTCAGTTATCGACTTTTCAGCCATTGTTGGCTTCCATTTCACCCTCGTTTTGATCGTGCAATTCGATCATCCCCAGGCATGTCAGTCGGCGGATGTCGGGACAAAGGTGGTTAGCTATTTTGGGGTCCTGCAAGTAAAAGTTGCCCACATGGAAAAGTCGCTCCGCCCTGCTCCGCGACTTTCCCACATGGACAATTTTTCCTTGCCAACCCCAAAATAGCTAACCGAGAAGGGCCCCGTCATCCACCGACCAACATACCCGGGGATGGCGGCGAATATGGAAAATCAAAATGAGGGCGAAAACTGGAATAACCGCTGGTTGCGGCAGATCGAAATCTGGCAGGAGGAGTGCAAGCTCCTCCTGGACCAAGTCGAAGCGCTTGTGGCGCTTATGAAGCTGGCGAAGTCGCAGATCAAGAAAGATCCTCCCGAGTGATCGGGGGGGCATGCGCTGAAATGCGTGTGGCCCCGCACAGCACGCGCGCGTCAGTCCGCGCAATCCGATTTCCGCTTATCTTGCAACCCAAAATCAGAATTATGTCCCTCGCATCCCGCATCCTCTCGTTCGCTCTCACACTCACTCTCACACTGACCCTGGGCTACGCCCAGACCACCGCTGACCTCACCGTCCAAATCTCCGCTACGGTGCAGGCATCGCCAGCGCAGATCACCTTGCATTGGCCGCAGGACCCTGCGGCCACAAGCTATGCTGTCTACCGCAAGGCAGCCGGCGCCGTCGGCTGGGGCAGCACATTGGCCACCTTGGGCGCGGCCGACACGACCTTCACCGACCCCAATGTCGCCGTCGGCGACGCCTGGGAGTACCGCATTTCCAAAACTGCCACCGGCTACAGCGGACTTGGCTACTGCTATGCGGGCATCGAGCGGCCCGTGCGCGACTACATGGGCAAGCTCATCCTCGTCATCGACACCACCTACGCCCAAAATCTGGCCTCCGAGATCGACCGCCTCATCCAAGACCTCTGGGGCGATGGCTGGCAAGTGATCAAGCTGCCTGTGGACCGCGCCGACTCCGTGACGGGCGTCCACGACCGCATCCAAGCCGAGTGGACCGCCGACCCGGTCAATGTGCGCTCCGTATTGCTCCTCGGCCACGTGCCTGTGCCCTATTCCGGCAACCTCAATCCCGACGGCCACCCCGACCACCAAGGCGCTTGGCCAGCAGACGTCTATTATGGCGAGATGAATGGGCAATGGACCGACATGACCGTCAACAACAGCAATGCATCCCGCCCCGCCAATCAAAATACACTCGGCGATGGCAAATTTGACCAGAGCAACATTCCTTCGGATGTCGATCTCGAAGTCGGCCGCATCGACTTTGCCAATATGCCCGTCTTTGTGGTAGGGGAGGAGGCCCTCTTGCGGCGCTACCTCGACAAAGACCACGCTTGGCGGATGAAGGAATTTACCGTGCAGGACTCCGCCGTCGTCGATGACAACTTTGGCGTGTTTGGTGGCGAGGCTTTTGCAACGAGCGGCTGGCGCAACTTTGCGCCCATGGTTGGTGCTCGGCACGTATATGCCGGCGACTTTCGCACCGATCTCAATGCGCGCGACCACCTCTGGGCCTACGGCTGTGGCGGCGGATGGTACCAAGGCGCTGGCGGCATTGGGGCGAGTTCCGACTTTGCGGGCGACAGCCTGCGTGGCGTGTTCACCATGGTATTTGGTTCCTACCACGGCGACTGGGACAGCGACGACAACTTCCTGCGTGCGGCCCTCGCGAGCAAGGGCCACATCCTTAGCTGCGCTTGGGCGGGCCGCCCCAATTGGCATGTGCAGCACATGGGCCTTGGCGAACCCATCGGCTACGCGGCCAAGCTTACGCAAAACAATTTCAGCACCTATCTGGGCGGCTATGGCGCACGCGGGGTGCATATTGCGCTCATGGGCGACCCGAGCTTGCGCATGCATGTCTGTGCGCCCCCGACCAACCTTACCGTCACCCTCGCCAATGGCGGCAACGCCCATGAACTCAATTGGACGCCATCGCCTGAGGCCATATTGCGCTACATCATCTACCGCCAAGACACGCTCGATGGCCGCTTTTGGCGCATCGCCACCACAGGGCTCAACACGGCAACCTATACCGATTCCTGCATGCAACCCGGTGACTATCGCTACATGGTACGCGCCGAGGAATTGCGCACTGGCTACAGCGGCAGTTACCACAACCTGAGCCAAGGCGCCATCGGCAGCATCACCAACGCAAGCATGTATGCCTTGCAGACCGATGCCCTGCCCACGTCCACATATTGCGCGGGTGACACCGTGCAAGTCGCCTTTGCCACGATTGATGACTTTTGCAGCGGCAACCTCTTCACCGTCGAATTTTCAGACAGCACAGGTGACTTCGCGCAAGCCAGCACGATCGGTAGCATGCAAGCTTTCAGCAGCGGCACCATCGTCTGCATCATTCCCGCAAATGCCTCACCTGCAACAGGCTACCGCATCAGGGTAAATGCCAGCAACCCCAGCGCAACGGGTATCGACAATGGGGCAGACTTGCAAATATTGGGCCTCCCAGTTGCAGATTTCAGCCTTGCGGCAAATGGATTGACCCTCGCACTTACCAATCAATCCACGAATGCGGCGACTTATTTCTGGACCTTTGGCGACGGCAACAGCAGCACCTTGGCTTCCCCCGCATACACCTATGCTGCCGAAGGCAATTACACGGTGCAATTGGTCGTCGTGAACGCCTGCGGAACGGATACCTTTACGCAATCCACCACCCTGGTCGGCGTGGATGCGCAAATGGAAGGCGGTATCACAATATTCCCCAATCCGGCCCAAGACCACTTTGAAATCAAGACCTCGCATCCACAATTCGGGCCACAGCAAGTCCATATCCGCAACGTTTTGGGTCAGCAAATCCAGGAGCTGCAATGGAATGGCAGCCAATCCCTCAGAATAGAAACCGCCCATTGGCCACGCGGCGTGTACACCGTCGAGATCGCGTCGCCAAAATCGATATTGCGCAGGAAAATTGTGGTGGAATAACGGTAGATTATTTTTTGCACTTATCGGCTACCTTGCCAGTAACTACCGATAAGGTTTGTCATTGGTACCGGAGTGATCGTGGGAGCGAAGCGAGCCGATCACGTAGCGTCCCGCATGAAATGCGGGATAGCGCCAACAGATACACTTTCTGCTTGAAAGCTCCCTTTTGGGATTCCCGGCAAGAGCACCGCATCAGAAGGGCAAATTAGTAGGACGTGTATCGATAGGCGCAATCCCGCACCATGTACGGGACGCTACGTCTTTTGGT
>JANPHP010000377.1:0-3225 GCA_031424495.1 Bacteroidota bacterium | reverse complement strand
GGATCGATGGGCTCGACGGGCTCATCGGGGACATGCATAAGGCCCCCCATCAACATAGGCTCTTCCAATTGCAGGTCTTCATGTTGCAGGGATTTTTCCGTGACCCTCAGCACCATCGACCCGTTCTGACCGTCGTTGCTGTAGGCGGTGAGCTGGTATTGGCCGCTTTTTACACTGCGAAAACGGTACATGCCATGCGCATCGGTCTTGGACTCAGCAACGGTCATGCCGTCTTGTTGCAGCAACACGCTCGCACCTGCCGCAGGCTTGCCAGAATCCAAAACCACCCTGCCTGATACCTCAGCTGCAGCATGCCGCTCTGGGACGTAGGCGACCTTGCCCATGATCATTTTGTCTTGCGCCTTGACCTCGGTGTGCAGCATGAATCCAAAGGTGGTCAACAATGCCAAGGCAAACATCTGAAGGCCCTTGAGTGCTTTTGCGCGAAAGATGGCTGGCCGAGCATGCCAATCTGGGCGAGTGTTTACGACTTGGCTTGCTTTGACGCGGCCACAGACGTTGCCGGCGTTTTCGTCATAAACAGCTTTGATTTCGGCAGTGGTTTTTTGGGTGAAATCGACCACGCACTTTTGGCAGGATGCACAGAACCGGCCTTGGGTGGCGGCGGTCATTTCGTTCCAATTGGCGTGACAAGGTTCAGCGATTTTGAAGGTGCCTAGATTTTCCATGTGATCAGTCTTTTTGAAGAATTTGTCCTTGAGGTGTAGGGAATGAACATATTCCACAAAAGCTGCTTCAAAAAAATCTGCGAAAGCCTAGAAACGGAAAATGCATCCGACATAACTGACTGATATTCAAGAAAAAAAATTCTCTAGGAAATGAAAGGGGCTACAAGCAAATAGGTCGCCGATCAGCCGTTTGAGCGGCCATTGCGGTCGAGAATCGCGAGGTACAATTGATGCAAGGGAAACATCGGTGGAATGTATTCCCACCAATGAATGGGTAGACATCTGCCATCTTTGGGTAGCGGATTGAAGTCGTCATTCCAGCAGGTGAAGCCTGCCTGTTGTGAAAAATAAGCGCATGCACGTTGGTTGGCGTCGCGCTCCACTGGATGCAGACGGTGCACGCCCACGCCTCTTGCACTCAACAGGCTGGGAATGCCATATTTGAATAGGTAGATCGGCCCTGAGCTTCTGCTTTGCAAGGTATGGCCATACTCATGCATGTAGAGGCGATTGTTTAGTTCCGAGGCAATGCGATCATCCCCCAAAATAACGGTACCAAAACAGATGCCGCCCCAACTTTTGACATCGCTCCAACCGCGTATCACCGTCACGCCATCGCGGTAGGTGATGCTGTCGACGTCCATTCTGAGCAAAGCAATCGTACCCGCCGCCAAACCGAGCATTGTTTGCGGCAATTCCCAAGTGAACCGACTCAAGACGATGCCGAGTCCGCCCATGCCATGTCCTGCGATCAATCGCCCGAAATTTTGGGGAAAAGCCATGCTCAAATGTAAACGAATTTCAGCAAAGCGGGAATGCCCTGTTGCAGCAGCAATTACTGCGCGGCAGCGTCGATCAAGCCCAAGCGATCCAAGACAAAAGTGTAGTCAAATGCCAATTCCTCTAGGTAGCCATAGCGCCCCGAGGCGCCTTGGTGGCCGGCGCCCATATTGGTCTTGAGGAGCAGCACGTTGTCGTCGGTCTTGAGTTCGCGTAATTTGGCGCACCACTTTGCGGGTTCCCAATAGTGCACGCGTGGATCGTTGAGGCCCGCGCTGATGAGCACATGCGGATAGCTTTTGGCCTCCACATTGTCGTAGGGGCTGTAGCTGAGCATGTATTTGAAATAGGCCTCCTCATTGGGATTGCCCCACTCGTCATACTCGATCACAGTAAGCGGAATGCTGGGATCGAGCATCGTATTCATCAAGTCGACAAAGGGCACGCTGGCATCGACAACATGGTACAAATCGGGCCGCATATTCATCACGGCGCCCATCAGCAAGCCGCCGGCGCTGCCGCCTGAGATGGCGATGCGGTCGGGAGATGTATAGCCGATCTTGATCAGGTGCTCGGTGCAGGCGATGAAATCGGTAAATGTATTGCGCTTTTGCAACCATTTGCCTGCCTCATACCATGGCCGCCCCAAGGCGCCGCCGCCGCGCACGTGTGCGATGGCGTAGATCATGCCCCGATCGAGCAGGCTCAAGCGTGCCGACGAGAAAGACGGATCTACCGTGTGACCATAAGCGCCATAGCCATATTGGAATAGCGGCCTGGGCAATTGGTCCATCTTGTCAATGCGGTAGACCACGGAGATCGGTATTTGGGTACCATCCTCGGCCGTGGCATAGATGCGCTCGCTTTTGTACAGCTTGGGGTCAAAGTCACCGAGGACCTCAGCTTGTTTGAGCAGATTGCGCGAGCGGTCACGTAGGTGATACTCGTAAGTGCTACTGGGCGTGACGAGCGAGCTGTAGCCATAACGCAATACTTCGGTATCGTATTCCAAGTTGGCACCGCCGCCGATCGTGAAGACCGGCTCGGGCTGCTCGATGTCGTGCATCTCACCCGTGTGCATGTCGCGCACGGTCATGCTCTTGTAGCCGCCACGGCGGCCATAGATCACAAGAAAATTCTTGAAGGTCTCGACGTCGTCGATCTTCACCAGCGGATCGTGCCCGATCACCTCTTCCCACTGCGCACGGTCGGGTGCCTCGACGCGGGTGCGCATCAGCTTGGAGTTGATCGCGTCTTCGTTGGTGACGATATACCACCAACCCTCGTGGTGCTCGACACCCAGCTCGATGAGCGGTTGGCGCGGGAACAACATGATCGGCCGCCCCTCGGCATCGTCTGCCGGGAAGAATTGCACCTCGGTGCTCGTGTGGCTGCTGAGGTCGATGAGCATGTATTTTTCGTCTTTGGTCTAGCCCATCGACAGGAAAAATGCATCATCATCCTCTTGAAAAATAAGCACATCGTCGGCCTCTGGAGTCCCTAGCTTGTGCCGAAACAACTGCCAAGGGCGGTGGCTCTCCTCCTCGATGCGCACGTAAAAGACGGTCGAGTTGTCGTTGGACCACTCGATGTCGTCGGCGATCTTCTCTACGCGGTCGCTCAGCAATTCACCTGTCTCCAGGTTTTTGATGTAGAGCGTGTAGTTTTCAGAGCCGTCATAGTCGGCGGTATAGGCGAGCAGCAGGTCGTTGGGGCTCACTTCGGCATCGCCAAGATCAAAAAACTCATGTCCCTC
>JANPHP010000376.1:0-30675 GCA_031424495.1 Bacteroidota bacterium | reverse complement strand
AGCAAATTTGGCGCTTTGGCAGCTCCTACGTGCTTGGTAATTGAAACAATTATATTTCATATTTACGAAATCAGCTAAAGGATGATTTTAAAAATATGAAATATAATTGAGCCTTGGGAAAAAGCAGTACATTTGTGATGTATTGTATTTGATGGAGCAGTTTATGGCTGACAAGAGTACTACAAAATATAAAACAATATCGACGCAATCAGCACGCCTATTGGCTTACTTTTCCTCACAAGGGCGACAATACTTTGTCATGGATGAGGCCATGAAGGCACTGTCGAAGAGCAAGCCAGGTGCGGTGCGGCAGCTATTGAGCGACATGACCCGTCGAGGGTTGCTCATGCGGGTGATGGAAGGCAGCTACCACATCATCCCCTATGAGCTTGATGCAGATACATATATGCCCAATTGGCATGAAATGGTAACTGTACTTGCCAGTGGCAGCAAGCACTATATTGGATACTACTCTGCGCTGCAAATCCACAACCTGATCGTGCAGCCATCACTCATAGAGCAAATCGTTGTGGATCGGCAACTATCCACGCGTCCTACCCAAGTGAGGTCGGCACAGATCCAATACATCTATCACAACCCCAAGCATTTTTTTGGCTCAAAAAAAATATGGGTCGATGACCATACCCAAGTGCTGTGCTCAGACCTCGAAAAGACCATCGTCGACTGCTTCTTCATGCCCGGCTATGCTGGTGGCATTCCAGAGATTGCAAGAGCGATCTACATGGCAAGGGAGCGCATTCAATACGATAAACTGCTAGGGTATGTCACACAATTTGGATCGCAAGCCGTGCTGAAGCGCTTGGGTTATCTGCTCGAGCTTTTGGAGATCGATCAGCCGATCGTCAGTGCGCTCAGGGAGGCTCGATCGGCCACTTACGTTCCACTCGATCCAGAGCTTCCCAAGGCCGGCAAGTACCGTAGCGCTTGGAATGTGCAAGAAAATGTCGATGTTGGCACGATCAAATCTGCCATTTATTCATGATACGAATTGGAGACCTGCAAAAGAAGGCTTTTGCATCCAAAGTCAGGGATACCCAAAAAGCACGTTGGGAAGGCTCGCTCGCCGATCAAATGCAAGATTTGCCCGACTTTGAAGAGGCCATGCGCGCACTCAACAAGCACCTGCGCATCATCCCCTAAATTCAGCCGTGCCCTAGCTTGCAGCCTGTTTTCTAGTTCTATTCCTGTACTTTTGCGCGCATGGAATCCAAAAATCCTGATCCGCTGCATGGCAAGACGCTCCAAATGATCTTGGACGAGCTCGTGGACTACTATGGCTGGGAAATGCTGGGCATGAAAATCCCGATCAATTGCTTCCTCCACGAACCCAGCATTACGTCGAGCCTGCGCTTTTTGCGCAAGTTTGAGTGGGCACGCAAGCAAGTTGAGGAGCTCTACCGAGAGGTTTTGCGCCGAGGATAAGCCCTGAGAGTCCGAATTTTTCCTAATTTTCCTTCCGCTTTGCAATCGTCCATCCTATCCGCTCGGCGTCCATGATCTTGATGTACCACAACCTGGGCGACGTGCCCGCCTTCAACACGGTGTCTGCGGCAAATTTTGTGCGGCAGATCACTTGGCTGAAGAACAATGGCTATCAAGTCATAGGGATGGATGAATATGTGGAGGCCTTGAAATCGCGCAAGCTCCTGCACAAGCAGGTCGCGATCACATTTGACGATGCATATGTGAGCTTTCAGGAAATTGCATTGCCCATTTTGCGCAGCCACCAATATCCAGCGACAGTATATGTCCCGACAAATTTTGTGGGGAAATCCAATGTCTGGGACGATGGCGCCATCCCGATCATTGACTGGGCAGCTTTGAAGGCAATCGCTGTGCATCCCGAGGTAAGCATCGGCTCACATGGCATGGCGCACCGCCACATGCGCACGCTGTCGCTGGAAACGCTCGCGCAAAAAGCGACTGAAAGCAAAGCCATTTTGGAGCAAGCACTTGGCGTGCACGTGCGTCATTTTTCCTACCCTTATGGGCAATTGCGGGATTTTGATGCACGTTGCATGCATGCCGTGCAGGCTGCAGGCTATGACAGCGCCTGCTCCACAATTTGGAGTCGCCGCAACGCGGCAAGCGACCTTTTTGCGCTGCACCGCATCGAAATCGAGCCTCAAGACGACATCCAGCGATTTTCTGCAAAAATTTCCAGACCTTTCCACCCGAAATACTTCAGGCAGCTGGCAAAAAATCTGCTCTATCGGCTGCACCTGAGACGATGATTATGGAAGAAGGCATAGTAAGAAACTACTACGAAGGCGAGGCCCGCGAATATGACCAGCAGTTTTACGGGACCACAAAGGGATACCCGACGCTGCAATACCGCCATCGCTATATGCTCGACATGGCGCTGTCGCTCAACCTCCCAAACGATGCCCGCATCCTCGACATCGGTTGCGGCCCTGGTGAAATGGTGCTGGACCTCGCCCGCAAGCAGTGGAAAATCTGGGGCATCGACATCGCCCAAGCCATGATCGACATTGCCAAAGAAAAGGCGGCCAAGGCTCAGGTGACGAATGAGATCCACCTCGCGACAGGCGACATCGAGCAGCTCGATTTTGAGGATCAATTTTTTGACCTGATCATCTGCTCAGGCGTCGTTGAGTACCTGCCCGGAGACGAGAAATGGATGCGTGAGATCAGCCGCACGCTCAAGCCGGGCGGTGTGCTCATCATCAATGTGACCAACCGCTGGGCACTTCGCAAGTGGACGGCACCGCTGATCGAGCCGCTCAAAAAGAGTAAACTGCTGCATGGCATGATGAATTTCATCAAGGAAAAAATGCTCGGCCGCGGCAAGCTGCACCATTTCCCTTTTCGGCCACGCGTGCATTCTCCAAAAGCTTTTGACCGCTACCTTGCTGTACATGGCTACCAGAAGTTGGACTTTCGGTATTTTGACTTCTCGATCGCCGTCGCGCCCTTTGATACCTTTCCCGGATTCATCACGATCCCGATTCGCAAGTGGATGGAACGGTTTTCGCATCGTAACTTGGTCCTGAACGGGGTAGGTTATATCGTGAGTGCTCGCAAAAGCTAGGCGATGCGTTCATCGGGCCTTCCCACCATCGCTCACCTAGCACTTGCTGGTCTGTAGCATGCTGAGACATTCGTACCTTGGCAGTGTTGTAATTTGGCTTCTGGATTTTGTGCTGCCGAAAGTCGTGGCGGCCGCGTTTTCTTAATCACCTGAAAATTATGAGTTCAAAAACGATCGTGCTCATTCATGGGCTTTTCATGAACGCCAAAAGCTGGGCGAGCTGGAAGAGCTTCTTTGAAAACGCAGGCTACAACGTGGTCGTGCCTGAGTTCCCATTTCACACGGGCGAACCAGCTGATTTGCGCAAAAACATTCCCCAAAGTCTAGGCAAGCTGAATTTGGAAACGGTCTACGCGCATTTTGAAAAGGTGATCAAAGACATGAAGGAGCCTCCGATCCTCATCGGACACTCCATCGGCGGATTGCTCGTGCAACTCTTGCTCAACCGTGGCTTTGGCAGTTGTGGCGTTTCGATCGATCCTGCCCCACCCAAAGGCGTGTTCACCACCAAATGGAGCTTCTTGCGCGCGAATATCGTGACCATCAACCCCTTCAAAGGAAACAGCCCATTCTTGCCAAGCGTTGAATGGTTCCATTATGCCTTTTGCAATGCGCTTTCGATGGAGGAAACCCAAAGAATCTACGATCAATTCGTGGTTCCTGAAGGCAGAAACATCCCTCGCCAATCCACCAAAAAGGCAGGCGCGGTTGATTGGAACAAACCACATGCCCCACTCCTCATCATCGCCGGGGAAAAAGACAATATCATTCCGCCCTCCTTAAATGGCTCAAATTTCAAGCGCTATCCGCAAAATGGGAGCATCACGGAATTCAAGGAATTTCCTGGCCGCTCACATATATTATGTGTGCAGACGGGCTGGGAAGAGATTGCTGGATTTGCCCAGACTTGGATCGAGCGATTCTAGGCTGGCCCGATCGCGGTCAAAAGCTGTCTTCGCGTCGCAAAAGCGTGCGAAAAGCTGCGTAGCGGTCTTTGTAGCGCGTCGCATGGTCTTCTTGTAAGCGGGGCGCATGCAATTCGGCATAAGCCTCATAAGCCTCCATGCTCAAGCATTCATACTGAATGTTGAAGGTGCTCACCCCGTCCTCGGGGGCTGGATCAAGCAGCCTTTGAAAATGGGCTGCAAGGAAACATCCTGTTTCCAAGACGTCATGGATGTGCTGGGTGCGCATCCATGCGACCCAATTGGTCTCGATGGCCGTGTCGATGCTGACGGTGACGCTGTAGATTATCATTGCTGTGTAGATACGACGGTTCTTAAAATAGGCTTTTTGATGTGGCGATGGAATGTATTCCTTAAAAACCAGCCCTCAAATGCTTCATATTCTCCTTGGTGCACATTGAACCAATCCAGAAATTCATTCTGTCGGGCATCAAAAAGCATCCAATAGGTATAGGCCTCCAAATGGCCGTTTTTCGCCAAGAGTTGCTGCCATTCCCAAAGCCCAACGCTTGGATCTTGGGGCAATTGTGAAGGGAGCAGGTGGCATACAAATCTGCGAATCGTGAGCAATGTGGCGATGCTGATCGTAGCGGCCGTGTCTGTGAATTCTGATGCAAATGCCTCGTCGAGCGCTTTTGCTAGCGGCGGATAAGCGATCGGCAAGCCTGAATCGCGTGTGTTTCCTTGAAAAAAATGCCACTGAAATGCTTTTTGGTAATCGTAGACGCGTGCCTTTTCATAGCATGCCATCAGGAGTCTGCTCATGTCGCGCACGCGCTCGCCCCTGCGCTCAAGGTTGATGAATAATTCGGCATAGTTGGCTGCCCATGCGTAGTCCCCCATCGCGAAAAGCCGGTCTGCCGCAAAATAATAATTAGAAGGCAGGGTAGGCTGCGCCGCCATGCCCTGTTCCCAATAGCCGAGCGCGACATCCATTTGATTGCGCGCAGCCTCCACGAGTCCCATCTCCATGTACAGCACGCCTCCGTTGGGGAAGCGTTTTAGGCCTTTGCGGTAGGTTTCAAGCGCCTCGTAGGTCTGTCCTTTGCCATCTTGGCAGTTACCATAGATTTGGAAGGCTTGCACCCTGGCTTTGCGGCCGACCATCAAGGGACGGCAGAGCTCCATCGCTTTGTCGTATTCTTTGGTAAAAAACCAAGCCTGGGCTAAGCCAAGCTGAAAATCGACATTGTCTGGCACGAGCTTATGGGCATAGGCAAATTTCTGGACGGCCTTTTCAAATTCGCCTTGGGAAATCAGTGCATGGCCTTCTTGTGCAAGTTCCCAAGCCTCAGTTTTGGCGCCATCGGGCTGCGCCTGAGCCGGGTGGCAGACGAGCATGAGGCAAATCAAGAAGGCAATGGGGTAAAAACGACGCATGATACGCGAAGTTGCGATTTTTTGGGGGATGAGCAAGTGGAGGGCGGTGGTTCTAGCATGTTGGTGGATGCGATTCGGGATGATCTAAAATGCTTACATCCGCATCATCCACCAAGTCCTCACCATCGATATTCCCCGTCATGGTCGCTCAAAAACATTTGCCAGTAGGCTATTTCCTCCTCTTTGTGATGCCTGCGCCATGCATCGCGATTTGTATCTTTCAAGAGCCAAGCATCTCGGCCGCAACGACTGTACAAGAGCAGGTTCGTAATGAAGTCGGTCTTCTCATCCTCCAAGTGCAGCATCCAATCTTCGTATCGCCAACTGCGCAGCAGGTCCAATTGGTGATCTGTGAGTTCGATGGCGACGCTATACCAAGTGGGGATCACCAACCAATGGCCTTCGGAGTCGGTCCCAACAATCTCCATGCTACACCTCCCGAAACGGGCATCGAGCGAGTCATCGCTAAGCCAATCGAGGTCTTGAGCGAATGCGGGCAGGCTGCAAAAAACAAATAAGACGAAGGCTAGCACAAGTTTCATGGTGTCGGCTATCGGGGAATGACAATTCCAGCGAGGCAAGGGTTGCATTGCAGCTCTAAGGCCCATGAGCATTCCCACAAGCTCGATGCACTTGTTAAAAAAGCCTAAGTGTTGCAGCAGCGCACGCTGATCGTATCCTAAACGTAGCAGAACGACCATCAGGAGTGATTTACAACACATTTTGAGGCATTCTTGCTGCGAATGCCCCAGATACTCTGTAATCGATTCCTGCTTTTCCTCCTGTGTTTTCCCTGCATTTTTCTAAATTTGCCGCCTGTCAATGGGTTTTCATCTGCGTTTTGCGGTTTTGGGGCTAGCAGGCCCTCCCTTTGATGTTACGAGCGGGGCTTAGTCCCTGTGTTTTCAGAAAAAGCAGCATGATCACAGTCAAGGAGCTCACGAAGACCTACGGGACACAAAAAGCGATCGACGCGATCGATTTCCAGATTGGTGCGGGCGAGATCGTAGGCTTCCTCGGCCCCAATGGCGCTGGCAAGACGACGACGATGAAGATCATCACGTGCTTCATGCCACCGACCAGCGGCACGGTCGAGGTCGACGACCTCAACATTCACGACAACAGCTTAGAAATACGCAAGCGCATCGGTTACCTGCCTGAGCACAACCCGCTCTACCTGGACATGTATGTCCATGAATACCTGCGCTTTGTGGGGCGGCTTTTCCACCTCGGGGGCGAACACCTCACCCGCCGCATCCCTGAAATCATCGAGATGACGGGGCTGGGCCGCGAGCAGCACAAAAAAATCGGCATGCTCTCCAAGGGTTATCGGCAGCGCGTGGGCCTCTCGCAAGCGCTCATCCATGACCCAGACATCCTGATCTTGGACGAGCCCACGACGGGCCTCGACCCCAATCAGATTGTCGAGATTCGCAGCCTCATCAAGGAAATCGGCAAGTCGAAGACGATCATTTTCTCTACACACATTTTGCCCGAAGTAGAGGCGATCGCCGACCGTGTGATCATCATCGACCGCGGCAAAATAGTGGCCGACGGCCCGATGGAGGATGTGCGCGGCGGCAAAAATCAAGAAAACGTGCTGCGCATCAGCTTTGACAAGGCGGGCTTCTCGACACTGCCGATCGCTGCACTTCACAAAAGCATACGCGTCGAGCAAGAGGGCTTGCTCGACAAGGAATTCAGCTTTTATTCGCCCGTCGATCTCGACTTGCGGCGCGCCATCATGGAGCAGAGCATCGTGCAAAACAACCCGATCGCTGCCCTGCAGAAAAAAGAAAAAAACCTGGAAGAAGTCTTCCGCAACCTCACAAGGAGCTAAACCGTGCAAAATAGCTTTACGATATTCAGGAAGGAAGTCGCCAGCTTTTTCAACTCGCTGGTCGGCTACATCGTGCTGATCGTGTTCATCATCCTCACCGGCTTGTTCTTTTGGGTGTTTGATGAGCACGTGTTGCTGAGCGGCAAGGCCAATATGAGCCTGCTGTTTCAGTATGCGCCGATATTTTTCATTTTGCTCATTCCCGCGATCACAATGCGATCGATCTCTGAGGAGGTAAAGACGGGCACGATCGAATTTTTGGTCACAAAGCCGATCACTGATTTTCAGTTGATCATGGGCAAATTTCTGGCGGCTACCTTTTTGGTGGTGGTCGCGATCTTGCCGACCTACATATTCTACTTCTCGATCCGCGACCTGGCTATGGACCCTGCCGAGTTGCAGATGGCGGCCAATCCCGAATTGCTCGATCAAACGATCGGTCAGCTCAGCTATACTTCCAAACTGGACAATGGTCCGATATGGGGCGCTTATCTGGGACTGTATGCGCTGGGGGCCATTTTTGCAGCCATCGGCATCTTGAGTTCGGCGCTTTCAGACAACCAGGTCGTCGCCTACGTGATCGGTGCATTCATCTGCTTTGCAATGTATTTTGGGTTTAGTTTCACTTCGGAGCTGGAGTCGCTGATCGGCATGAATCTGGAGATCAATCGACTGGGATTGCTGGCGCATTACGAGAACATTTCGCTGGGCGTGCTCGACACGCGAGATGTTGTGTACTTCTTGGTGGTACTTACGATCACCCTTGCCTTGACCAAAGCCATCTTGAGCCTCAAACGGAGCTAAGCCATGAAAAAGAATCCTAGGCTCGCCATTCTCATCCAACTCGGCTTGATTGCTGGCATCGCGCTCATCGTGAGCTTGATTTCCAGCAACTTTTTCAAGCGCTTTGACCTCACCGACGACGGTCGCCACACGATTTCTGAGGTGAGTGGACAATACCTGGACACCCTGCCACAAAATGTCTTTGTTACCGTGTACTACGGGGGCGACCTGCCCACGCACTACAAGCAGTTTGAAGACGGCATGCGCACCCTGCTCGATGAGCTCGTGCTCAGCGGCAACGGCCATTTTGATTACCAGTTTGTGGATCCGACCTCAGATCCTGGCATCATGAAACGCTTCTCAGACCGGCAATTGTATCCCTTCAGGATCAGCATGCCGACGAGCTATACCCAGCAAAAGGAGATCAACATCCTGCCCTATGCGATGGTGAGCTACAATCAGAAAGAGGTGATGATGAACCTCATCCACAATTGTACTTACATGACCCAAGATGGGCAGCCCGATTTCTCGGTCTCATGTGCGCTGCAACGGTTTGAGTACAACCTCGTCACGACCATTTACAACATGAGCCGTGAGAAATACAAGACTGTGGGCCTGCTCACAGGCCACGGCGAGTACCCCAAGGAGCGGATGAGCGACTTGCTGCAAGACATTGACAACTACTACAACCTCATCAATGTGGACCTGCGCAATGGCAAGGCCATCGGTCCCTCGATCCTCGATCTGCTGATCGTGAATCAGCCCCAGGTCGCGCTGAGCGAGCGCGAGAAATATGAAATCGACCAGTACATCATGCGCGGCGGTCGCGTGATCTTCTTGATGGACCATGAAATCCTCGATTTCACGATTGGCGATCAAGCGAGCACGCTCACCGACCTGCGCAACACCAATGTCGATGACCTGTTCATGAAATGGGGCGTGAAGCTCAACTACGATCTCGTGAAGGACGCCAATTGTGGCATGATCACGGCCGGTAGTTATACGGCGGCATTTGGCGATGAGCAACGCAAAGCCTATTGGCCATGGTTTCCTGTCGTCCGAAACATGAGCAATCATCCGGCTACACGCTACATCACCCGCCTGCTCATGCGCTACCCCGCGAGCATGGACACCTTTAATGTGGAGGGCGTGCAAAAAACGGTGCTTTTCAAGAGCTCGCCGCGCTCGTCGCTCAAGGAGGGCCGACAATTCATCAACATCGATCAAGAGTTGCGTGCCAAGCCCGACCTGAGCCTGTTCACGGCGGGTGGGCAGATCATGGGTCTGTTGATGGAAGGACAATTTCCCAGCAACTACCTCGGGCGCACGCCCCCGAGAGATAGCTTGGCCCCCAATCCGCCACAGGAGGCTTTCTTGGCCGCGCCATTGGCTGGCAAAAAGCCAATGGTCGTGATGATTTCGGATGGTGAATTTGCCGTCGGGGAATCCGTGGGCACCCAAGTCTTGCGCTTGCCCGAGGAAAACAAGCAGCTCATGATCAACCTCATCGACATCATGACCGGTCAAGACTTGCTCACCAAGCTGCGCGTGCGCCAATTCAACGACCGCATGCTCGACCGCGAAAAAATCATGGGCAATGAGACGGCTATCTATTTCGTGAACATCGGCTTGCCTGTGCTGCTGATCATTGTTTTCGGCATCGGCAGAGCCTTTTTGCGCCGCAAGATGAACCAACGACTCCAGCAAAAATGAATAAGAAAACGACCCTCGGCCTGCTCACCGCATTGATCTTGTTGGTGGGCGCCTACTTTGTTTTTTTCTACAAATGGAATGGCCCCGACAATGTATTTCAGATCACCGATGCCAAACTCGTCGGCAAGATCGAAATCGAAAAAATGGAGCAAGGAACTTCCAAGGAAAAAATCACCTTGGAAGCTGCCGCGGACAATGCCTGGACCGTCAATGGCAAATTTCCAGCCAACGAAAGCAAGATCAAGGAGTTTCTCACGACCCTGATGGAAATCAGAGTCTTGCAGCCCGTGGAGCCCAAGGGCCAAGCAACAGCATTGAGCCTGCTCAAGCGCAACCATATCCAAGTGCGGATTTGGGATCGCGAAGGCCAGCAAATGAAGGACTACATCATCGGCGCCACCAACAGCACACAGACTGCCAACATCTTCAAAATGGGCTTTTCAGACAAGTGCTACCTCGTCTCCAAGCCTGCCTTGGAGGGCTATGTATCGGTCTATTACTCAACGGTACTGCTCGATTGGCGCGAGAAGATCGTCTGGAATGTCCAAGGCAGCGACTTGGCTGCCATCAAAGTCACTTATCAACCTGACTCGCTGCAACAGAGCTATTCGCTGCGCAAGGAAGGTTCAGAATGGGTGACGAGTGAAGGCGAAAAAACAGAGGCCAACCGCGTCGGAGCCTATATGGAGCTTTTTCAGGGGAAGGTATTTGCCGAGAGCTTTGCAGATGCAGCCTATCCTGGGTTGATCGACTCCTTGGCACGGCGCATTCCCGAAGCATCCATCCGCCTTGCGACCACCGACAAAAAAGAAACTGAGCTTCTGCTCTTTGTTCGCCCTGATAATGCAAATGGATTTTTTGCATACCTGTCAGACAAAAAAGAATTGCTCACGGTGCAGCACTTTGTGATCGACAAGTTTCTCAAGTCTCGGGCCTATTTCCTTGCGGCGCCTAGCAACCCTTTATGAGCCGTTGCGGCATGCGCAGCGGATGCTTCACAAATTCCTTATCTTGCGTGCCACTGCTTGCACTGGCTGCGCAGCGGATTTTGGATGAAGATTTACTTTTACGTACAGCCCATTTCCAAAATGGGCTATCAGCACAACGCGATTGGTATGGCACAGGGCCTGCGGGCGCTGGGCATCCCATTTCACGCCAGTGACGATTATTGGCGAGAGGCCGATGGCAATCTGCTTTTTCGTCACGACCCGCAGCATGGCCCTGATGAAGCTGATATCGTCATCCTCACCGAGCAATACCTCACTTATGGCGACGGCAAGATTCCTGAGGCCTACTTCAAGGCTCCCGGAAAGAAGGTTTTCATCTCCACCGGCGACGGCATGGTGATGCAAAAACTCATGCACAAGCCGCTCTACAAGCGCTTCGACCTGATCTTGACATTTATTTACGAGGGCATCCCCTACCCCGCCAATTTCAGGCCTTGGGCATACGGATTGACCCAACACATGATCGACCTGTCGCGACCTGATTTACCCAAAAACGACAAAATCTGCCTCAACTACCGCAACTCGCACAGTGTGCGGCAGCGCGCACAGGAGTGGCTGTTTGACAAGTTGGATCCGCAGCGGCTAGATACAACGCGAGAGACATTTGACTGGAGCGTTCTGGAAAATAGCCCTGATTTTGAAGAATATGTGGTCTGGCAATCGGCTGGTCGGCACAATAAAGGATATTTGGAACGCATCGGCCACAGTGGTGCGACAGCAGCTTTTGGCGGGGATTTTTTCATCAAGCCAACAATCTGGGGCTGGTACCCTTGGAAATTTGTCAATTACTTCGTGGACAGTGCAGCGTCGATTGGGCGAATGAACAACATCGCCAAAAAGGTCGGCCTGCATACCAACCACACCTACCGCATCTATCAGTGGGACAGTTGGCGACTTTGGGAAGCTTTTTCTGCGAAAAGCATGGCCATCAATGTCGACTTTGCCAAGTACCGCATCCGCCTGCCCGAGATGCCCACAAACTATGAACACTATCTCGGGGTAGACCTCAAAAATCCGCAAAAGGCCTTGCAACTGCTGGCTGATACGGCTCGCATGCACGAAATCGGGGCAAATGGCTACGAATGGGCGATGCAACACTACGCGCCCAAGGCGCTGGCTGAGCGAATGTTGAGGTATGTGGCCGAACTGCCGCGCTAGGCGGCTTGTGGGAAAAAAAGCTTGGCTGCTTACTGTGCAATGCTTAGATTTGCCCTCTAAAATTTAGGATTTCGACTTATGAATTTCATTGTCTCCTCCTCGGGATTGTTGAAGCAGTTGAGCAAAATTTCAGGCGTGATTCCCAGCCGCTCTGTATTGCCGATCATTGAGAATTTTCTCTTTGACATCGCAGAGGCCAAGCTCACCATCTCGACCACCAACCTCGAAATCTCGATGCAGACATCGTTGCAGATCGAGTCACGTGGTGGCGCAATGAAAATCGCCGTGCCAGCAAAGATTTTGCTGGACATTCTCAAGGCACTTCCCGATCAGCCGATCACCTTCAGCATCGACGAAGAGACCTTTGGCATCGAGTTGAGCTCAGAAAACGGCAAGTACAAACTGAGCGGTGAAAATGGATTGGACTTCCCCAAGATTCCAGTTCCTGAAAACACCCAAGCAGCAGCCATGCCCGCCAAGGCACTGCTCACAGCGATCAACAATACGCTCTTCGCCGCATCTACCGACGAAGACAAAGCGGCCCTCAACGGCATCTACTTCAATTTGGGCACCGACGCGCTCACCTTTGTCGCCACCGATGCACACCGCCTCGTGCGCTACCGCCGCGTGGACATCACCGTCAAAGATCCTGCAAGCTTCATCGTGCCCCAAAAAGCACTCAACCTCGTGAAGAGCAGCTTTGAAAACAACGACGACCCGGTAAGGATCGAGTACAATCAAGCGAATGCATTTTTCCGTAGCAGCTCCATGCTGCTCGTGTGCCGCCTCATCGACCAAAAATATCCAGAATACCAAAATGTGATCCCAACCGACAATCCCAACCGACTGATGATCAGCCGCACGGAGTTGCTCGGCACCCTCAAAAGGGTCAACATTTTTGCCAATAAGACCAGCCACCAAGTGCGCTTCAAAGCCAGCGGTAGCGAACTCACCGTGAGCGCCGAGGACTTGGACTACGCCAACGAGGCCAAGGAAACCCTCAAATGCCACTATGAAGGCGGCGACATTGAGATTGGATTCAATGCTTCACTGCTCATCGAGATCATCAACAATGCCATCACCGAGGAGGTGCTCATCGAACTGAGCACGCCTAACCGTGCAGGCATCGTGCTGCCGAGCCGTCAAGGCGAAGGCGAAGATTTGCTCATGCTCGTGATGCCTGTGATGCTGAATTCCTACAACAACGGCTAACAATTCGGCCGCTGAGGAGTTCTCTCCTAAAACTAGGGCAATGAATACCCAACAACTCCTCGACCGAGCGCTCGCGCTGGAGCATTTGAGCTTGGAGGAAGGCGTGCATTTGTATCACAATGCAGCTCTCCCCGACTTGATGTACTACGCCGATCGCATCCGCAAAATCAAAAAGCAAGATACGCTTGGCATCGTCACGTGGCAGATCGACCGCAACGTGAACACCACCAATGTCTGCGTTGCCAATTGCAAGTTTTGCAACTTCTTTGTGCCACCCACAGAAAAGTTCAAAGATCGCGCATACATCACCGACGACGAGACTTATCGCCGCAAAATCGAGGAGACATTTGCCCTTGGCGGTGACCAATTGCTGCTGCAAGGCGGTCACCACCCCGATTTGGGCATCGATTTTTACGAAACCTTGTTTCGTAAACTGAAGGCTTGGTATCCAGAGCTGCGTTTGCACTCGCTCGGCCCGCCCGAGATCGTCCACATCTCCGAGATGGGCGGCCTCAGCTACATGGAGACGCTCACGCGTCTCAAGGCAGCTGGCCTAGATTCACTGCCCGGCGCTGGTGCCGAGATCCTCGCCGACCGCGTGCGCCGCATCATCTCCAACGGCAAATGCCTCGGCGAAGAGTGGCTCGACGTGATGCGTGCCTGCCATCAGCTCGACATCACTACGAGCGCCACCATGATGTTTGGCCACGTTGAGACGATCGAAGAGCGCTTCGACCACCTCGTGCGCATCCGCCAAGTGCAAAGCGAAAAGCCCACACACGCTAATGGATTCTTGGCATTCATCCCTTGGCCCTACCAAGACGACGGCACGCTCTTGAACCGCGTCAAAGGCATCAAAAACGAAGTGACCGCGCAGGAATACTTGCGCATGCTGAGCCTGAGCCGCATCATGCTCCCCAATATCACCAATATCCAGGCGAGTTGGCTCACGGTCGGGCCCGAGGTCGCGCAAGTGTGCCTGCACGCAGGCGCCAACGACTTTGGCTCGATCATGATCGAAGAAAATGTCGTTTCAGCTGCCGGGGCGCCGTTTCGCTTCAGCTCTGAAGAAATTCAACAGTCGATTACCGACGCAGGGTTCACCCCTCGCCTCCGCGATCAGCTGTACCGCTTCAGGGCCACGCCCGAAGTGCTACGCGACAAGGTGCTCGCCTGAACGCCTACTGCACTGCATTTATGAGAAAAGGCCCAATTTGCGTTGCAAATTGGGCCTTTTCTTATGGTCATATTGCCTAGACTACTCTTCCATCTTGATCGTGCAGCCCACCGCAGGCACGGGTGTAGAGACGCCATAGTCGCCCGCTACAATGCGGCTCAGCTCCTCGACCAGAAACTTGCGTTCGACGCGCTCCTCGATCAATGGATTGTCATCGATCTTGCCGGAATAGAGCATTTCCCAAGATTTTTCAGCTTTGCGCAGGACAAAAACCTCTGGGTTTTTGGTGGCGCCGAGCACCTTGGCGAGGGCGCCATTGATGTCGTGCAAGTAAGGGCAGGGGTAGGATTTTTCCTTGGCGCGAGCGCGCATCAATTCAAACCGGTCATCTTGACTCAAATCGGGATCATTGCTGTTGATGAGCAGAAAGCCGATGTCCCTCGGCATGAATTCATTGGCAATGTGGATGAGGCGATCCTCGTATTTTTTGGAATAGACACAGTGATTGCCTGTAAAAATGAGAACAAGTGCCTTTTTGGAGGCAAAAGAGGCCATTTTCACAAGATTGCTATCGGTGTCGCGCAAGCTCAGTGAATCGATCGATTGCCCCTGGGCGTGGACCACTGTGAGCAAGAAGAAAAGGCCTAAAAGAATATGGTGAAACCGTTTCATAGATCAGCTGCCTAGGCGTTTATGTTTGTTTACGATGAGCTCAATCTCGCTACGGTCGGTCATGCCGGTGATCGTCTCGAGCAACCTGCCATCGCGATTGAAAATCATCGAGAGTGGAATTCGATTGTCCCAAAATGGGTAAAATGCACTGATGAGCGCGGTTTCGTTTCCAAAACTTGCATACGTCTGGAAATCGATGCCATTTTCTCCCAAAAAGCTTTTGAGGCTCGATTTGGCCACATCTACATTGTCGATCGATACCAGCAGTACTTTTACTTCAGACTTGGGGTCATGCTCCATAGCCACAAGTTCAGGCAACTCAGACCGGCAAGGCTTGCACCAAGTCGCAAAAAAGTTGACGAGCACATAGGGGCGTGGTGATTTTTTGATCAAAGCATCAAGCTCGACAGCTTCCAAACCCAGTTGTGGTGCAGGAGCGACAGCAGTTGTAGCGTTGTTGCTACCGGAGCTGCACCCCTGGATCAAAGGTAAAAGTGAGCAACACACCAGGAAAAAACCGGTAATAAATCGTGTATATTTTTTCAATTCCATTCGCTATCAAAGTACCAGAAACCGTGCCGCTTTCTTCGATTTTCTTCCTTTCGCGATTGATCAGAAGGTTTTCCTTGAAGACAAGCCCCTTTTTCGTGTAAATTTTGTAAAGAGTCTCTTTGGCACTCCAAATTAGGAAAAATGCACGCATATCGGTAGAGGCATCAAAATAGTCGAGCTCGTCGGGATGCATGAACAGAAACCGTGTCTTGGTATTTCTCACCTTGCTCAGGTCCTCCAAATCGATGGAAACCGGGTAGTGCTCAGAAGCAATGGCGCCTGAGTACATATTGGAGTGGGAATAGGAGATGTGAAATGAGTGATCGCTCAGGTAGGGCTGTCCCGTGGGTGCATTGAGCGACTCCACTTTGTGGGTGATTTTCAGCAATTCCTTCAAGCAGAGTCGACTACTGAGCCATTCGAGTCGCTTTTGAGGATGCGAGATTCCTTCCAGAATGCGCTGTTCATTCTCGTAAATATTGAGCCGTGAGCGAAAATACTCTTCTGACTCCTCGACTCTCCACATGCCCAATGAGACTTTGAGATCGATTTCTGGCAAGGCTAAAAATGGCATCCTATTCTATTGTAGAGTTAAATTAAGGAAGCCTCAGGGATGTTGCAAACTTTATAAATCATGCAATCAAAATAAGCTGAAAATCAAAGCTTTGGAAAAGCACATAAACGGAATGGGGCAAACCGAAGTTTGCCCCATTCCAATTTCAAACGACTGGCTGATTATTTGCCGCCGGTCTTGATGGCCTCTTTGCCACCTGTGCGGTTGCCTTTGATGCCTTCTTTGCTAGGACCTTTGTCGCCGCCAGAGGTGTTCATGCCTTTGCCGCCGCCATTGTACTTAGCTGCTTCTTCGAGCGTGACGCGTGTACCGTCGATGTAGGGCACCACAAAGGCATCTTTGATACCCAATTTGCGGATGTCATCCTTAAAAGACTCAGCATTGTTGAGATCCTTGAAGTTGCCCATCATGTATTTATTCATGCCGTCTTTGGCCTCGCCTTCAAATGTCTTGTCGGTCTGGACCAAGTGCTGGTTCATGTCAAAGTGAACGTAGGCACCGACCTGGACATGGTAGATCAATCCAGGGATGATATTGCTCACGGTGATGCTCTTTTGAGCTTCAAAAGCAGCTTGCAGCTTCTCATACTTGGTATTTAGCGCCGCCATTTCTGCATTTTTGGCATTGAGGATATTTTGGAGGCTATCGATGGTGCTTTCGAGGCCAGCAAATTTGGCTTGAAGATTTTTGTTGCGATCGCTGCACTCTTTGAGTTGCTTGTTGGCAGTCTCTAGGTCATCCCTGAGTGAAAGCGGAGTCTTGGCATAAGTCTTGGCCTTCTTCTTCCAAAGCTTGGCTTCGGCTTTTTCTTTTTTCTTGTCGTCTTTGGACTTCTGGGCCATCATCGGTTGCGCAAAGGCAACTGCCAAAAACATCAAAAGGACAATGGAAGCGAATCTTTTCATAATCGGAGAAATGGTGTTTAAACCCTTTACAGGTAACGATAAGGCACAAATTTAGTGGAATATCCGTCAATTCAAATGTTATCCACGGGACTGTGTATGAAAAATTAGACGAAAGCCCAATTTGTGACTTTGAATACTATCCGTGGAAATGCCGACGCCCTGTTTTTGAAGTCTTGGATGCAGCGTCGCAAAATCGATGATTGTGCTTACTTTTTCGTTTTCAGCAGCTTTGATCCTTTGATTTTGAGCCACAGCCGCCTAAATTTGGGCGTGTTTTCAATATGAGTTCAATTATTTTCTTAAAAAGATAAGACATGAGCAAAGTTACAGTCGTCGGGGCAGGTGCAGTAGGCGCTACCTGTGCAGACGTGATCGCAAAGCGCGATTTTTGCAATGAAGTGGTTTTGCTAGATATCAAAGAAGGCTTGGCCGAAGGCAAGGCACTTGATATCTTCCAAACTTCACAAGTCTGCGGTTTCAGCACGCGCGTCACGGGCTCTACCAATGATTACAGCAAGACCGCCAACTCCGACGTGGTCGTCGTCACTTCAGGTGTGCCACGCAAGCCCGGCATGACCCGCGAAGAGTTGATTTCGGTCAATGCAGGCATCGTGAAGAGCGTCGTGGAAAACGTACTCAAGTACTCCCCCAATGCGATCATCGTCATGATCTCCAACCCATTGGACACGATGACCTACCTCGCGCTCAAGCTCACGGGCTTGCCACGCAACCGCGTGATCGGTATGGGCGGCATCCTCGACAGCGCTCGCTTTGCTGGCAACCTCGCTGCTGAGCTCAACTGCTCACCACGCGACCTCCAAACCAATGTGATCGGCGGCCATGGTGACACCACCATGATCCCATTGCCACGCTACAGCACCCTGCGCGGTGTGTCAGTGACGCAATACATTGCTGAGGATCGCATGAAGCAAATCGTGCAAGACACCATGGTCGGCGGTGCAACGCTCACCAAGTATCTTGGCACGAGCGCATGGATCGCTCCAGGTGCAGCTGCTGCACAACTCGCGGAGGCCATTGTCACCAATACACCTCGTGTTTTCCCATGCTGCGTCTCCCTTGAGGGCGAGTATGGCCTGAATGACATCTGCATCGGCGTGCCGATCGAAGTCGGTCGCGGCGGCTTGGTCAAAGTCGTAAACATCGAGTTGAATGAGGAAGAAAAAGCCCACTTGAACAAGTCGGCTGATGCTGTGCGCAGCATGAATGACGTGCTCAAAACGATGGCTGTCTGATTTCAGACGAGCAATTGCTTGGCACTTATCGACAAGGCCACTCGGTTTCGAGTGGCCTTGTCATTTTTATACACCTGAAGTAGCTTTCTTCTTACGCCCAAAAGGACTGATTAGCAGACCACACATGCCCTTCAGGACAAGAATTGGCAAGGCGACTATCCAATATTTGGCAAAAAGCATCAATAACTTTCATCCCTGACGTATTTACGATGCGCTTCCTATATTTATAGTCAATCAACAACTTGAAATGCGGAGTCGCTTTTTGCAACGGGAAACCCTTTCCCTTTTCATTCTTTTTGCTTGGTTCATGTGGGGCTTGGTCGCGAATGCCCAAGAGTACAACTTCAAGAACTACAATGTGGCCCATGGCTTGGGGCAGGTGCAAGTCATGGCCCTGTGTCAAGATCAGCGCGGCGGCATCTGGGCCGGCACCTATGGCGGGGGCGCGTGCCGTTTTGACGGGCATGGATTTACCTACCTCACAAGCGACGATGGCCTCTTTTCCAATGTCGTCAATGACGTGATCCAAGACAGCAAGGGTAATCTATGGCTTGCGCATTTTGGATATGGCGTGTGTCGCTATGATGGGAAAAAGGTCTTTCGCTACGGCGAAGACCAAGGATTGTACATGTCTGAGCGTGGCAGCCTCATCGAAGATGCCAAAGGGAATATCTGGGTAGCGACACTCGGCGACGGAGCTTACGAGTTTCATGAAAACCGCTTCAGAAGGCTTGATAAACACAATGGATTGTTATCAGATTCCATTTCGGACGTCTGCAAAACGCCAGACGGAGCCTTATGGTTTGCCACAGCCGGTGGCCTCAGTGTCTTGCGCAATGGGGCATTTGACAATGATCTCAAATATGCGCGGGGTGCAAATCCCATGATCAATGCGATTGCTACGAGTCCAGACGGCGTGGTATGGATGGCAAATAGCGAGGGCTTGAGCAAATTTGATGGCAAGGCCTTTCAGCTTGTCATTACCGCCGCTCAACTTGACGATCACCGAGTGATCGAGATCATGATCGATCACCAAAAGCGCGTTTGGGTCTGCACGGTCAAGGGTCTTTACCGCTGGCAACAAGGTGAATTGGTGCGGTTTGCACAGCAGCCGGGCTTATGGGAAGGCGAATTCAACACTGCCCTAGAAGACAAATCGGGCAATGTCTGGCTGGGAACCCACGGCGATGGCATGTCGGTTTACACCGACGGCATGTTTACCCAATTTGCCTCTGAACTCGGCAAAGACTTTGTCTACGCCATCAATCGGCAGCCCAGTGGCAACTACTGGATCGGTACCGGCAATGGCATCTACGAATACGATGGCAAGGTCGTGCGTCGCGCCACGGGGCCTGATTTTTTTTCCAAAGGTTTCGTGCTAGACATCATGACCGATCGCAGAGGCCAAACCTGGATCGCTAGTTTTCAGGGCCTTTTCAAGTGGGATGGGCAGCAACTCACATCCATCCCGTTGAGACCCAACGCTGCCCCTACCACCGTCGTGGCGGTGAGGGAATGCAAGAATGGCGACATCTGGATCGCATCGCGCAGCGGATTCTTCATTTACCGCCGTGAAACGATCATCGACCTGTCGGAGGAAAATTCCCTGCTGGGCATGACTGGCTTCTGGATCGATGAAGACATCAAGGGCAATAAGTGGCTGGCCACAGGCACGAGTGGACTCCTATATTACAGTGCCGACACCATCATTAACTACACTGAAAAAGATGGTCTGATCAATGACCAGGTGAATACGCTGGCTGTAGACAAAAACCAAAACGTATGGGTGGGTACCTATATGGGACTCTCCCGCTTCAAAAACGGCGAATTTTGCAACCTCACCACCTACGACAACCTTCCGGCCAAAGTGGTCTTTTTCCTGCAAATCGACGACAAAGGAGATTTATGGGTCGGTACCGAGCGCGGATTGGTTCACATCGGCCTCGATCAAAATTCCGAGCCAACCTTTTTTCGAAGTTATGGCCTCAACGATGGATTTGGTGGACCAGAATGCAATTTGAATGCTGTCTGCAAAAATCCCGACGGCACCTTGATGTTTGGCACCATCGGTGGCATCACGGTCTATGATCCGGCTCATGACATCCCCAACGCTGAGCTTCCACAAGTTTCAATCAACTCCTTGAAGATCTTTTTGGAGGATTTGGACCTCAATAATTGTGCGCTGGACTCCTTCTCGGCTTGGAACAATCTTCCCATTGGTTTGGAATTGCCTTATGACCAAAACCACCTGAGTTTCACATTTGCAGGCACCACCACCAACCTTCCCCAAAAAGTCAAATACAAGTACAGGATGGAAGGTTGGGATGAGACATGGTTGCCAGCCACCTCAGACAATCACGCGACCTACTCCAACTTGCCTCCCGGCGAGTATGCGTTTATGGTCAAAGCCGCCAACAACGAAGGTATTTGGAACAAAGAACTCGCCACCTTTGCCTTTGTGATCCGTCCGCCGTTTTGGCGCACATCTTGGTTCATTGGCATCATGCTCCTGATCGGTACAGGATTGGTTGCCGGGGTGAGCAATGTGCGCACCCGCAACCTGCGCAAGCAGCGCGAGCACCTCACCAACGAGGTCGCGATCGCCACGAAGGAGTTGGTGCTTCAAAAAGAGCAAGTCGAGGCCGCCAACAAAGCCAAATCTGAATTTCTAGCCACCATGAGCCATGAGATTCGCACCCCGATGAATGGGGTCATCGGCATGACCGACCTGCTTATGGCGAGCGACTTGTCGCCAGAGCACAAAAATTTTGTTCGCAATATTCGGTTGAGTGGCGAGAGCCTGCTTGCTGTGATCAACGACATCCTCGATTTTTCAAAAATTGAAGCCGGGAAACTTGATTTGGAAAAGGTAAATATCAAACCTGAAAGCGTCATCGAAGAGGTGATGGAAATGCTGGGATTTGGCGCGCAATCCAAGGGCCTAGACCTCCTCTGCCAAGTAGGCCGTGACGCACCCACCCAAATCATCGGCGACCACACCCGATTGCGCCAAATCCTCATCAACCTCGTGGGCAATGCGATCAAGTTTACGCCCAAGGGCGAAATTTTGATCAAATACCGTGGTGAACGCTTGCCCGATGGCAAGTGGCGCCTCTACTTTTCCGTGAAGGATTCCGGTATTGGTATTCCTGAAGAAAAAATCGGCTCGCTCTTCCAATCCTTCAACCAACTGGAAGCATCGACATCGCGCAAATATGGTGGCAGCGGGCTAGGATTGGCGATCACCCAGCGTCTCGTGAACATGATGGGCGGTGAAATCTCCATCCAAAGTGAGCTCGGCAAAGGATCTACATTTACCTTCTGGATCGACAGCGAACCTGCAGCGGGTGGCGAGCGCGTCGCAACGCCGGGCCTCAAGGGCAAGCATATCGTGTTGGCGAGTCCCCACCGCCCAACCTTGAACGTGCTCTCCTCCACCTGCGATAGTTGGGGCGTGTGGAGCAAAACAACCGACCAGGAGGATGAGTTGCTGGAGTTGCTCAACACCAGCATGGTACCCGACATGTTGGTCATCGATGCCAGAATGATCGATAGCCAACTCTCCATCATCAAAAAAGCAAGGGAGCGCTTCTCGGTCGATGAACTCAGCATTGTGGTCCTGAGTCTGCCCGAAGATGCCGTCGAGCTATCCAAGCACAAGCAGCTCGGCTTGAAATTTTTGCTTCGGCCGCTCATGCTTTCAAAATTCATGGATGCAATCCTGCACCGTGAACCCTTGCGGGAACTTTCGGAATCGGTCAAATCGCGCTTTGCTGGAACCATCGCCCAAATTGCCGGCATGTATCCGCTCAACCTGCTGGTCGCAGAGGACAATGTCATCAACCAAGAGGTCGTCACCGGCATGCTTGAGCGCATGGGCTATCATCCCGACATCGCCAACAACGGCCTCGAAGCTGTAAACGCTGTGCGTGACAAAAGCTATGACATCGTCTTTATGGACGTGCAAATGCCGCATATGGACGGCATGGAAGCCACCAAGCACATCATTGCAGAGCTCGGCGACCGCCGGCCGCGCATCATCGCCATGACCGCCAACGTGATGCAGGGCGACAAGGAGCACTACTTGGCATCGGGCATGGACGGCTATGTCGGCAAACCGCTCAACCTGGACGAAGTGCGCTCTTTGCTCATCAACTATTCTATCTTGCTTGGCCTACAAAAGGAAGCCAAACAGGAGATCGCGGTACCATCTGGACAGACGGAAAATCCAACACACGCGACGACCTCGATATCTCAGGTGATCGAAACTGCCGTGCCCAGCCCCAGTCCCGATGAATCCACCAAGCAACCCATTTCCTACCACTTCATCGACCTCAGCAATCTCAACGAGCTGTCTGGCGGCGACCCTGAATTCACCTTACGCATCCTGACGAGGATCGTACAGCGGCTGCCCGATGCATTTGAGGAATTGGACCGCGATCTCGCCCAAAAGGACTATGAAGCAATTCGCAAACTCGCCCACAGTTTGAAATCATCGTCGGGGTATGCGGGATGTGAGGAATTGAAGGAAGCCTATCAAAAAATCGAAAGCCTGGCGGGTTCCAAAAGCGAATTGCAGCGCTTGCCGGCCCTTGTAGCAGAGTCCCAACGCATCGGTAAGGAGGTGCTGCGCGAATTGAATCACATGATCGGCTCCTTGTCTTAGCCTGCGTGTCGATAACACGCAGGTTGATCTGCGAATTATGTCGTTTTTAGGGGGTAATCAACGTTTTTGATCTCGTCGGAGCGCGATCCATCGCGTTCCGACGAGATCAAAAACGTAATTCGGGCAGGTCTGGGTGAGAAACCAGCGATGCTCAGCCTCGCGGATGCCCAGCGAAATCACATCTGCTAAAAGCCCAATTCATTCTCCAATCCGAACAAGAACCCAGCGATCACCTTGCAGCGCTAGGTGCGCAGCAAATCATGCCGGAAGATAAAGCCCCCCATCAGCAAAGAAGATCATCACGGAAAAGGGAAAGCGAAGCTTGCAGATACGGGCAAAGGCCCAGCTTCCAACTCAGAAATAGGCCTCGGTGATCGAGTAACCTGCAAAAATGCCCAAACCGCCGCCAATATTGCTGTACACCTGAGTCGGCTCTGCAAATGGATTGTTGGCGTTGAGTTTTTGCTTTTGATAGGATGTCGCAAACTCAAAATACTCGTGAGAGAGCGTGAGAACGCGCACTTTGAGCTGATATTGTCCGCTCATGTAAGTCTGATCGACATAGAGCTCGAAGGCATGTTTTTGGCCCTTGAATTTGCCATTGCTGAAATACACACCGTAATCAGGACTGTAAAAGACGCCCTCGGTATGCTGCCCACTCGTCACAAGTAGGTTCTCAGAAAATGCTTTTTCGTCGGAAAAGAAGACAATGCGTTGCGGTTTTTCGCCAGAGCCAGCCTTCGCAGCCATGATTTCCACGCTGTAATAGTTGTCTTTGTTGCCGTTGTCGTCGATTTCAAATACCAGGCGATCCAACGGCCTGCCACTGATGAGAATGGACTCGTTCAGTGGTTGAGGCACCGCATAGGCGCGTGCAGGACGAGGCACCAAAGCTGACGCAGTCACGGGATCCATGCCGGGATAGCGCACCTCTATCTGATAAGGCACCCCACTGCGCGCAGTGGTCGTGCGGGTATAATGAAAAAACAATTTGGTGGGTGCAATGCTCGCGATCGGGCTACCTGAAAAGTCGTAAGGCGATGCCAATACCGAGTCGAGCTTAAAATCTTTGACCAGCTGATTGTTATCAAACATGGTGATTTTGGCGTCTTTTAAGCTTCTTATTTTGGCTCCGTCGCCTGGCGAAGCTGAAACGCTGACCTCTATCCTGAAAATGCTGTCTTCGCAAAAGAGGGAATTCACGACCAAACGCGGCGTTGCACCGGGTAAGTCGTATTCCAAGTCACGCTCGCATCCGAAAAATGCGACCAAAACCGCCAAAAACAGTATTTTGGTAAATGCCTTTTGCACACACCAATATACTAAAATTTGAATCCAAAATTAACCTCTGGTAAAATTGGCAACAGGCTCATCTTTCTCACCTTGATTTCTGGCGAATTCGGATCATTGGCGTAGTCGGCGCGCAAGAACAAAAAGTAAGGGTTGCGTCGGTTGTAAACGTTGAAGATGCCAAAATTCCAAAAGGTTTCCCCCCATTTCACCTTTTTGGTCACGCGCACGTTCAGGTCCAAGCGGTGGTAGGCTGGCAACCTGAATTGGTTGCGACTGCCGTAATCGATCAGCACATCCAGTCCCTGCCCTTGATTGAGGTCCCAAAAACCCAGTTGGGTTGAAAATGGAGCATAGTACACAGCTTTGGGGAATGTGATCGCGGTACCCGTCGCATACATCCACGCCGCGCTGAGCTCGACGTGGGGACTCAAGGTATAAATCAATGCAGTCGAAAGATCGTGCCGACGGTCATATTTGTAGGGATAACGCTCCCCAAAGTTGATGCCGCTGAACTGTCGCTCGGTTTTGGATAGGGTATAGCCTAGCCAACCCGTGAAGCGGCCCACGTTTTTGCGCAACAAAAATTCGACGCCATAAGACCAGCCCAAACCACCTTTTTCTACCAGGTCTTGCCAATCTGAATTTCCAATAAAGTTCACACCTGTCTGATAATCAATTAGGTTATCCATTTTTTTGTAATAACCCTCGGCGCTCACGATCCAGCTGCCATTGCCAAATTTTTTGTCGATACCCACGGCATACTGCTGCGACCGCTGCGGCGGCACCGCGCCTGTCACAGGCACCCACAAATCGGTCGGCAAGCCCACTCCCGCATTGGAAAGTAGGTGAATGTATTGCACCATGTCGGTATAAGAGGCCTGCAGACCAAAATTGAGTGGCAGGTTCAGCCGCGCAGACAGGCGCGGCTGCAAGGACCAAAAGGTCGATTTGTCGACGATGTAATTGGACAGGTGCAAGCCTAGGTTGATGTTGAGACGCTTGCCGATGCGTATCTGATCTTCCAACCAAGTCATGGACTCGAGCGACCTGATCGTGGCTTGGCTCAATTCCGTGCTCAGCGAATCGGTAGGTGCACCCGTCACCTGCTGCAAAAAGCGTTCTGGATCAAACACGTGCCTTGTCGTCGCAGCTCCAAAGCGCAACCAGTGATGGCTGCTCGCGATCAGGTCAAAACTCCAACGCAGCCCCAAATCCTTGACGCTGCTGATCGTCTTGAGGGAATTGACGATTTGGGAATTGCCCGTCAGTTGTAAAGTCGCTTGACTCTCGGCTGTATATTTGTATTGGCTGAAAAGCAGGCTCAGATTGCTGAACAGTTGTTGCGACCATTCATGTCGCCATTGCAGGCTCCCAACGGCATTGCTCCAGCGCAATCCGAAATTAAAACCATTGTGCACGCCAGACGTGTCGATGTCATAGCCACTTGAAAAACGGTCGCCGCCCGCATAACCGCTCAATAGCAAGCGATCCTTGGGTCCGATCACCTGTTGCAACTTGCCCTGCAAGTCCAAAAAGGAATAGCCGAGCCGATTGCCATTCAAGGGCAACGAATAATGATTGATCGCTGCAAAATAGGGCTCCAAAATCGTGCGCCGGGCCGAAACCAAAAACGAGGTCTTGCCCTTGACGATCGGCCCTGAAAGCGTAAGCTTCGCAGACAATAATCCGATATTGCCACTGCCTTCGATTTTTTCCAGGTTGCCGTCCTTCATTTGGATATCCACCACCGAGCTCAAACGACCACCATAGCGTGCGGGAAATCCGCCCTTGACCAAGCGCACATCCTTGATGCCCTCTGAATTGAAAATCGAATAGAATCCAAACAAATGCGAGGCGTTGTAGACCGTCGCGCCGTCTAGCAATACGAGATTCTGATCTGCTCCCCCACCCCGCACATAAAACCCCTGAGCGCCGTCACCGCCGGAATGCACTCCCGGAAACATCTTGAGTACATTGATCACGTCAGTCTCGCCCATAAGGGCGGGCAGCCGCGACAGCTCAGACATCGGCACCTCGATCACACTTGCGCCAGCATCGCCTAGCGGCTCTGCCTGATCCTTGTCTGTAATCACAACCGTGGCCAGGGAAAAGTCACTTTTGAGAAAAACATTCCTACGCAGGTTTTCACGCAGTGAAATGCGCTCTGCATACACCGCATAACCAAGCATGGACACGACGAGCTTCACGCTGTCGGCACGCAGCCGCAGGCTGAAAAAACCCGCATCGTTGCTGAGCGTGCCCTGCCGCGTGCGCAGGTCATAGACCTGCACGCCCACAAGGCGCTCACCCGTCTGCGCGTCCTCAACATAGCCGCTGATCACATGGTAGGCATGCTCGGGCGCCGCCTCGACCGCGCGCAACACGATGATGTCGCCCTTCAATTCCCAAGCAATATCAACAGCATTGAGCAGCTGATCCAAAGCCTTGCCCAGTGGCAGATTGGAAAACTCTCCCGACAGCTCCTGCTCGGGAAGTATGCGACTATCGTAGGAAAAAGTGACAGGTAGGGTACGCTCGATGCGGGATAACACCTCTGTGAGTGCCTCCTCGTTGTAGCTCAGCGTCAACGGCGTCTCCAACACCGTCGACTGCCCATGCAATCGAGCTGATGAGAGCAACAAAACAAGTATGCTGATGCTGAAAAAATACCGCATTCAGGCCGTGGCTGATTACTCGGAAAGTGTCACCACCTTGCCTTCTTGGCTCGCTTTGACGCTGTAAACCGTCGTCAAAACTTCCAAGACCTCGCTCAGTGGCTTACCTTCGAAGTTAGCGGTTAAGCGTCCGGTATTCAAGTGTTCGGGAAAATGTATCGTCACGCCAAAAGTGCGCTCCAATTGCTCGGCGGCAACGGGGAATGCTGCATCCCTGAAAATCAAGCGTTTATCGACCCAGCCTGCGGCGTCTTTGGCGGCGATGGTCTCCCGCAGAAAACCCGTCTTGAGGTCAAAATGGGCGACTTGGCCCTCGGTGAGGATGAGTTCTTTGAAATTTTCGGCGCTGAAACGCACCTTGCCTTCGGTCACGCTCAGTTGCACGCCTTGGTCGGCGCTCGACATGCGCACGTTGAATTTGGTGCCAAGCGCCTCGGCGTGGGTGGCGCCTGCGCTCACGATAAAAGGACGCGTTTTGTCCTTAGCGACTTCAAAATAAGCCTCGCCGTGGAGCTTGAGCTGACGGTCAGTCGCGCCATAGCCAGCTGCGGCATCGAGGGTCGAGCCACCGTTGAGGCGCACATGGGAGCCGTCAGCGAGTTGGATTTCCTTGGTTTCTCCAAGTGCGGTGGCATAGTGCTGGGCGTCGAGGGGCTTTGCATCGCCTTTGAAAATGGCGAAATAACCGACGACAGCCAACAAAACGATGGAAGCGGCGGCGGCAAAAACGCGGCTGCCCGACCAAAAGGGTGGGCGGATGATTTGGGCTTCTCTTACAGGAGCCGCTGCCGGCGTGGCGATGGCCGCGCTCAGCTTGGCCCATTCGGCATCGGTTTGCGGGTCGACCTGAGCCGTGAATTGGCCAGCGACATCCAAAAAAGCACAAATTTCTGTATAGAGCGCCTGATTTTCAGGCGCAGCCTCCAACCAAGCATTCAGCTCCTGTTGCTCGGTCTCGCTCAGGAGACCGAAGGAAGCGCTTTCGGCGAGGTAATATAGACGTGTCTCATTCATTCCCTGACAATACAGCGATTCTACAATCTTCCCCCAAGGGGATTCGCACTTTTTCGCAAAAATCTTTCATCCGCCTACCCCAAGGCCCTCCCTGATCTTTTTGAGGCCGATTCCGATCTGGTTTTCGACGGTTTTGGGGGCGATTTCCAAGATTTCGGCGATTTCCTTGTGGCTCAGGCCCTCCATGCGGCTCATGAGAAAAATCTCGCGGCACATCTCGGGCAATTGGTTGATCTGCGCCATCACCGACTTGAAGCGGCGCTCGGTATCATTGGCGTCGTCGTGGCTCTCCTCGGCGGCCGTGAGGCCCTCTTCCAAGGAAACCGTGTCGAGGCGGCGCTTTTTGATCATGTTCAGGCAGCCATTCTTGACCGAACGAAAGAGGTAATACTTGAGTTCCTCCTCAAAATTGAGCTGCTCGCGCTTGTCCCAAATATTGATGAAGACCTCTTGCACGACCTCGCGGGCATCTTCGGTGTCACGCAGGTGGATGTAGGCAAAGCGCACCAAGCCCGGCTGCATCTTGCGAAACAGCGCCTCAAAGGCAGTCTTGGTGTTGGCTGGGTTTCCCAAATCTAAAAGCGAGCTCGCGAATTTGGATGCATGCTAGTAAAATCTAGGCGGACGGCAAAATTTTTGGGCGGATGGCGGGGGGATGAGGCTGGGGGCGGATGCAAAAGTTCAACCCAGCGATGCAGGTGCAAGGCGTACTTGACGCGCAAAATGAGTATAACCCCGATTGAAGCGAACAGGCGGCAGATAAAAATAAATATCGCAACCCACTTGACATTGTGTTGAAAAAATCACACCTTCGTGTCGTTGCATTTACCAAAGTCAACTCCAGACTGAACAACTACTGGCGCAAATGAAATTCATCCATAAAACCCAGCAGGTTGGTCAGAAGATAGGGGAATTCCAAAGGTGAACGCCTCAGAAAACGAACATTTTTGCTGCGCAGGCTGCAATGATGCCGCGGAGGATGCCCAAAATCCGCATAATATACTAGAGTAGGCAATTTAATTTACAAAACCATTATGAAAAAGATTTGGTTCACTTTTATTTTTTTGATGACACTTTTGGTCTCAAATGGCAAAGCACAGATTGATTCCTTGTTTGCTATTTATGTTTCATCCTTCGATACGACAGGCTTCTGTCGCTACACCCCAGGGGCGCTGCAGTCTGGGCAGGCTTTTGCAATCTACCAAGCGTTGACTGGCGATTTTGAAAACGAATTGGATCTCACCAAAAGTTATACTGATCCATCTGGTTATCTTCACAACCGATATCAGCAACGTTATAAGGGAAAAAGGGTTGAATTTGCAGAATTTATCGAGCATGTATACGGTGGATCAGTCCTCAGTGCAAACGGGAAACTCGCAGCAGACTTATCAGATCTTGAAAGTATGCCGCAATTTGAAGGTCTAGAGGCAATTGAAGCTTATGTCAATGACAATCGAAACTATGAGTTTGCATGGTACAATGACGCTCTAGAAAGCGAATTACAATATGAAACGAATGATCAATCGGCGACATACTTTCCCCAACCGGAGCTCTTATGGGCCTTGGACAACTATTCCTACCTCCCATACTCGATTCCAGCATCAAGATATCGACTTGCGTGGCGATTTGAAGTGCTTTGTTTGAGCCCCAATTTCAATTCTGCGGTCTACGTGGATGCTGCAACCAATCAGGTATTTCGAATCGAGCCGTTACAAAGTCACAACGGTCCTGCATCTGTCTACGTTTTTGCACCTAGCCAAACCTACGCTGCAACCCAAACGATAGATACGAAACATGATGCTGGTATTGGCAAGTGGATTTTGAGTTCTAATGACAATCGCAATATACATACCAAGCGGCACGATGGTAGCACAACTTGGAATGGAACCCCAGAGGTCAAGGACAAGGATGACAATTGGCCAGTTACTGATATCCTTGAAACTTCAGCCCACTGGTTTGCTTGTGAGGCATGGGATTTCTTTCGGGCTTCACCATATTCTTGGGAAGGCCCCAACAATGGAAACGAAGTGGTGAGAGTAACGACAAATTATAATGTTTACCCTGACAATACAGCCACAGCATATTTCACAAAATCTGGTGGGTTTCATCGTATCTATTTAGGGTCAGACATGAGTCAGGCAATAGACATTGTGGGACACGAATTCACGCATGGCATCACCTTCAATACGGCCAACCTTCCGAATACTTGGGAAGGAGGAGCAATCAACGAGTCCATGTCTGATATTTTTGGTGCACTCATTGAAAGAAGAACGAATTCGAACGTAATGGATTGGGGTTATTCCAACAATCCGCTGCTTATACTCGATCAATTCTCGAGGTCCATCAAGGATCCTGCTGCTGATTATGACCACTATGATTCAAACAACGGATGTGCCTCGACTTTAGGTCAGCCTACAACATGGAAAGGGCCACGTTTTGAATTTGGTGTTTGTGAGCCAGGAGAAATTGGGGCACACACCAACAGTGGCGTGCAAAGCTTCTGCTTCTATTTGCTTGCTAACGGAGGATTTGGAACAAATGATCTGGGGGCAACCTACAATGTGAATGGAATTGGCATTGACAACGCTGCCCAAATTGCTTTTCGCGCACTTACAACGATCTACGTTTCAGGTACCCAATTCCCTCAGGCAAGAGATGCGTGGGTTTTGGCGGCAGAGCAAATCTTTGGTGCGTGTAGTAATGAGGCAAAACAAACTGCAAATGCTTGGTGCGCCGTAAACGTAGGCTCTGCACTATCGTGCC